>JAPYUM010000164.1 GCA_029940535.1 Vicinamibacterales bacterium
TTCCAGCATCTCGGCTCGACTTGGCGCCATGGCGGCGTTTCCTCTTCTCGCGCTCACCGTCGCGTCGTGTCAGGCACCGGTCACCCGGGCGGCGCAGTCGACGCGCGACCCGACCGAGCCGTGGAACTGGTCGGACGACGTCGTGCGCGCCGAGGTCAACCACGTGCGCGCGGGACGCGACCTGAATCCGGTCTCGTGGCCGGACGGCGCCCGCGTCGCCGTTCTCCTGTCATACGACGTCGACAACGAGACCGTCTACGGCCTCCGTACCGGCGAGGTCAGCATCGGTCCGCTGTCCCAGGGACAGTACGGATCCCGTGTCGCGCTGCCACGCATCGTGAAACTGATGGATGACGAGAACATACCGGCCACGTTCTTCTTCCCGGCGTGGAGTCTGAAGCTCGCTCCCGAGCAGGCCGACGTGATCCAGCGTTCCGGGATGCACGAAATCGCCGTACACGGATGGATCCACGAGCTCAACACATCGCTCGACGGCGCGACCGAGGAACGACTGCTCCGACAGGCGGTGGCCACGATCGAAGAGATCACCGGCGTGCGCCCGGTAGGCTATCGAGCCCCCTCCTGGAATCACAGCCCGAATACGCTGCGGATCGTGCGTGACATGGGCTTTCTGTACGAAAGCTCGCTGATGCACGACGACCGCCCGTACGAGCTGGTCCAGGATGGCGAGGCCACCGGTGTCGTCGAGCTCCCGGTGGAGTGGATCCTCGACGACGCGCCGCTGTTCAACCCGCGCGGCAACAGCTACATGAACCCGCGGGACCTCATGCAGGTGTGGATCGACGAGTTCGACAAGGCGTGGGAAGAAGGGACGATGTTCTTGCTGACCATGCATCCGCACGTCAGCGGGCACCGCTCGCGTATCGTGGCGCTCGAAGGTCTCGTGGATCACATCAAAGCCAAAGGCGATGTGTGGTTCGCAACCCACGAAGAGGCCGCCCGGTATGTACGCGAACAGGCCGGCATGGACTAGGTCTTCGGGCGAGGCATCCGATCTGGCGTTGTTGTTCCGAAAACCGCGCCGCTAAAGGACGGTCGTGAGCTTCACGAACAGCGTGTTGCCTTGCTCGGAACGCTCACCGAATTCAGCCGTGCCGCGCTGGTACGCGACCTGCACGGTGCCGAACGGCGGCAGATACCGGTAGACGAACACCGCCTGCACATTGCGCCGGTCGATCGCCGAGTTGGTCTGAAAGAACACTCGCAAGAACAGATCAGGCGTGAAGAACTGGCTCGCGCGGATGACGTGAATCCAGGTGCTCTCGTCCCGCGGGTCGGGGTTGAGATCGAGCCGCTGCAACTCATACTCGGCGGAAAGCTCCTCGGTCAGCGTGTAGGTCGCCGCGCCGGTCCATAACTGAAAGTCGGCGTCGAAGTTTCGGCCAACGGTGTACCCACCGCTCACCGACTCGTAAGATCGGGTGTTGTAGCCGAGCTCCAATTGCGTCTGGCGATTGCGGAAGTTCTTCTCGAATCGTTTGAACTCCTCGGCGTGTCGAAACGCCGTGGTCCACCGGTTGCGCCAATCGACGCTCAGCGCCTGGTCGCCCTCCCAGCTACGCAACACCCCGGTCTGGCCCCAATAACGGTGAAGTCACCGGGCATACGGAGCGCATCGCCGCCCGTGAACCCTGCGCCGGGTCGGCCGACTCCTGAGTGCCAATCCGTCACTCTCGGAACGGGTCGAGTGTCGCACGGTCCATCGTTTCCAGGGCGGCGAACGCGATGTCGTCATTTTCGACACGGTCGATGCCGAACCGCCGGCGCCGGGACGCCTGCTGTCGGACACGACGCCGTCCTCGTCAGCGTCGAACCTTGTCAATGTCAGTCTGTCTCGCGCCCGGGGCAAGCTCGTCATCCTCGCCGACGTGGCCTACTTCCGCCGCCACGATCCAACCGGCGTCATCAGTCGGGTGCTGGCGGCCGCCCAGGAATCAGGCGCCGTCGTCGCAGGGTAGCCGCACACGACGTCCGGCCCTACCCGACGACATGCTCCCGGAAGAAACCGATGGTGCGATTCCACGCCTGCGCAGCGGCGGCTTCGTTGAAGCGCGGCGTCGAGTTGTTGTGGAACCCGTGCAGTGTCCCCGCAAACATCTCCATCTCGTAGGTGACGTTGTTGGCCTGCAGCGCCGCCTCGTAATCAGGCCACATCGAATTGATGCGGTTGTCGGTGCCCGCGTACACGATGAGCATCGCCGCCTCGATGGCCCCCACATCCGCACTCGCCGCCGCGGCGCCGTAGAACGGCACCCCGGCATCCAGATCGCTGCCGAGCACCACGGCGAGACGATTGGTCATGCCGCCACCCCAGCAATATCCCGTGGCACCGAGTCGACCGTTCGACAGTGCGTGCGATTTGAGATAGCGCGCACTGTTGATCATGTCTTGATCCAATTGCTCCGGCTCGAGGCTACGTTGCAGTTGGCGGCCATCGTCGTCGTTCCCCGGGTACCCGCCAACGGGGGCCAGCCCGTCCGGGGCCAAGGCCAGGAATCCCGCCACGGCGGCACGACGCGCGACATCCTCGATGTGCGGATTCAAACCGCGGTTCTCGTGAATGATCAGCGCGGCCGGAAACGGCCCATCCCCCGCCGGTTGCACGAGATACCCCCGCATCGTGCCTGAGGTACCCCCCGGTGACGGGTACTCGGCGTAGGTGCCCTTCAGCCGCGGGTCGGTGAAAGAAATGGTCTGGGCTTCGACATACCGAGGCAACAGGGCTTGTGCCATCCACAACGCCGACACGCCACCGATTGTCATGGCCGTCGCGCGACTGAGAAACTCGCGCCGACTAATGTGGCCGTGGCAATACTCGTCATACAGGTCGAACACTCGGGGATCGATCTTTCGTGCGCCTGTCATGGTTCGTGCTCCTGTCGATGACTCGCGCCAATAGCCGGCGATGTCTGCGCTAGTGGGCCGACGCCTGCAGATGCTCGCGGAGCAGGTCGCGACCGAAGTCACCGTTGAAGTCGCGCCAGACCGAGTGGACGTGGTTGCCGTCGCCCTGGAAATTGTCGTATTCAATCAAGAAGGTCGGCCCCTGCACCCGGTAGTAGTGCTGCGCGCCCCGCTCCGTCGGCCCTGCCCAGGCGAACCCGATCCCGTCGAGTCCGGCATCACGGATACTCGCCATCCGCTCCGCCGCGATGTCGTCAGCCATGACCGATGTGTAAGCGCCGATCACCTGCAAGAGCAACTCACGCTGGCTCGGATTGAGCGCCGAGGCCCGCACGCCGACCGGCGAGAGCGGATCGATGTCGACATTGGCGCCCGTGAGGATGTCATCGGGCGCGACGTCTTCAAGAATCGCCTCGGTGCGCTGCGCCCCATCGAGCGCCATCACCAGCGTCCGGGCGGCGTCCTCGCGCGCACCCAGCACCCGTAAACCAGACTTGGGCCCGGTGCGCACCTGCGCCGGATTCGACCCGAAGAAATAGGGCGAACCCGCCACCGCCTTCCCGTCGACAACCGTAAAGTGCATCGACATGTGATGCCCTTCGATGCGCCAGCCCCATGCGCCGTCGGACGATGGGGTCCCAAACACGGAGAACAAGTAGGTTTCCGGGTCACGGACCAGCCGACCGTTCGGCTCGAGAGCGTGTAGCACGGTCTCGAGGTCCATGATGGCCGTGGCCGTCAGGTAGCCGCGCTGGCTCAGCCCCGCACTGAGCAGGTCGTGCGCCCGAGCCCGCTGCGGGTCGGTCATGGCCTTGAGGGTCAATCCGTTGCGGGGAAACATCTCGGTCGGGATGAAGTGCCAGCTCGTGCGTTCGTCGGACTGAAACTCGAACGTCGCCTCGGACCGCTGCTCGGGCGTCAAGCTCTCGAGGAATCGGTCCGCCGCCGTCGCCATGGCCAACGCCGACCGCTCGGCCGCCACCATCGCACTCACGACCGACAACGACACGACACCCAGGGCAAGCACGAGACGCGACGATCGTAGAAAACTCATCCTGATCTCACTTTCGGTAAACTTGGGCGAGCCAAGTCGACTCGCCCTTTCGTCTCTTCGCGAGCCCCAAGAATAGTCCCGAGTGAGGACGCCATCAAGCCGTGATGATCGCGTCGTCACCATTTTTTGAACCCAACCACGCGGGCACCCGAATCGGAAGACAATAGAACAGTGGCGATTCTCGTTCAGAAATACGGCGGCACGTCCCTTGGCGACGCGGCCAAGATCAAGTCCGTGGCGCAACGTGTGGCTCGTTCGCGCGAGGCGGGAAACGAGATTGCCGTCGTCGTGTCGGCCATGGGCAAGACCACCGACGCGCTGATCGCGCTGGCCGACTCCGTGAGCCCCGCTCCGGAGCCACGCGAGATGGATTTGCTGTTATCCACCGGCGAAGTCGTGTCGTCGACGCTCATGGCGATGGCCCTGCGCGAGATCGGCGTGCCGTCGATCAGTATGGGCGGCGCGCAGGCCGGGATCCGCACAGACGCGGCGCACGGCCGCGCGTCTATCGTACATCTCGACCCCGCTCGGGTCCGACACGAACTGGACGGTGGCACCGTCGTCATCATCGCGGGGTTCCAGGGCATCAACGACGAGATGGACATCACCACGCTTGGACGAGGTGGCTCCGATACGACAGGCGTGGCGCTCGCGATCGCCCTCGAGGCCGACCGGTGCGAAATCTACACCGATGTCGATGGCATCTACACGGCTGACCCTCGGGTCGTACCGGACGCCAAGAAACTCGCGGAGATCGGATACGAAGAGATGCTCGAGCTGGCCACCTACGGGGCCAAGATGCACCCGCGCTCGATCGAGCTGGCCGCCTGGTACAAGCTCCCCGTGCTGGTCGCGTCCAGTACCGCGAACGTGCCGGGCACGCTCATTCACGACATCACGTCAGACGGAGGCGATGCAATGGAGGTCAGCAACAAGGTACGTGGCGTGACCTACGACCGCGACGTGGCTCGGGTGACGATACGGGGCGTACTGGACAGTCCTGGGATTTCGGCGCGAGTCTTCGAGCCATTGACTGATGCCGGCATCAGTGTGGACACCATCGTGCAGAACGCAAGCACAGAACGCTTGACCGACCTCTCGTTCACCGTCGAGCGCCGCAACGTGACGCAAGCGCTGGAGGTGACGCGGCGTATCGCCACCGACATCGGCGCCGCCGACTGTGTCGCGCACGATCATCTGGGCAACGTCAGCATCGTCGGCACCGGCATGCAGAACGCGCCTGGATTCGCGTCGCGGATGTTCCGCGCGCTCGCCGACGCGGCGATCAACATCGAGATGATCACCACATCGCAGATCCGGATCACGTGCCTCGTCGACGAATCGCAGGTCGATGAAGCGGTCCGGGTACTTCACGACGCCTTCGAGGTCGGCTAGATTTTCTGACGAGGCGCCCGTCTGGCGGTGTTGCTTCGTCGGTCACAGCCACCTGGCTGCTCCCTCCTCGCGCCTAGCCAGACAGACGCCTCGTCAGAAAATCGCCTCGGACGTTCTTGGACCACGGCGCCGGAATGTGGCGCGAAGTGCGGGGTGACTCGGCCGAAGATACCCGCGTCACTGGGCATGTGACGACCACTGACCCGGGGATCGGCTTTGGCGTGCAGTTCGGTGAACTCGAGACGGCACAGCGGACCGTCATCCCGGAGGCCGTGCAGCACGTGCTGTCAGTCGAGCGCGCCCTCAGGGCGACGATCAGCCGTTGTGTCGAGGACCCGGACGGGCCGGCTGAGGTGCCGGTGGCTACGTTCGGCCTCGCTGGGTAACTTCCGCCGCTCAGACATCACTCCCCCGTACCAGGACATTCGACCCGCTCACGTTTGCCGCGGCACGGCTCATAAAGGGCCTGACCACGCTCGCGGCCGCCCGCGCGGCGTTCGGCCTGGTCGTCCTCCGGCCAGGCACACGCTTTTCCGCCAGACAGTCGTCTGGACGACCGATATAATCGTAGGACTGTGTCGCGGCTGACCGCCGTGCGGCCGTCATGTCTGGTCGGCAACATACAAACTATGTCATCTACACTTCGAGTTCGGGTCGCCCTGACGATGATCGCCATGTACCTGCTGACCGCGGCGCCCGCGACGGCACAACGCGAGGGCGAGTCCGCCCGTCCTAGGGCGCTCGAGCGCCTGGCCATCCTGCCGTTCAACAACATGAGCGGCCAACCGAGCGACGACTGGATCGGGGCCGGCATCGCCGAGACCGTCACGGCGGATTTCGAGGCGCTGGGCGCTCTGACGGTGATTGCGCAGGAGCGGGTGCGCGCAGTCGCGGCGCGGCGCGGCGAGGCGGAACTCGACGACGCGGCCGTGACCGCCCTGGGCCGCGAGCTTGACGCCCGCTGGGTCGTGGTCGGCGGCTACCAGCGGCTTGGCGGGCAGTTACGTATCACGGCACGGCTGGTCGACACGACGAGTGGTCTCATCGCCAAGAGCGTGACGGCGGACGGTGCGCTGGACGACATCTT
>JAPYUM010000165.1:0-3865 GCA_029940535.1 Vicinamibacterales bacterium
GGGACCCCGGTCACTCGGATCAGGCGCGGGCCCGGACCGATGTCGCTGAGGACGAGGCGTCTGTCTGGCTAGGCGCAACGAGGGAGCAGGCAGGCGGCCTGTGACCGACGAAGCAATACCGCCAGACGGACGCCTCGTCGGAAAACCTACAGCAGCACGATGGTGCCGACTCCGAGCGCAATCATCACCACTTGACGAACCGCGCCAACGTCCACGGCTTCCCGGTGCAGGCCCGGGATCAAGTCAGACATGGCGACATAGAGGAAGCTGCCGGCCGCGAACGCCAGCACGTACGGGAGCGCGTTGGGAGCCGCGCCGGTCGCGAGGTAGACCGCGCCGACCCCAAACACGCAGGTCGACGCTGACACGGCGTTGAGCACGAAGGCGCGTGAGCGCGAGTATCCGGCCTCGAGCAGAATCGCGAAGTCACCCACCTCTTGCGGGATTTGGTGGGCCGCGACCGCCACCGCCGTCGTGAGTCCCAGGGGAAGCGACGTGAGCACGGCCGCGCCGATGATGGCGCCGTCGGTGAAGTTGTGCAGTCCGCCGCCGATCAGAATCAGCGTGGCGCTGGTTTCATGCGCGTCGCAGTCGGCGGTGTGACAGTGCCGCCAGAGGACCAGCTTTTCGAGCATGAAGAACGTCAGGATGCCTGCCAGCAGCGCGCCCAGCGCCGCCGGCGCCTGGAGCAACTCGAGCGCCTCCGGCACGAGCTTGAGCAGCGCCACGCCGAGCAAGGTGCCCACGGCGTAGCTGATGAGGTCGGGAACAATCTGGAGTCGGGTGCTTCGCCGCAACAGGAGCAGCGGCGATGCGAGCAGCACGCCGCCCCCGCTGCCCACAAGACTGAAACCGACCGCGGTGAGCAATTCCACCCGCCGGATGATAGCAGAGGGCCGCTTGGCGATCCGGGCGCATCAGCGCCCGACTACATTGCCGTGGTTGTCACCGGCAGTACTTAGGGGGAGGCGGTATAGCCGCGTCGGGCTCGAACTCGGTAGGCCGAGTTTCGCACCTCGACTCGGAGTGCGTGCCAGTCGCCGTCTTGCTCTGACCGGGTCGGATAGCCCAGGTAGTACTGCTGGCTGAGTTCGCGAGCGATGCCGGCGGTGGCCGGGTCGAGATCCCCGGCGTCTCGGACGATCTCCGTCCGGCCGCCGCTATCGTCGGTCAGGTCTCGCAGCGCGGACACGTTCACCCGGTCCTCCTGATTCCCGCCCCCCGCGGTGCGTCCCCGTGGTAACTGGGGCGCCTGGCGTCTGCCCCCCGGAAACGGAAAGGGACTGGGGATGCGTCCGGGAGACGGGATGGGAACGGACCGACCACGGGGGTTCCACCCGGTGCGACGCGCATCGCCGTCGATCCCGATGGCGTAGACGAGCGCCTCGCTTTCCCGGATGAGTTGGCGAAGGCCTCTGACGTCGATCTCACTGTTGGTGTCGTTGCCGTCGGAGATGATCAGCAGCGCCTTCTTCCGATGCTGTCCTTCCGCGACACGGGGTAGTGATTCCGCCACCGCGTCGTACATCGCCGTACCGCCGCGAGGACGAATGCTCCGGAGGGCGCGGCTGAGGCGGTCCCGGTCGGCGGTCCAGTCCTGAAGTAACTCGGGCGTGTAGTTGAACTCGTACAAGAAGATCTCGTCGTCCGGAGCCAGCAGGTCGTACAGGAAGCGGTCGAGGGCGGTGCGGGCCGCGTCCATCTTCCGGCCTTCCATGCTCCCGCTCGTGTCGAGCGCAATACCCAAGCTGACCGGTACCCGCTCGTTGCTGAATTGGGTGACCTCCACCTCTTCGCCATCCTCGTAAATGGTGAAGTCGTCCTGGGTGAGTCCGGGGACGAACCGGCCGCGGGCGTCAGTGACCGTCGCGGTGACGTTGATCAGGTCGACCCCGGTGCGGAAGACGAACCGTTGGGCGTCGGCCGAGGCCTCCTGGGCCGGGTCGGCATCTCGGGGCGGTTGCTGACCGGTCAGGACAATCGGGATCGCCGCGAGCGCAAGCACGGCACACGTCAGACGGGTGGTCATGGCTGGCCTCCAGCCATCGGCGGCGTGGTCACGGCCGCGTCAGGCGTTTCTCGGCGATCAATATGTGGGACACCAATCTGGTCCTGCGCGAAACTGATCCGATAGCGGTTGATGCGGTCGGCCTCCGGCATCGAGATCGTGAATGGTGTCTCGCCGCCCGGGGCCAGCGCTCGCACCGGCAGCGGTGTCTGCCCGGTCCCGATCAGCGTGCCGTCCCGATCGAAGACCGTGGCCATGACGCTCAGCCGTCCTCTGTCCACGCCGTCGGCCGGGTTTCGCACGGCCCCGGTAATCGCCAGATACTCACCCTGCTTGGCGTGCGCGAGCGAGAGCAGCTCGACGGGGGTTGCCCGTTCGGATAGGGCGGGTGGAGGGGTATCGCGGCCAGATAGCATCGCGACGGTTCCCAGCGCCAGGACGATTCCCACCCCGCCAATAGTGGCCAGGAACGGACGTAGCGACACCGAAGGGCCAGTCACAGCGGCAAACAACCGGCGGGGGCGCGGCTCAGATGGCGGGTCTGGCACGGGCGTCTCGAGAGGCGGGGGCGGGACCCGCCCGTGCGTGTGCAGTCCGGATGACACATCGCCCGACGGGTCCGGGGGGCGCCCGAGCTGGGTCAACAGCGAGGCGACCCGGACGTCCGAACGGCGCCGCTCTTCTCGAATGATCCGCCAGGCCACGATGCCCATGGCGAAGGCCATCGTCAATGAGATCGCGGTCACACTGACCAGCGCGATATCCATCGTTTCTCCCATACTGGTGCCCGCGGTTCACTACCGCAGTCGAAATTCCACCGCCACCTCTACGAGTACCGCGACCGGCGTGCCCTGTCGCAGCGCCGGCGAGAATTGCCACTGTTGCACCGCGGCGACAGCGCGTTCGTCCAGCCCGGCCCCGAGTCGTCGTATCACGCGCACGTCGGTGACGGTGCCGTCGGCCGAGAATACGTCAGCCAAGGGCGGGGCGCCCGCGGCCGCGTCGGTGGGTGTTGATTCAGGCGGAGTCATACCCATGTCACCGATAAGCAAAAGCCTTGCCGCCGCCTCCGCCCGTGCCACGCTGGTAATCCCAGGTTTTATCGGGTGTTTGACGCCACTCCTGTCCGTTTGGCTGGCGGTTGGCCACCGTGCAAGACACCTGTGTGCTCCCGAGAGGTCAGGCGGTGAGTCGGGGACGGCGCCTGGAAATCACTCCGGGGCGCATCCCTATTGGACCGCGTCGGGCTTCAGGCCCTCGGTGAACAGCAGCCCGTCTCGCTCCGCGAGTGTGCGCACCGGCTTAAAGCCCTCGGCCAGGAGCGCTGCTTCTGCACCTCCGTGCGTGCGGTAATGGGGGTCGAGCGTCCGGCCCGAGAACAGCGCGCCGAGCCCGCCGCGCGGAGCGGATTCGATCACCAGACACCGTCCGCCGACACGCAGGACCTGCCGCGCGCCCTGCAGCGTGCCGACACGTTCATGCGGGCGCATCCCCCCGATCAGCTCCGGGATGACGACGACATCGAACCAGCCCTCGGCGAACGGCGGCGTACGGAGCGGAGCGACTTTCACGTCGACCAGCACCCCCCGCGCCGCCGCCGCACGGGCGAGGGCCTCACTGGCGCTGTCGTCCGGGACCAGCGCCGAGGCTTGTCCATTCAGACCGACCACGGTGGCCAGTCGGGCGATGAGGTCGGGGGCGCTTCCACCGATCTGCAGCACACGGTTGTCCCGCCGGGGCCCGATCATGGACACTCGGAGGTCCGATTCCTTCTTGAGTCGCTTGAATATCGGCATGGCGTGGCGGCGTGCACCGAACGTGGCTGGTCCACACCGCGCGGCGTGGACTGTAACCCCG
>JAPYUM010000165.1:3965-6451 GCA_029940535.1 Vicinamibacterales bacterium
GCGGCGTGCACCGAACGTGGCTGGTCCACACCGCGCGGCGTGGACTGTAACCCCGTTTCGACTCCGGGAGGCTACTGGCCGCCATGATATAGTGGCGCGCCGTGAAACACCCAGTCGAAATAGCCCCAGCCACAGGGAAGCTCGGCGTCATGCTGGTCGGCATGGGCGCAGTCAGCACGACGTTTATCGCCGGCACGCTGCTCATCAGGAAAGGCCTGGCGCCGCCGATCGGCTCGCTCGCCGAGATGGGGACCGTGCGCCTCGGCAAACGAACCGAGGGTCGGTCGCCGCTCATCAAGGATTTCGTGCCGCTCGCCGGGCTCGACGACCTTGTGTTCGGCGCCTGGGACATCTTCGAGCAGAACGGTTTCGAAGCGGCCACGACGGCCGGCGTCATCGAGCCGGCATTGTTGGAGAAGATTCGACCGGAACTCGAAGCGATCAAGCCGTGGCCGGCGGTGTTTGACCAGAAATATGTGAAGCGGCTCATGGGCACCAATATCAAGACCGGTGCCAACAAACTCGAGCTCGCCGAACAGGTCCGCGAGGACATCCGCCGGTTCAAGGAGACCCGAGAGCTGGACCGGGTCGTGATGATCTGGTGCGGCAGTACCGAGATTTTCCTCACGCCGAGCGACGCGCACCAGTCGGTCGAGGCCTTCGAGGCCGCGATGCGATCGAACGACGACGCGATCTCTTCCAGCATGGTGTACGCCTATGCCGCGCTGAAGGAAGGGATTCCGTATGCGAACGCGGCCCCCAATCTGAGCGCCGACTTCCCGGCCCTGGACCAGCTGGCCATCGACAACGGCTCACCGGTGTGCGGAAAGGACCTGAAGACCGGTCAAACGTTGATCAAGACCATCATCGCTCCCGGCCTCAAGGCGCGGCTGATTGGCGTGTCGGGGTGGTTTTCGACCAACATTCTCGGGAACCGCGACGGCGAAGTCCTTGACGACCCCGAGTCGTTCAAGACCAAGGAAGAGAGCAAGAAGTCCGTGCTGGATTACATCCTCCAGCCAGATCTCTATCCGGCGCTCTACAAGGACCTGTGCCACGTCGTGCGGATCAACTACTACCCGCCGCGGGGCGACAACAAAGAGGGCTGGGACAACATCGATCTCGTCGGGTGGCTCGGGTATCCGATGCAGCTGAAGATCAACTTCCTGTGTCGCGACAGCATCCTGGCCGCACCGATTGTGCTGGACCTCGTGCTTTTCCTCGACCTGGCGAAACGGGCCGGTATGAGCGGCATTCAGGAATGGCTGTCGTTCTATTTCAAGAGTCCGGTGCATGCGCCTGACGTGTACCCGGAGCACGACCTCTTCATCCAGCTCATGAAGCTGAAGAACACGCTTCGATTCATGCGCGGTGAGGAGCTGATCACCCATCTCGGCCTGGAGTACTACGACTAAGCTACTGACTGGCAGGCGATGACGGTCGTTCGAAACAGCGTCAGGGCGCGCGACAATGCGCGCCCCGCGGCCGCGTGAGGTTCGGGGCGAAGCCCCGGCTAATTACATGTCTCCCGCGCTGCTCCAGCCCGTGCTGTTCGGCGGTTTGTTCATGGGGGTGCTCTCGGCGCTGCCGATTATCTCGATCGGCAACTGCTGCTGCCTGTGGATCATGGGCGGCGGCATGGTGACCTCGTATCTGACGCAACACGGCCAGACCGAGCCGATTCAGCTCGGTGAAGGTGCGTTCGGCGGATTTCTGGCCGGCGTGCTGGGGGCGGTCGTATACGCCGTCGTGTCGGTGCCGGTGTCACTCGTCACTGCGCCGATCCAGCGCAGCCTCCTGGAGGGGTGGATGAACTCCGCCGCTGACGTACCGCCCGAAGCGCGCGAGATGCTCGAGCGGTTCTCGGAGAACAGTGGCGTACTCGGCGTGCTCTTCGGTTTCATCCTGATGCTTGTGGTCGGCACGGTGTTCACGACTCTGGGCGGCCTGCTTGGCGCGCTCATCTTCCGCTCGTCCCCTCCCGTCGCCCCCCCCGCGCCGCCTCTACCCCCGCCGGCGACGCTCTAACCGGTTTCCTGGCGATCCGTCCGTCAAGGGCGGACGTCGCGGCATTGACTCAGCGGGGTCGCATGCCGCCTGCATGCTCCCTCCTCGCGCCTAGCCAGACGAACGGCTTGCCGGGAAACCGCTCTGACGTTCTTCAGCAGCTGGACAACGCTCCACCCCTATCGTTCCTATCTAGATCTGACGACAACCCACGTGTACGGCCACGCGTGGAGACGCCCGCCCTCGAGTCGAGGAGGACGGTTGGGTTCGTCGCGGGCGCGAATTATGTATCGAACTTTTGATACAGGGCACTAGTCTAGCTAGGAGTGGACTGATGTACGAGAGCTACTACGGGCTTGCGGAGAAGCCATTCAGCGTCTCGCCCGACCCCAGGTTTCTGTTTCCATGCGGGTTCCACCAGGCGGCGTTCGAGGTGCTCGAACACGCCTGGCAACGAGGGGAAGGTGTCGTGGCCATTA
>JAPYUM010000166.1 GCA_029940535.1 Vicinamibacterales bacterium
CCCTTCAACATGTAGTAGATCTCGGTGGTGTTGACCTCATGCTTATTGGCGCCGCCGGCCAGTGTCTCCGGGCGGAACACGGCGTAGACGCCCACTCGGTAGTCGCCGGTCACGTCGACCACCCGGATCGGGCGGTCGCTGACGCGGTCTCGGGGCAACGCGTCGATGAACTGCCGGATGTCGGCCGACGTCACGTCGGTCGCCTCCGGCGCCTCCTGCGCGAAGGTCGGCGTGGCCAGCAGAACGGCGAGCGTCGCGAGTATCGATCTCATCATGATGGGCTCCTGCGCGAGCCCATTGTATGACGCCTTGTGGTCGCTCTCAGAAATGGCGCGACCGGAGCCCCGCTGCGCTTCGATAGGGTGACCGCCGAGCGACTGGTGACTGCGTGACTCCATCGTGGGTGAGTGGTATCGTGTTTCAACCGATTGAGGAGGTCTCGCATGAGCGGCGACAAGGTAGTGTCTGCAGTGTGCGTTGCGGTCGTCGCGGGGGCAGTGGCCCTGAGCGCCGGTGTGGCCGCGGGGCAATCGGCGAGTGGCCCCCGGGGCGAGGACGCGCGCTGGAGTCCGCCTCGAACCGCATGGGGTGCGCCGGATCTGCAGGGTGTCTGGGATTACCGGACGATGACCCCGTTGCAGCGGCCTCGCGAGTTTACCGGCAAGACGGTCATGAGCCCGGAAGAAGCGGTCGCCTACACCGCGCGGCGTCTCGAGGAGCAGGCGGACTACGATGCGTCCCCGAGCGTCCACGCCAAGTGGTGGCTCGACTACGGCACAGAGTTGACCGACGACAAGCGGACTTCGCTCATCGTCGACCCGCCGGACGGTCGGATTCCCGCGCTGACCGATAGTGCGAAACAGCGTAGTGCCGCCCGCGGGGCGTACCGACGGGCACACCCGGCCGACGGGGCTGACTCCCGTGGTCTGAGCGAGCGTTGCCTCACCTTCGGTACGCCCAGGCTTCCCGGTGGCTACAACAACAACTATCAGATCCTGCAGACGCCCGATCACGTCGTCATCCTGTCCGAGATGGTGCACGACGCGCGTATCGTCCCGTTGGACGGCCGTCCGTCTCCGGAGATTCCGCAGTGGCATGGGGAGGCCCGCGGGCATTGGGACCACGACACGCTGGTCGTCGAGTCCACCAGCTACACGGCGGACACCGGGTTCCGGGGGGCGACTGGTGCGGTGCGGTTGACGGAACGGTTCACGCGGATCGGGCCAGACACCATCCAGTACGAGATCACTGCCGATGATTCAGCGACCTGGACCAGCCCCTGGACCCTGATGTTCCCGATGGCGAAGACCGATCAGCCGGTGTTCGAATACGCCTGCCATGAGGGGAACTACGGGCTGGAGAACATTCTCCGCAACGCCAGGCTCGAAGACCTCGGAATCATCCAAACGCAGCCCTGATCGCCCCCGCGCTATGGCCACATGAGTGCGACGGCGACCGGATGCCTGGTTGTGGCGTGTGGTCCGCGCCAAGGTGCACACCCCATGTGGGGCCGGTCATCCGATATGACCGGTGTTTTGCTACACTAGGCGAGATATTTTGCAGACACTCTGCTTTCCGGCGAGCTGCTGGAGGATGGCGATGCGACGAGTCGGCACTCTACTTTGTTCCCGGGTCACCGTTGTCGCGCTCGCCGTGGTGGCAGGCTCGGTTTCGGTCGCTCACGCGCAGACCAGCGAACCGGTCACCTTCACCGACGACATCCGACCCATCTTCGAGCGCAGTTGCTGGAATTGCCACGGGGCCGCCTCACAACTGTCGGGACTCGATCTGCGCACACGTGACACCGCGATTACGGGTGGGGCGCGCGGTCCGGCGCTGGTGCCGGGTCGTGGGGAAGAGAGCCGGTTGTATCGCGTCTTGGCCGGGCTCGACGGTCCCAAAATGCCGATGGGCGGCGGGGCAGTCAGCGAGGTGGAAGTCGCCGCCGTGCGGGCGTGGATCGATGATGGGGCCCACTGGGATGGCGGTGGAGCGCCGGATGCGGAGGCCGTGGTCGCGTCGCTCGAACATGCGGAGCTGCCGACGGGCGCCCGCGACTACTGGGCGTTCAAGCTGCCTGAGAAGGCGAGGGTGCCCGCGTCGTCGACCTATCAACACCCGGTCGATCGGTTTCTCGAGGCGGCCCGACGGGACGCCGGGGTCAGCGCGGCGCCGCGAGCCGACCGGCTCATTCGTTTGCGACGGGCCTATCTCGATCTGACCGGTCTGCCGCCGACGCCGGCGCAGACCGACGCGTTCCTGGCCGACACCGAGCGCGGGGCCTGGGAGCGGGTGATTGAGGAACTGCTCGCCTCGCCCCACTACGGCGAGCGCTGGGGGCGTCACTGGATGGATGTGGCGCGGTATGCCGACTCGACCGGGTTTGAGCAGGACTACAACCGCCCGAACGCCTGGCGCTATCGCGACTACGTCATCGACGCGTTCAACCGGGACAAGCCGTATTCCCAGTTCATTCGCGAGCAGATCGCTGGAGACGAACTGGACCATGTGACCGACGAGACGCTGATCGCGACCGGTTTCCTGCGGGCAGGGCCACGGGTCCAGTTCCGTGAGAAAGACAATCCCGAGCGTCGCCACGACTATCTCGACGACGTGTTGGCGACCGTGGGCCGCGGCGTGTTGGGGATGACGGTGCAGTGCGCTCGTTGTCATAATCACAAATTCGATCCGATTCTGCAACGGGACTACTACAGCCTGCAGGCGTCGATCTTTGGGTATGTCGAAACCGACTGGCCGTTGCTCGACCGCGATGCCGCGGCCGCATATCGCGCCGAGAACGCCGCAGTTGACGTCCAGTCGGAGGCGATTCGCGTCCGGATCCGGGAGATCGAAGCGCCGCACCGCCACGCGTTGCTCATCGAGCGTATCCGTCGTGACTTTCCGGACAACGTGCTGCAGGCCGCCATCAAATCAGCCGAAGATCGCACCCCGGGTGAAGCGCTGCTGGCTGACCAGGTCTTGACGCTCGGCGTGCCCCAGCAGGCCCTCGCAGACGCACTGACGCCCGACGAGTTCGAGCGCCGCCTGGCGTTGCAAGCCGACCTGGACGCGGTCGAGGCAACCCGGCCACCCGAGCCGCCGATGGCGGAAATCGTGACCGACGGCGACTACCGATTCGCGCCCGACGGTCCCGGTGACGAGATCATCGGATGCGTGGAGTGCCGGATTCCTCCGGACGAGCCAGGCACCTTCCTCTACGAGGAGGGAGGACCGTCCTACAAGGCCCCGCCCAGCTACTTTCTGAGCCGCGGAGACCCGCTCACCCCCACCGAGCCGTCGACCCCAGGTTTTCTCACGGTCGCCACCTACGGAGATCCCCCGACCCATATTCCGCGTGAAGACGGTCGCACGTCGGGACGCCGGCTGGCGCTGGCCGAGTGGCTCACCGCGCAAGATAATCCGTTGACCGCGCGGGTGATGGTCAATCGCATCTGGCATCACCACTTCGGTCGAGGCATCGTCCGTACCCTCGACAACCTTGGACAGATGGGCGAGTTGCCAACCCATCCCAAGTTGCTCGACTGGTTGGCGGTCCAGTTTATGGACCGTGGGTGGAGCATCAAGGAGATGCACCGGCTGCTGATGACCTCCGAGGCCTATCAGATGGTCTCCGGTCACGACGATCAGCCGAGCTACGACGCGGACCCCGACAACACGTGGTTGTGGCGGTTCCGTCAGCAACGGCTCGAGGCCGAGGCGCTCCGCGACACCATTATGACGGTCAGCGGTGGTATCGATCTCACGGTGGGTGGCCCGCCGATTTTCCCCTACGTCCCGGAAGAGGTGCTCAAGACGTCCGAGAAGGGTGTGTGGCGCAACCAGCCAGACGGACCGGAGGTGTGGCGACGAAGCGTCTACGTCTACCGTCGTCGCTCGCTGGGCTTTCCGTTCTTCGATACGTTCGATCTGCCGGACCAGAATCAGACGGCGGCGTCTCGAAACGTGACGACCGTGGCCACGCAGGCGCTCACGCTCATGAACAACGAGTTCGTCCTGAATCAAGCGGAGTTGTTCGCCGCACGGTTGGAACAGGTTGCGCCAGGCAACCTCGACGAGCAAGTGGATCTGGCGTATCGCATCGCGCTCACGCGGACGCCAACCGCCGAGGAGGCGCAGATCGCCAAGGCGCTGGTCTCCGAGCAATCCCTGGCCGACTTGACCCACGTCATCCTGAATCTGAACGAGTTCCTGTATCTGCGGTAGGCACGAGGACCCATCCATGTCTCATCACTGCCACGGTCCGAAGCGGACGCTCTGGAATCGGCGCGACTTTCTGTTCCAGTCGGGAGGCGGCATCGCCGGACTGGCGCTGGCCCACACGCTCGACCAGCAGGGCCTGCTCGCGGCCGCGCAGTCGGACACGTGCGAGGCCCCGGTGCCGGGGAATCCGTTCGCGCCCCAGCCGCCGCATTTCGAGCCACGGGCCAAGGCGGTGATTTCGCTCTTCATGAGCGGCGGAGTCAGCCAGGTCGATACGTTTGATCCGAAAGAGGCGCTGACGACCTATGCCGGACAACCCATGGCCGAGTCGGTGGTCGTCCGCCAGGGCAATCCCGGTCCGCTGATGCCGAGCCCGTTCTCGTTCAAGAAGTATGGCGAGAGCGGCATTGAGGTGTCAGAGATCTTTCCGCATCTGGCCAAGAAGGTCGACGAATTGGCGTTCATCCGGTCGCTCTACGGCCGGTCGAATGACCACATCCAGGCGACCTACGAGATGCAGACCGGACAGATCCGGACCGGGTACCCGAGTGTCGGGTCATGGGTGACCTACGGGCTCGGCTCAGAAAGCTCGAGCTTGCCCGCCTACGTGGTCATGAACGACTTTCGCGGGGGACCACTGGGAGGACCGACGGATTGGAGCGCCGGGTTCATGCCGGCGACCTATCAGGGCACATTGTTTCGTGCCACGGGCGACCCGATCATCGACCTCCAGCCGCCCCAGGGGATGACCGAAGCGCAGCAGCGCGCCCGTCTCGACACCTTGGCGACGCTGAACGAGATGGATATGGCCAAGAATCCGGGCAACTCGGAGCTGTCGGCCCGGATCTCGTCGTATGAGCTCGCCTACCGCATGCAAGGGTGCGCGCCGGAGGCGGTCGATACGTCGGCGGAGTCGGACGCCACGAAGAAGCTCTACGGGCTGGACAACCCGGTGACCGAATCATTCGGCCGCCAGTGCCTGATGGCTCGTCGTCTGGTCGAGCGCGGTGTCCGGTTCGTGCAGCTGTTTCAAGGCGGGCTGGGGGTTCAGAATACCGACACCTGGGATGCACACAGCAATCTTGTCGAGAACCACACGCAGCATGCGGCGGAATGCGACCTGCCCATTGCCGGTCTGCTGACCGACCTCAAGTCACGCGGGTTGTTGGAAGAGACGCTCGTACTCTGGCACGCCGAGTTCGGTCGGATGCCGATTTCACAGCGTGGAGTTGGTCGGGACCACAACCCCGGCACGATGACCGGCTGGATGGCCGGGGCCGGTATCCAGGGCGGACAGGTCATCGGGGCCAGCGACGATTTCGGCTACAAGGCTCAGGAGCAGCCAATTTCGGCCCACGATCTCCACGCGACGATGCTGCATCTGATGGGCATGGATCACAAGAAACTCACCTATCGGTACAACGGCCGAGACATGCGCTTGACCGACGTCGAAGGCGAGCCAATCCCCCAAATCATCGCGTAGTTTGGTAGCGGCAACGGGTGCGGCCCGGTGGCGAGGCCTTGAGGCCTGCGATCGCACGGCTGAAGCCGTGCGCCACAATGAGATCTGTGGCCCGATCGAGGCGCCGGGGAAACTACCTTGGCGTCCGACGGCCGGGCGGCGGGTCTGAAGACCCGCTGCTACGAGACGACACGACGCCGCTGTGTCAGTCACCCCACCGTACGGGCGCCGCCGCGTCTGATGATCACGCCACGTTTTCTCTGGAGGAACCATCCGGGGCGCCGCAGTGTAGACTTATCGGTCGATGCCTAGCGCCTCTCACACCGACGGGCGGAGTCGTTTCTGGACGGCGTTTGGGCCCGGCCTGTTGTGGGCCGCGACCGCCATCGGGGTGTCCCATCTCGTCCAGTCGACGCGCGCCGGGGCCCTGGCCGGGTTCGGTCTGGCGGGCGTGCTTCTCCTGGCCCTCATCCTCAAGTATCCCTTCTTCGAGTTCGGTCCGCGGTATGCGGCCGCGACCGGGACGAGTCTGGTCGAGGGCTACAGCCGTCTCGGCCGATGGGCGCTCTGGCTGTATCTGGTCATCACGCTGTTGACGGCTGGGATCATCCAGTCCGCCGTCGTGATGTTTACGGTCTACCTGTTCGGCTTCTCGTTCGGACTCGACTGGTCGCCGGTCGCGCTGGGGGCCATCGTGATGGC
>JAPYUM010000041.1:0-34184 GCA_029940535.1 Vicinamibacterales bacterium
GCCGGGCGTGGCTGCGGCTGGCTGGGCTCGGGTCGCTGACCGGCGGCGTCGCCGCTGTGGCGCAAGGCACGGTCGGCGGTCAAGGGACACCTGAGGGCGTCTCCGGTCCGGATCATCGCGGCAACGCAATGGGTCCCGTCGGCCGCGTGTCCACCGAGACGTTCGATCCAACCCGGTTCTTACGCGCCTGGAACTTCTCGGATCTTCCGGCTGACGAGCGGGCGCGATTCTACCGCGAAACGCCCCGGACTGACGGCACCACCTTGCGCGAATACGAGATGGTCGCGATTGACCGCGACATCGAGATTGCGCCCGGCGTGTTCTTTCCGGCCTGGACCTACAACGGGCAGGTGCCCGGTCCGACGCTCCGGGCCACCGCCGGTGACCGTCTCCGGATCAACTTCATCAACCAGGGGTCGCACCCGCACACGCTGCATTTTCACGGCTGGCATCAACCGGAGATGGATGGGGCGCTGCCGGCCCACCAAGTGTTGCCGGGCGAGAGTTTTGTCTACGAGTTTGATGCAGACCCGTTCGGCGTGCACCTGTATCACTGTCACGCGAATCCGCTGAAGCGGCATGTACACAAAGGACTGTACGGCGCGTTCATCATCGATCCTCCGGCCACGTCGCCACGGCCGCCGGCCGACGAAATGGTGATGGTGCTCAACGCGTTCGACACCAATTTCGACGCCGAGAACGAGGTGTATGCCGCCAACACGGTGGCCAGTTTCTACCTGCAGGAACCGATTCGCGTCCAGGTGGGCCAGCTGGTGCGCATGTATGTGGTCAACCTCACCGAGTTTGATCTGATCAACAGCATGCATCTGCACGGGATGTTCTTCGATGTGTTCAAGACCGGAACCTCGCTGACCGCCTCCGAGTCTACCGACACCATCATGCTGTGTCAGGGCGAGCGGGCGATTCTGGAAACCACGTTCCGTTATCCCGGCGAGTTCATGTTCCACGCCCACCAGAGCGAGTTTGCGGAGCTGGGCTGGATGGGTCTGTTTCGAGCGGAGGCCCGAAGTGCCGCTTGAAGCGCGCGCCGCCGCCCCAGCCGCCGACCGACCTGTGCGGGGACCGCTGCTCTGGGTCCTCGCGGCGCTGCCTTTGGTTCTGCTTGGCGGATTGCTGGGGTTGATGGTGTGGTCCGGTCCGGCCGACCTCCTCCGAGGCGAGGCGTACCCACCGGTGGAGGACCTGGCGTTCCAACGGATCACGCTCGGACCAGACGGCATTGTCGCCACCGTGTTCAACGACGGTCCAGACCCGGTGACCATCGCCCAGGTGCAGGTGGACGATGCGTTCTGGGGGTTTTCCGCCGATCCAGGCACGACGCTGGTGCATCTCGGGCGCACAACCCTGACGATTCCCTATCCCTGGGTGCAGGGGGACACGCATGTCGTGCGGGTTGTGACCGCCACCGGGGTCACCCTCGACCACGAGGTCGCCGTCGCGGTCGAGACACCGCGGGCCGATGCGCGGTTTCTCGGCATTTTCGCGCTGATCGGGCTGTATGTCGGGGTCATCCCGGTCGCCATCGGTCTGCTCTGGCTACCGCTTGTCTCGCGGACGGGCCGTACCGGTCTCGACTTCCTGCTTGCGCTGACGGTCGGCCTGTTGCTGTTCCTGCTCATCGAGGCGGGCCAGGACGGGCTGGAGGCGGCGGCGCTGGCGCCCGGGTCGTTCCAGGGGGTGGCGCTGTTCGCGTTCGGCGCGCTCGCGGCGTTCATCGGACTCGAGATGGTGGGCGGGTGGTTACGTGGTCGACGGGCGGAAACCGGTGAGGCTGGCCGCGGGTGGGCCCTGGCCCTGCTGGTGGCTACCGGCATCGGCCTGCACAACTTCGGAGAAGGCTTGGCGATTGGCGCCGCGTTCTCGCTCGGCGAGGCGGCGCTGGGCACCGTGTTGATTGTGGGCTTCACGCTGCACAACACCACCGAAGGGCTGGCGATTGTCGCGCCGTTGGCGCACGAGCGGGTCCGGCTCTCTCAGCTCGTCCGTCTGGGCGCGTTGGGCGGCGGGCCGACGATCGTCGGCGCCTGGATCGGTGGGCTCGTCTATTCCCCGATCTGGTCGGTGCTCTGTCTCGCGCTCGGCGCGGGGGCCATCGCCCAGGTGATCGTCCAGCTGTCGCACCAGATGGTCGGTGACAGGTCATTCGCCAGGTATATGACGACCGCACCGGTCGCGAGCGGTCTCTTCGCCGGGGTGGCGGTGATGTACGTGACGGGGCTCATTGTCGGATGAGGGTGGTTGAGGATGTTGGACGGTCGAGCTGAGGGTAGAGACATGGTGAAGAATCAGCGTCACGGGGCTCGCGGTGCGGTGGCGGCGGTGCTGGCCGCAGCGATCGGTCTGCTCTGTGTGGTGCTGCTGTTGCCATTGACCGCCAGCACGAGCGCGGCCGTGCGGGAGATCACGCTCGTCACTCGGGACATGGCCTTCTATTTGGAGGGCGAGTCGGAGCCAAACCCCACGATTCAGCTGCGGGCCGGCGAAGAGGTGCGATTCACCGTCCTCAATCGGGACCCCGGTCTTACCCACAACCTCGCCGTCGAGGCCTGGGGCCTCGAAACTCGCTATCTCAAGACCGAAGCGTCGACGACGGTGCTTGTGCGCGCCCCCGCGCGACCCGGCCGTCAGGTCTACGTCTGTGTGCCGCACGATAAGATGATGCGCGGCATCATCGAAGTCGTGGCAGGCGACTGACTCGGGACGTTCAGGCCGGCCTCCACTCTTCGAACGCCCCGCTTGATGGAACTCGATACGACCAACTGGTCTGGAGAGGGGACGTTCACCCAGACCTTGATCGACGCGCTGCACGCCGTCGAGCAGGTATCCCTGCTCCGCGTAGAGGACGCGTCGTCGTCGCGTTCGGACGTCGAGTTCAACTTCATCAGCAATGAGCTGTTCCTCCGGTTCGACACCCGCGATCGACAGGTACGTGGCAAGATGTTGGGTATTGTGCCGGTCACCCGAACGGTGACCGAACCGGTGATGACTGTGAGCGATCTCGAGCGCGCGTTCTGCGAGATCGACGAGGTCGGACCGCCCGACTACGCCGACGCCGGGATGCTGCAGTACCTACGAACGGAGCGAATCGTGCCGCCCTATCAAACTCGCGGATACAAGCTCGTCGAGCTCGTCAGGATTTACGAGGCGGGCTCCGAGTCGCGGCAGGCACCGGACGATGTCTGAGATGTCCGATGTCAGTCGGCGAGTGCGGGCCACCATCGAGCAAGCCCGGTCGGACGCGGCGGATCGTCGCGCGCGGGCCGAACGCGACGGAGCCCACGCCCGAGAGTTCCTGGAATTGACCGCCACGCCGGTCTTGCGCCAGTTCGCATCCGTGCTCAAGTCGGAGGGGTTTTTCTTTCGCTTGTCGACACCGGCCGGAGCAGTTCGGCTTGTGTCGGAGTCTCGTCACGAAGACTTCATCGACCTGGCCGTCGATACCACCCAGGACCCCGTGACGATCATGACGGCAGTGAGCCACCTGCGTGGGAAACGGGTGTCCACGGCGGAACGCCCGCTGCGTCCCGGCGTCGAGATTGACCAGTTGACGGACGAAGACGTGCTCGAGTTCCTGCTCGAGGCCCTCCCCGTATTCGCCGCCCGCTAGGTTTCAGTAGGGGGCTGGGTTTGGTGTTGCTTCGTGGCGCAGGCCTTTAGGCCTGCGATCACACGGCTGAAGCCGTGCGCCACAATGAGAGATCTGTGGCCCGGTCGAGGTGGGTCGGCTGTCCCGGATTGCGGTCGGTTGGCCTACGGGATGCGGAACTGGATCGTGGCGACCGTGCTGATTCTGCCAAGATTGAGCGTGGTTCCCGCGAAGACCGGTCCGTTGAGCCGGGCGTCTCTAGCCCGATAGCGAACTTCGCCGCCGATGTTGACGGAACCGACCGGCACGCGTACGCCGCCGAAGACGACTGGTCCGGCGGTAATGCCCTGGTCGATGGCACTGGACTGGCCCGATATGGCCCCGGTGAAAATGCGTTCCTCCGTGTATCGCCAGAAGTGGGCGGTGGCACCACCACCGACGTATGGCTGGACGCGCCCGTCCCGGGTCAGGGGAAAGAGGCGAGCCGTAATCGGGAAAGAGACGGTGCGGACGGTCATATCCACGGCCAGGCTGTTCCCGGTCGTGGCCTCGTCGATGGGCTGCGTGCCTGACACCGTCCGCTGATAGAACTCCAGGCCGGCGCCCGCCTCGATATAGTCGCCGAAGGCCAGCATCCAGTCCCCGCCAACGATGATGTTGTCGAAGTCTCCGATGTCAAACGTCTGAAAGCCCCGGTTGGCTTTCAGGACGTCCTCGTTGGAGCGGCTGCTCTCGGAGACAACCGAGAACTGGCCCACACTGATACCGACGACCTGCTGTGCGTCGGCCACACCCGAAACCGACAGCATGCCGACCAGCAGGGACAGCCACCACCCGCCGACATGAGTCCCGCGATCCGCATTCGGTCTGCGTCCCACTAGATCACCTTCTCCTGTTCCAGCGCGGAGATACCGGCCGCGTCGTATCCCAACTCTTCGAGTATCGCGTGGCTGTGCTGACCCAGGACCGGCGGTGGCATCCGCACGCTACCGGGGGTGCCTGCCAGCTTGACGGGAACGCCCATTACAGTGATGTCGCCCGCCTTGGGATGGTTCAGCGGCAGCACCATCATCCGTTCGATCAGTTGCGGGTCCGAGAGCACCTCAGCCAGGTCGCGCACCGCCCCGCAGGGGACGCCGGCGGTCTTGAGCGCGTCGAGCCATGCGCCTCTGGACCGGGTGCGCAGCCGCTCCGCCAGCAACGGTCGCAGGGCGTCCTGATTCTCGACGCGACTCTTGTTCGTGGCGAAACGGTCGTCTTCGGCCAGGGCCGGCGCCTCTACCACCGCGCAGAACTTGACGAATAACCCGTCGTTCCCACACGCGACGACGATGTCGCCATCCGAGGCGGTGAACGTCTCGTAGGGCACGATGGTCGGATGCTGGTTACCGAGGCGAGGTGGCGCCTGGCCGGTCGCGAAACAGATGCCGGCCTGATAGGTGAGCAACGCGGCGACGGAATCGAGCATCCCGACATCGATATATTGGCCCTGTCCCAGGCGCTCGCGGGCGAGAAGCCCCATGGCCACCCCGTAGGCCGCGAACATGCCGGACACGATGTCGGCGATGGCGACGCCGAGACGATACGGGGTGCCGCCACCTGGTCCGGTGATGCTCATCAGTCCGCCTTCGCCCTGCATGACCGCGTCATAGCCTGGTTCGGAACGGCGAGGTCCGGTCTGCCCGAAGCCTGAAATCGAGCAGTAGACGAGACGCGGATGAATAGCCGACACCGCGTCGTACCCGAGGCCCTGTCGCTCGAGCGTACCGGGTCGAAAGTTCTCGACCAGGACGTCGGCGTTGGCGATGAGCTTGTCGAGCACCGCTCGTCCCTCGGGGCGCTTGAAGTTGAGCGTCACGCTCTCTTTGTTCCGGTTGACGCTGAGGAAATAGGAGCTCTCGCCGTTTTGGAACGGTGGTCCCCACCCGCGGGTGTCGTCGCCCTTGCCTGGTTGCTCCACCTTGATGACCCGAGCCCCCATATCGCCCAGCATCATCGTGCAATATGGGCCGGACAGAACGCGCGTCAAATCGAGCACCGTTAGCCCGGCCAAGGCCCCGCCGGTCGCTGGTGTGGACGTAGCACTGGTATCGCTCATCGTGTCTGTGTCTCTCTGTCTCAGGTCGTGGTGGTCAGGTCTGGGCCGCGATGGCTCGCCCAAGCCGCTCCAGCCCGGCGCTCAGCGGTGCCGACTCACCGCCGATGCCCAGCCGGACATGGTAGTCCAGGCCGAAGTGTGCGCCGGGGACGACGAGCAGGTCATGCTCCACGCGAATCGCTTCGGCCAACGCCGTCGAGTCCCGGGACCCTGAATAGCCTACCAGGGTGACCCCGCCGGCTTCCGGAGGAATCTGGTGGACGCTGGGCTGTCTGGACACCCAGGCGGCGACCGTCTCCTGATTTTGCCTGAGGATACGACGCGTGCGCTGCAGCAGGCGGTCCCGCCGTGCCGGTGCAAGTGCCGCTCGCGCCAGCCGATCGCTGACGGCGCCGGTCGCGATGGAGGTGTAGTCTCGCCGACCCCACAGGTCGTCGATGATGTCCGACGGACCGGCGACCCATCCGATACGGAGTCCAGGCAGCCCGTAGGCCTTCGACAGGCCGGCGGTGATGAGCACCCGGTCGTATCGGCCCCAGGCGGTCGGCGTCGCCCGTCCATCGAGTTCCGCCCCTCGGTAGATCTCGTCCGCCAGCACCCAGCACCCGTGGGTGGCGGCAATGTCGCACAGCTCGATCACGTCCGCCTCACTCAAACGGCTCCCGGTGGGGTTGTTCGGGTTGCAGACGGCGATCAGGCGGGTCCGGTCGGTGACGGCCGTCCGGACGGCGTCGAGGTCGAGTGTCCAGCGAGACGGCTCCGCACGCAGCCAGACCTCACGGACGGTGGCGCCAAACGCCCTGGCCAATCCGGGAATCTGCATGTAGTTGGGTTGGATGCTGACGACCTCGTCGCCGGGCGTGATCAGCGTCCAGCAAGAGACGAAGTTCGCTTCCGAGCCACCGTTGGTGACCAGGATGTCAGCCGGAGTCGCCCCCGGATAGAGGGCGGCGATCCGTTCTCGCAGCGCGACCGTGCCATTGGTCTGGGTGTACGACAGCGGCTGCTCCAGCAGCGAGTCGACGTCATCGGGCTCCAGCAGATCACGAACTCGAAGCGGGTGCACGCCACTCTCGGACAGGTTGATGCCAACCGTATGTTCGTACCGGGACTGCCAGCGCTCCAGTTCGAACGGCTCGATCGGCATGATGGCGGAGACGTTGTGTCAGTCGGCGTCCGGGTCGTCGGACGCGGGCGGAGCGTCGAGATCGCCGAACAGGTCGGCCATCTCGGGAGCTTGCAATGGGCGCGGTCTTCGCTCGACCAGCGGGGTCTCGGGAATCGGTTCCGTGGCGCTGACCCCGAGTTCCTTGAACCGCCGGGCGGTCACCAGCACCCGCGACTCGATGGTTCCCACTGTCTTGTTGTAGGCGTCGACGGTGCGCGTGATTCCCCGACCGAGCTCGTCGAGATGTCCGGCCAGCCGGTAGATCCGCTCGTAGAGCTCACGGCCCAGGGTGCTCACGGTTTCGGCGTTTCGTGCAATACGTTCCTGCTGCCAGCCATAGGCGACCGCCCGGAGCAGCGCGATCAGCGTCAGCGGACTCGCGGGAATCACGCGCTGTCCGACACCGAACTCGATCAATCCCGGGTCGTGCTGGAGCGCCGCGCTGAAATAGCCCTCACCGGGCAAGAACATGAAGACGAACTCTGGCGCGGGCTGGAACTGGGTCCAGTACCCGCGGCTGCCGAGTTGCACCATGTGGGCCCGCACTTGGCCGGCGTGTTCGCGCAACTTCGCGACCCGCTCGTCGTCCTTCTCCGTTTCGGCTGCCTCTCGATACGCGACGTAGGGTACCTTGGCGTCGACCACGATGTTTCGACCGCCCGGCAGTTTTACCACCATATCCGGCACCAGTTTGCCGTCGGCGGTCTGGACGGTGGTTTTCTCCGAGAAGTCGCAATGGTCGATCATGCCGGCCAGTTCGACGACGCGTCGCAACTGCACCTCGCCCCACCCACCGCGCACATGGGGGGTTTGCAGCGCTCGTTCCAGGTGCGTCGTGGCCGTGGCCAGGGTCTGAAGCTGTTCTCTCATCTGCGCCTGCGATCTGGCGCGCTCCGTCTCGACTTCCTGCAGCTTGGCGTTGACCTGACCCAGCGTCTCTTGGAGCGGTTTGACCAGCCCATCGATGGAGCGCTGACGATGGTCGAGATCCACCGCGGCCTGTTTCTGGAATTCGCTCAGCGACGTCTTTGCGAGCTGGAGGAACGATTGGTTGTTCGCCCGCAACGCGTCCGCCGACACGGATGCGAACGCTTCGCGCAGTGTGTGCTCTGCTTGCTCGAACAGCCGGATCCGGTCGGCGCCCAAGCGGCGCTCCCCGTCCAGCTCGGCCGTCGCGCGGACCAGCCGCTCGGCCTGTTCGCCGGCGTGCGCGCGTGCCTCGGCCAACTCGTGCCCGCGAGCCTCGAGGGCCGCGTCGAGCTGTGTGATCCGCTTCGCGATCTCGTCGGCGCGCGCGCGGGCCGCCGCCGCCTCCGCCTGCGGTCCGGCCGTGCGCTCGCCCAGTCGACCCAGTCCCCAGCCGGCAAGGCCGCCCACGGCCAGACCAAGTGCCACTCCTACGAGCATCGAGACGGTGTCCACTGCGTTCGCTTACCTGGGCCGTGGGGGTGTGACGCCAGTGCCGGGATCTGAGCCCGACTGTGACGCGTCTCACAAGTGTAACCGGTGGGGCGGTCGTGGCGACGGGTCCTCGCCACCTTGAAGCCGGTCAGAGGGCAGCATAAGATAAGCGGTTCTAGTGTCCTGCCAGCAAACGACTGGGGCCGGAGACACGCTCACACGAGGACTGACCAGGGAATGGACGATCACGCGCGCCGCGTCTACGATTCGATTCTTGGTCTCCAGTGCGACGCCGAGAACCCCACCCCATTGGTGCGGCTGAATCGAGTGAGCCCGTTTCAGCACACGGAGGTCTACGCCAAGCTCGAGTGGTACAACCCGTTCGGTGCCGTGAAGGACCGCGTCGCGGCGAATCTCCTCATAGACGGCGAAGCGCGACACACCGTGGGACCGAACCAGAAGCTGGTCGAGCCCACCTCCGGCAACACCGGCATGGCGCTCGTCATGATGGCCAACGCGCGGGGCTACACCCTCACCACGCCCTTGTCGAGTGAGATCCCGCTCGAGAAACGCACCATGTTGCGGTTCTTTGGCGCCGACGTCATCGAGCTGCAGGACACGCTGTGCCCCGCCCCCGGCGCTCCCGAAGGGGCGATCGCGAAGGCGATGGAACTCGGCGCCGAGCCGGATTTCCACATGCTGAATCAGTATGTGAACGAAGCCAATCCAGACGCGCACTACAAGACCACCGGCCCGGAAATCTGGCGGCAGACCGCGGGCAAAGTGACCCACTTTGCCGCCGGGCTTGGCACCTGCGGCACCATCACTGGCACCGGTCGGTTCTTGAAGGAACAGCGTGCCGACATCCAGGTGCTCGGAATCCATCCGCAAGATGGACACGACATTCCTGGCGTGCGCAGCTTGCGGCAGCTCCAGCAGACGCATCTGTTTCGTCCGGACGGGTACGACCAGGTGGTCGAGGTCACCGACGAGATCGCATATCAGCTGTGCCTGCGACTCAATCGGGAAGAGAGCATCACCGCGGGGCCGAGCTCCGCCATGGCGCTGGCGGGCGCGCTCAAGCTCGTGCCCGATGAGCCAGGCAATCTGGTGGTGGTGATCTTTCCGGACAACGCCTTCAAGTATGCGTCGTCGTTTGTCAAGCATCTCCCCGGGATGGTGGCGCCGGGCGCGGCGAGCGGGGCCGGACGAGATCCGTTGCTCGATCGGATGCGAGAAAACGTCCGAGGAAATGCGGAACTGACGCTCGGGGTCGAGGACGCGCACACCCAGTGGCAGCGCGACAAACCGTTTGTTTTGGATGTGCGCCCGACCGATCAATATGACGAAGCCCACGTGCCCGGAGCGTTCAATCTGCCGCTGGCCGAGCTGGGAGAAAATAGCGAGGCGCTGAACATCCTGCCGCGCGATCTGGATGCGCCGATTCTGAGTATCTGCCAGCGCGGGAATGCGTCGCTGTCTGGGCTGTTGTTTCTGAAGTCACTGGGCTATCGCAACGCCCGGAGCGTCGATGGTGGAACGCTGGCGTGGCAGGAAAAAGGCTTCGTCACCGACTCGGAGTGATGGCGCCCCAGACGCTCGTGCTCCAGGTCGATGCCGACAGCGGGATCCGGCGGCACGGCCGCGAGGCGTACCCGTATGAGTGTTGCGGCGCGTTGATCGGACGCGACCGCGTGGTAACCGAGGCGCTGGCGTTGCCCAACAGCACGGATGAGGGCCCACGCCGGCGGTTCTTGGTTCGGCCGGTCGATTACCTCGTGGCAGAACGGCGAGCAGCCGCGCTCGAGGCCGAGTTGATCGGGTTCTATCACTCACACCCGGACAGTCCGGCACGACCGTCGCAGTACGATCTCGACCACGCGTGGCCCGCACTCGCCTACGTCATCGTTGCGGTGGAGCAGGCCGAGCCGCGAGCACTCACGTCCTGGCGGCTACGAGAAGACCGGTCGGCGTTCGACCAGGAGACGGTCGAAGTGGAGCCCCGTTGATCGAAGAAGACCGCGGCGCGCGACAAGGAGTGCCCGCGCAGCCCCGTCTAAGAGAAGGACGACCATGGCAACCAAGATTCTGATTCCGACGCCCCTCCGCGGCTACACCGACCAGCTCGATGAGGTGGAGGCTGAGGGCGCTACCGTTGGCGAATTGCTCGCGAACCTCACGACGCGGTACGCCGACCTCCGCAAGCATCTGTACGCGGAAGACGGCACCCGGCGCAACTTCGTCAACATCTACCTGAACGATGACGACATCCGATATCTCGAGAAGGACCAGACGCCCGTGACCGCGGACGACACCGTGAGCATCATTCCCTCCGTGGCGGGTGGAGGATGGTCGTGACCCAGGCCGGGCCGGCTGCTCTGACCAACGATGAGGTCGGACGCTACAGCCGGCACCTGATCATGCCCGAAGTGGGTATGGAGGGGCAGCTGAAGTTGAAGGCGGCGCGCGTGTTGTGTATCGGCGCTGGCGGGTTGGGCTCGCCGGTGGCGTTGTATCTCACCGCGGCCGGGGTCGGGACGCTCGGCATCGTCGACTTCGATACCGTTGACCACAGCAACCTGCAGCGCCAGATCATCCACGGGACACCGGACGTCGGACGCTCGAAGCTCGAGTCGGCCAAGGCGCGGCTGAACGCCCTCAACCCGGAGGTCGAGATCGTGACCTACGAAATGGCGCTGTCGTCCCAGAATGCGCTCGGGTTGTTTGCCGACTACGACATGGTCGTCGACGGAACCGACAACTTTCCAACGCGCTATCTGGTCAACGATGCGTGCGTGCTCACGGGCAAGCCCAATGTCTACGGCAGTATTTCCCGGTTCGAAGGCCAGGCGACCGTGTTCGCCGCCGAGGATGGTCCCTGTTACCGATGCATGTTCCCAGAGCCACCACCGCCGGGACTGGTGCCCAGTTGTGCCGAGGGCGGTGTGCTCGGCATCTTGCCGGGTGTTGTCGGGACCTTGCAGGCCACCGAGGCGATCAAGCTCATCCTCGGGGTTGGTGAATCGCTGGTGGGTCGGTTCCTGCTGTTCGACGCGCTCAAGATGCGGTTCCGCGAGCTGAAAGTCCGACAAGACCCCGACTGCCCGGTGTGTGGCGAGCACCCGACCGTCACCGCCCCAATCGACTACGACCAGTTCTGTGGAATCACGCCGGCCGCACCCGCTCCCACGCCGACGCCCGGGTCGACTGATGTGACCGTCGAGGAACTCAAGACACGCCTGGATCGTCGGGACTCGTTCCTGCTGCTCGATGTGCGTGAGCAGCGCGAGTTCGAGATCTGCCGCATCCCCGGCTCCGTGTTGATCCCGCTCGGCGAACTTCCGGGCCGATTGTCCGAATTGGCTGGGCATGCCGATCTGGTCGTCCACTGCAAGTCGGGCGTTCGTAGCGGAAAGGCCGTCGCGCTATTGCGGGACCAAGGCTATCCCCAGGCGCGCAACCTCCAGGGCGGTATCCTGGCCTGGATCGACCGCGTCGATCCGACGCTCCCCAAGTATTGAGGGGCGGGGTTGCCAGTCCGGCTACAATGAATCACCGGTATTTCGATGCTGCGACTCTCCAAGAAAGCGGAATACGCGCTGATGGCGCTCAAAGACCTCGCCTCGCGCCCGGAGTCCGAGGCCGCGAGCGCCCGCGAGATCGCGGAGCGCTACGGGATTCCGGTCGAGCTGATGGCGAAAGTGCTGCAACGATTGGTGCGGCAGGACCTGCTGGCCTCTCACCATGGGACACGCGGTGGGTATCACCTCGCTCGTTCGCCCAAACGGATCTCGGTGGCGGATGTCATCGAGGCGATCGACGGTCCCGTGATGGTCACCGCCTGTACCAGTGTGGATGACGAGTGTGAACAATTCGCCACCTGCAATATTCGCGATCCACTGTGGCGCATCAAGGACCAGATCGTACAGGCGCTGACCTCCTACAGCCTGCAGGCGCTCGCCGCGGACGAGTCCCCGCTGGTCCCGATCGCACTGTCGCCTCGCTCGTCGGAGCCAGACGCGCTGGCCCCCGCGGTGCACGTACCTCACACGTAGGTTCCCTGGCGAGGCGCCCGTCTGGCGGCGTTGCCAATCCCCTCGCACCGCAGCCCCGGCTAAGTACTACATGGCCCAATCGCCGATCTACATGGACGGCCACGCCACGACGCGGGTCGACCCTCGCGTTGTCGCCGCGATGGTGCCGTTCTTTGGTGAGCACTACGGCAACGCGGCGAGTCGTCACCACCAGTTCGGGTGGGCGGCGCGAGACGCGGTGGTCGAGGCCCGGTTGGCGGTCGCCAGGCTCATCGGAGCTACCTCCCGGGAGGTGGTCTTCACGAGCGGTGCCACTGAGTCGAACAACCTGGCACTGAAGGGAGTGGTGGACGCGTCCCGCGCCCGGGGCAATCACATCGTCACGGTATCGACCGAACATCGGGCGATTCTGGACCCATGCGCCCGGCTGGAGCAGCAAGGCGTCGCCGTCTCGTATCTGCCGGTGCGGGGCGACGGTCTGCTCGACCCGGACACGCTCGCGGCCGCACTCAGGCCGGCCACGGTGCTGGTCAGCGTGATGTCGGCCAACAACGAAATCGGCGTGCTCCAGCCGATCGGCGATCTGGCCCGCGTGGCACATTCCGGCGGTGCCCTGTTTCATACGGATGCCGCTCAGGCGGTTGGGCACGTCAAGATCGATGTCTCCGAAGACGACATCGACCTGCTGTCGATGACTGCCCACAAGTTGTATGGCCCCAAGGGAATCGGTGCGCTGTATGTCCGCCGTGGTCTGACGCTCACCCCTCTCGTCGACGGCGGTGGGCATGAGTCGGGACTACGCTCTGGCACCTTGAACGTTCCGGCCATCGTCGGTCTCGGGCACGCGGCGCGGTTGTGTCTGGCCGAGATGAGCCGGGAGTCCGAGCGTCTGACACAGCTGCGTAACCGCCTCTGGCACGGTCTCCAGCAAGCATTGCCTGGCGTCTCGGTCAATGGGTCGATGACGTCGCGATTGCCGCACAATCTCAATGTCACGTTTGACGGTGTGGACGGCGATCAACTGCTGATCGGCCTCGATGACGTGGCGGTGTCGTCGGGCGCCGCCTGTTCGTCGAGCCGTCGGACGCCGTCACACGTGCTCAAAGCGCTGGGTCTGCGGGAGGCCGCGGCGCAGGCCTCGATCCGGTTTGGTCTCGGTCGCTTCAATACGGACGAGGAGATCGACTACGTGGTCGAGAAGCTCCGAGGCTTGGTCGCGAGGTTGCGGGCGCCCGTCCCGGTGTTCGAACTCGAGGATGACGCTCCTGGACTGCCGCCAGGGTGGGCCGAGGCGGAAGACCGTCCCAACCGTCAGGGTCTCAAGAGCGCCACGCGCTCTAAGGTAGACTGAGACAAGACCATGATTGAGATCACGCAGGCGGCGGCCAAACGGATCCAGAGCGCCATGCGACAGGAGGGGATTGCCGAGGGCGGTCTGCGAGTGGGGGTCAAGGCTGGAGGGTGCTCGGGTATGAGCTACGTCTTCAAGTGGGAGCAGACCCCCACGTCGGATGACGAGATTTTTGAGAGCGATGATGGGGCAAAGATTTTCGTCGACCCCAAGAGCTTCAAGTATCTCGACGGCACCGTGCTGGACTGTGATCCGAACATGCTTGGCCAGAACTTGATTCTGCGCAATCCTCACGCCAAGACCGAGTGCGGGTGCGGCCTGTCGTTCGGCCTTTAAGTCGTTGACTCGCTGATTCGGTCGCACCCGTGTGGTTCGGCGTCAGTGTCCCCGCCGGCCGGCTCCGGGTGATGTGATGGACACGCTGGCTCTCACCGAGGGCCACGTTGCGTCCACCGAAGCGACATGCCCCCCGCCGACGCAGACCCCATCCTCGATGAACACCCCTCCACCCGGCCACTGGCCGTGGTGTCGAATCGGGAACCCTATTTGCACTCCACGGCGGAGGACGGGTCCGTCACCTGGTCACCAACGACAGGTGGCGTATCGGTCGCGCTGGACGCACTCATGCGGGAACGTGGGGGCGTGTGGGTCGCCCACGGCGCCGGCGATGCCGACAAGCGTGTCGTCGACGATGGGGACCGGGTGCGTGTGCCACCAGACGTGCCGTCCTACGATCTTCGCCGCATCTGGCTGAGCGAGACCGAGGAGCGGCACTACTACGAGGGTTTCGCCAACGAAGGACTCTGGCCGCTCTCGCATGTGGCGCACGTCAAGCCTGTGTTCCGGGCCGAAGACTGGCGTGTGTATCGAGACGTCAACGACCGGTTCGCACGCGCCGTCGATGAGGAACTGCCGGACCGCGTGGCTCCGGTGTTCATTCAGGACTATCACCTGACGCTGGTGCCGCACTACTTGCGACAGCGGCGTCCGGACGCGCGTATCGCACTGTTCTGGCACATTCCGTTCCCGCATCCCGATACGTTACGGATTTGCCCCTACAGTCGAGAGATTCTTGAAGGCTTGGCGGCGACGGATCTGCTCGCGTTCCAGCTCGAGCGGGACCGACGCAACTTCCTGGCCGCGGTCCGCGCCGAGCTGGGGGTCACGGTGAAACACGGTCGGGTCCATGCGTCGGACCACACCACCACCGTCTGCACCGCGCCGATCGGCGTCGACTTCGACCGCATCCAGTCCATTGCCAGAGACCCCGGCCTCGAGACGGAGATGGCTCGGCTGCGCCGGGAGCTGCGGATCGAGACACCGCTGGTCGGCGTCGGGGTCGACCGACTCGACTACACGAAGGGGATTCCAGAGCGTCTCGACGCGCTCGACGCCTTGTTCACCCGATGGCCGGGGCTGGCCCAGCAACTGACGTTCGTCCAGATCGCGGTGCCGTCCCGGTCGAAGCTGGACCGCTACGCGGCCGTGGAGGCAGACATCGACCAGCGCGTCGCCGCGCTGAATGCCAAGCATGGCCCGGGCCCCGGTGGCGGTGGCCCGATCCGGTATCGGAAGTCGGCGCTCCGCATCAAACGTCTCGTCGCGTTGTATCGATTGGCCGACTTTTGCATCGTGAGCTCCCTCCACGACGGTATGAATCTCGTGGCCAAGGAATTCGTCGCCGCGCGGGACGATCTCGACGGCGTGCTGGTGCTGAGCGAGATGGCCGGCTCAGCGCAGGAGCTGAGAGAAGCGGTCATCATCAATCCCTACGACGTCGAAGGGTTCGCGAACGGGCTCCAGCAGGCGCTCGACATGCCGGTCGACGAGCGTCAGCGTCGCATGCGGGCGCAACGGCACGTTGTCGCCGGCCACGACGTCTTTCGGTGGGCGTCGGACATTCTCGGGGGGCTCGAACACCTGGACCCGCGCTCGTGGCCGCCTGCCCCGGGTGGTCGCAGCCAGACCGCGAAGCGACAAAGCGAGTAGCGACTTGGCGCCCGCCTGAGGGTTGCGCTCACCCTCTCCCGCGTGCCATTCTGAGTCCTAGATTTCAAGAGGAGCGACCACATGTCACGTGCAAAGCAGGCCAACTCGCGGCGTCGGTTCATGAAACAGGCTGTATTGGGCGCCGGTGCCACGGCGGCAACGTTGGGGGCCGGAAGCGTCGGATTGGCGGCGGCCGAAGGGGACGAGGCCCCGATTCGGGTGCCGGACGAGTTCGAAACCGCCAAGAACGCCCCCCTGCCGACCGTCGATTTCCCGATGACCGGCGCGCAGGTCTTCGCGCGGGCCTGTAAGGAAGAGGGTGTCGCGGCGCTGTTCTGTTGCCCCGGCAACTACAGTGTGGTGCACGCCATTTCCGACACCGGTATCCCGACCTACGGCGGTCGTCACGAAGGGTCGCTCTGTCATGCGGCTGACGCCTTCACCCGAGTGACCGGCGAGATAGCGGCGACATCTGGCACCGAGGGGCCCGGATTCACCGACATGATCTGCGGAATCGCGACGGCCAACGCCGCCCGGTCGCCGGTCCTGGTGCTGGCGAGCAACAAGACGATTTTTGCCGAAGACACCGAGCGGGGGATTCAGGACGCCTATCAGCAGCCGACCACCGAAGGCTTGCGCAAGTACGGGAAGCGACTGATTACCCCGGCTCGTATCCACGAGTATGCCGGTTACGCGTTCCGGCAGCTCCGGAGCGGGGTGCCCAAGCCGGTCCACCTCGACTTCCCGGCCGAGATCGCGAACGCGCGGTTCCGCGACGCCAGCGAGATCGAGTACTTCTACGACAAGACGAAGTACCGCACCGACACAAAACCGCATCCGGACCCGCGTGCCATCGATCAGGCGGTCGCGTTGCTGCGCGATGCCGAGCGCCCGATGATCGTGTCGAGCAACGGCGTGTTCCACACCCGGGCGTGGGACGCGCTGCGTCAGGTGGCCGAGCGGGCCCAGATTCCGGTCGTGGAGTCCGGCGCCACCAAGGGACAGTTTCCCGCCGATCACGCGCTGTCGGCCAGCACCGCTCCGGGCGCGCTGGCCAGTGCGGACCTGGTGCTGCTGGTGGGCCAATACTGCATGCCCACCCAGGGCGAGTTCGCCTTCGGTCCGGACACGAAGTACATCCGCATTGACCCGGAAGCCGGGGATATCGGCCGGAACCTCCCGATCGATCTCGGTATCGTCAGTGACGAGAAGGCGGCGCTCGAAGCGCTGGCCGCCGCCCTGCCTCAGATGCGACACGACGCGTGGGTGGCCGAGATCGCCGCCGCGCGGGCCGAGTTCGAGGCGGAGAACGAGCAGTACTACCAGACCGGCCTCGGTTACACCGACGCCGTGCACCCCTCGGTCATCGGCAAGGAACTGGCGGACTTCCTGCACGCCGGCAGCCTGCCACGTGACCGGACGACGATTGTCCAGGGCGGATACGGGATCGCCCGCTACACACGCCGCTATCTCCGAAGCTACCGGCCCGGGCAGATCATGAACGGCGCCTACCAGTACGGCGCCATCGGTCCCGACGTGGGCTACACCATCGGGGTGGCGGCCGCCGTGCAACACGGGGTCGGGCCGCAGGCCGACTACAAGGGCCATCCGATCATCGCGATCACGGGTGACGCCGGATTTGGCTACAGCGGAATGGAGATGGAGACGCTGTCCAAGTATCGGTTGCCCGCCGTCGTCATCGTCTACAACAACAATGCGTGGGGCACCTGGGAGGGGCAACGCAACAATCAGGTCGGACTGCCGGTCCACCTGTTCCAGGAGAACCTGCGGTACGACAAGCTCGGTGAAGCGCTTGGCGCGCACGGCGAGTATGTGACCGCGCCGGGCGACTTCAGGCCGGCACTCGAGCGAGCGTATCAAGTGGCGCTCGACGAGAGCCGTCCCTCGGTCGTCAACGTGCAGGCGAAGAAAGAGTTCTGGCTGCGTGATCAGTATGCGCCTGGATTCCTCGGCAAGATCGAGCCGGGCGTGTTGTCGTATTACCACTAGCGGGTCCAGTCGACGGTCACCCGAGGCTACCTACGGAGGGGAAGAAGCCGGCACGCTGTGCCGGCTTCTTCTATATTGCGAACGTGACAGCAGGAACCAAGGGGGCGCCGCCCCTGTCTCGCCGGCGACTGACGGCTGAACAGTCGTTGGCGGTGGTGCGCGAGCGCCTGCAGACCTATGCCGACCGGGGCGTGTTTCGAGGGTTCAGTGAGCAGGCCCCGCGCGGCGGACGGCATCGGTTCCGATTCTCGTGGCTTGGTGTGCGAACCTTGTCACTGGACTACACGCCGAAAACCGGGACGTTCCTGTTTCGTAATCTCCTGCCCGGTATTCCCGCCCGTTCATCGCTCGCTCGCGATCTACAGGGGTTCGTGGCCGGTCGCGCCTCTCCACGTCTGCCCCCGCATCGCCGGGTCGACCGTCGGCGCGCGCGGATCGGGTGCGTGCCCTCGCGCGGTGCGGTGTCGGTGGAGCTTGTGGCGACGCGGAACCACCACGAATACGGCGTCAACCGGGTCGTCAATCTGGCGCACGAGATTTTCTTGTATCTCCATACGTATCAGCCGGAATACATGTGGAAGCATTTCGATGCGCCCCAGGAATAAGGACCCTGACCGGGTCCTAAGACGTCATCTGCCATCCGCCGCAGGTCACACGGAGAATCGAACATGCAGCAGCACTGTGTCCGCCTCCTCGTCATCCTGGCCGTCGGCGGCTACGCCGCCGTGACAGCCACGGCCCTCCAGTCGCATCCCGCCGAACCGCACCAGCACGCGGAGGGCCAAGCCCTCGAGAATCCGTTGGAGGCGACCGCCGACTCGAAAGCCACTGGCCGCCAACGCTATGTGTTCATGTGCCGAGATTGCCACGGCAATACCGGTCTCGGCGACGGCGACATGGCGCACGCGGGCGGCGACGTGCCGGACTTCACCGATGACATCTGGTTACACGGACCCTCAGACGGCGAGATCTTCCTGGTGATCAAAGAGGGCGTGTCGGCCGACATGCAGCCCTACGCCGACCGCATCAACGACGAAGACATCTGGCACCTCGTCAACTACCTCAAGACGTTGCAGCGGTAGGCTTCCTCCGCACAAAGACGTACGTAGCCTCCGGTCTTCAGACCGGCCCAGAGTCGACGCCCGGCATGCGGGGAGCTGGCCAGGCGCAGCGGTGCGGTCGGGCGACGGAAGCGTGCATCTCGGTCGCGAACCGGTCGTGGACGAGCGTGAGAGGGAGGTGGCTAGCGGACAGTGCCCTCCTCGGGGCGGCCGTTGCCGTCTCCGGGGTCGAAGATCTCTTCGATTGGCAGACCGAAGAGGCGGGCAATCTTGAAGGCCAGCGGGAGACCGGGGTCGTACTTGCGGGTTTCGATGGCGTTGATGGTCTGGCGTGAGACGCCGAGTCGCTCGGCCAGCGTTGCCTGAGACCATTCGCGCTCGGCTCGCAACACTCGCAGCCGGTTCTTCATCGGTATCTCCAGGCGAAGTAGAGTTGGCCGGCCATCATGGCGAACACCGGGACGAGAATCGGGACCTCGTCACCCAAGGGCCCGGCGCCGGCGTCCTCGAGCAGCTGCCAGCCCAGGAAGAAGAAGAACCACGTCCCGAAACCCACCGCCAGCCCTTGAATCTGGACAAGGCGGGTCAGCTCGTCCGCCATCCGCAAGAACCGGAGATAGGAAAGCAGGACGCCTATCGCCAGTACGTTGGGGAACATTGCCACCAGCCAGACCGACGGCCCCTCCACCGCCAGGCCGAAGCCAAGGTTCCCCTTCAAGATCTGGCCGGCCGCGAGGAAGCTCATCATCCAGACTAACGCCCAGACGGTCATCCGGACCTGGTTGTGTCGATCAGCGGGTGTGCCGAATCCGCTGGCTAGCCAGGCCCACGAGCCCGTGGGTTGCCTTTCGGCGCCCTCGGGGGCGTCCCAGCCGCCGGGCCGGCCATCACGTTGCGCGTTGTTGGTCATGTCGTTCTCCATTGTCTATATATCAAATAAACTTGACATACAAAATAGCATGACTCGCTTTTCATTATGTCAAGGTATATTTACATTTCGATATCGTGAAACAGAAGGACCAGAAGAGTGGCCTTCTTAGAACGAGAGCCGCCCGTTGGGCCGAGCGCGTCCGACCCGGCGCCTCGATGCCGAGCAGATGGTGGTACGGCTGCTACACGTCGTCGTCGGTAGCGCTCGCCTGGATCTGGGGGGCGCGTTTGAAGACGACGGTGAGGCCGAAGAGCGTAATCGCGGTGGAGGCGGCCAGGCCGACGTAGGTGCCCGGCGCCAAGGTGGGTTCGAGTGTGGGCTGTGCTGGTCGGCCTTCGACGATCGCGCGGGCCTGGGACGTCGACCAGCCCTGCTGGGCGGCCGAGCGCTGCATCAGTTGTTCGGCGAGAAACAGGATGCCGAACGCGCACAGCCCGACGAGCAACAGCGGGTGCCGGGAATTCTTACGGGTCACGATACTGAGACCGGCCAGCACCACGGCCAGGATCGCGCACACCAGTACCCAGAGCGCAGCCAGGTCTGGCACGCCGCCGAACTGTTGTGTGCCAACCGAGACCCAGGGCATGAACGCGCTTGCGGCGAGCACCCCGGCGGCGGCAATCGGCCAATAGTAGGCGCGCATCGAGTGGCGAACCACTCCTCGTATCGCGTTTCCCAGAGACATCAGCGCCGAGTGTACCACTAGCGATTGCACGCTCCGGGCCGGTGGCGCGACGCCGCGCGGCGTCTGGATCAGCCGGTTCGGCCGCGTGCCGCCAGTCGAGCCAGCAGCTCTGCGACCGCCGCCGGGTCTGGCAATCGGTAGCGGGCGCGCGATGGTCTCGACCCCACCATGACGCTGACGCCGCGGTCACCAATCGCGTCGAACGCATGTTCGTCGGTCTGGTCGTCTCCGAGGTAGACCGGGCGGAACGGGGCGCCGTGGCCACGCGCGGCATCCGCTTCGATCCAGCGCACGGCGTCACCCTTGTTCCAAGCGATGTTGGGCAGAAGCTCGAAGACGCAGTCACCACGTTGCAGCCGCAGGGTGCCGGCCTCGAGGGCCGGGGTGGCCAGGTCCCAGAACGCCCGTTCGGCTCGCTCGCGGTCGGCCGGAGTCGCCGCACGTACGTGCAAGGCCACGGCGAGTCCCTTGTTCTCGACCAGGGTGCCCCGGAGCGGGGCGACCGTCTGGGCGATCAGGGCGCCGAGCCGCTGCAGTTCCTCGGCGCGGGCGCCAAACCCCGGTACTTCGAAGCGGGTGTCGGGGGCATCGATCTCCATGCCGTGCAGTCCAGCGTAGTAGAGACCGTCGCCGAGCCCCGTCCGTCGTCGCACGTCGTCCGCCCGTCGTCCGCTGACAACGCCCACCCTCGTCCGCGGTTGTGCCGCCAGCGTGGAGAGTGTCGTCCGGAGCCCGTCTCCCAGGAACACTGCCTCCGGTTCAGATTGGAACTCGCACAGGGTTCCGTCGAAGTCGGTGAGTATCAGGAGCGGCCGGCGGTCTGCACCGATGATGATGTCGGCGAGATCCTCGGTGGTCGCGAACGGGGGTGCGGAGGTCACCGACTGGCGGTGGGTGAGGCGGCTGGACCACGCAGTGTCGGTGCGCACAGGCTGCTGTCCGACGTCGTGGCCAAGCGGGAGTCGGACGCAGTCACCGCCAGATTCAACAGATACAGCCGGTAGGCGCCAGGGTCGCGGCCCGGGTTCCCGCAGATCCGCACGCGGTCGCTCGTGGTCAGCGCGCTGTCGGTCCACCCCTCCTGTTGCAGACGTCTCGCGCCACGCCACTCGAACGCCCACGTGTGCGGGTGGCCTTGACCGTCGCGCACGCGGAGCTGGATCATGGAATGCGGGTTACCGAACTGGAACGAGCTGACCTCACCTTCGAGGACGATCGTGCGCTCTTCGTCGTATGTCTCTCCGATGGCGTGGTGGGCCTGAAGCGGGAAGTGCGTCGCACACACAACGGCTGCAATCAGAACGCCCAAGCGTCGCGTCATCAGTTTCCCCCTCTCCTCAGGTTCGCCGTCTTCATCATACTGCGCGGGTCAGCGCGGCCACGCCTGAAGATTGTCTGAAGTCTGGCCAGGCCGCGCCGCTGGTCGCCCGATCTTCGATAAGCTTGGGAGATGACCTCGCCCCTGCCGGGGCGCGATGGGCTCGAGGTGCTGGCCGAGTTCCGCCGCCAACAAATCGGGACGCCCGTCGTGGTCCTGACGTTCCGGATCATGCTGCCGACGGTATCCGCGTTCGCGGGGGGCACTCCCGCCCCACACTGACGAAGAATTCATCCCGTGATTGCGTTTCTCGAGCGGCCCCGTTCCGTCTTCCTCCGGCGCGCGCTGTTCCAGGTGCACCTCTGGGTCGGTGTCCTGTCGGCGCTCTATCTGATTATCGTCTCCGTCACCGGTGCGGCACTGATGTTCCGCATTCACTTGCAACGCGCGGTGCACCCGGACCTCTTCGTAGAAAGCGTGGGCGATCTGGCCGAGCCCGTGACCGTGCTCGAGAGGGTGCGTGACGCGTACCCGGTCGGGCGGGTTTCGGGCGTCGACGCGCCGACTACGGATCGACCAACCTACCTGGCCTATGTCACCGCCGGCGACCAGTTATAGACGATTCTTGCCGATCGGGTGTCTGGCGCGGTGCTGGGCGAGCTACCCGAGCATTCCGTCGTCCGCACCTTGCAAGATCTGCACTTTGACCTGTTGGCCGGGCGCACCGGCCGTGTCGTGAACGGGGTCGGCGGCTTCTGTCTGTTGCTCCTGTGCCTGACCGGTCTGGTCATCTGGTGGCCCGGTCGGTCGAACTGGCGGAGTGGATTCACGATTGACTGGGCTCGTCCTCTGGTGGACGCGCGTCGTCACGCCGTGGCGCGACCGCTCGCAGCGCCCGCCCTCCGTCAGCCGACCGTGAAGACGACCAGCCCAAATGCCAACAGCCACAAGGCGTTCAGGTGAAACACCGGTCGATAGAGCTTCAGGTTGTCGGGGAGCCCCATCGTGAGTGCCATGCCGGCTATCCCGAGGAGACCGCCGAAGCCGACTAGCCACACCGGCCAGATCGCTCCCTGCAGCAGGAGTCCGATGACCAACACGACCTGACCGACACCGATGAATACGCGTGAAAAGCGCACCAGGCAGGTGACATATTCCGTGGTGGCACGAAGTGAGGTGATAAACCCGTCCACGGCCTCATCCGATTGGCCATCCATGTCCAACGAGCCCCACGCCCCAAAGTGGTAGTAGAAGGCGGCCGCGATCGCCCCCATCATCAAGCCGGTGCCCAACACCGCGACCGCGGGCCACACCAGGATGCGCGACTCTTCCCCCGACACGAGCGTGGCGAGCGCGACCAAGGCCATGACGGCCACGACGTGACCAAACAGGTGTACGCGATAGAGCCAGATCCACAGGCGCCGACGCTTGAGCACCGCTGGGAAATCGGTCGGGACGAAGTAGTCGCCGAGCTTGGCCGGCAACAATATCCAGCCGAGCCACAGCATCGCTGAGGCCGCGAGGAAAAAGCCGCCGGTGACGTTGACTTCGAAGTCGCTCATGGCTGCTGTGATGCCGCACCGACTACCGCGTCCCGACAACCCGGACCCCGGCGATGACGCTCCGACCCAACGACGGGAATCCGAAGGCTTCTTCATAGTCGCGGTCCAGCAGGTTCAGAACCCGGGCGGTGAGATCCACCCCGGTCCAGATCCCGACGCTGCCGCCGAGGTTGACCACGGCGTAGCCCGGGTTGTCGAAGAAACCGCCGAACGACCCGAACGTGGGGTCCACATCGAAGGTCGAGCTGCGGGTGCCGATCGAGGTGAACGCCGAATAGCGCGGTTGTATGAACGACAGCTCGACCGAACCCTGGTGGCGTGGGCGCCGGAGCAGCGCGTCGCCGACGGTGAACCCGCCGGGGGCTTCGGACTCTGTCGAGTCCAGGGCGAGAATCTCGGTGTGGAGCCAGGTGTAGGTGACCCGCGCTTCGAATCCCTGGGGCGTCCGTCCGGTCGCGGCCAGCTCGAGGCCACGGGCTCGAGAGTTCGACAGATTGTCCGTTCTGAACTGACTGGCGTTCTGGAACGATTGACCCACCGACACGATGAGGTCGTCGTATCGGTTGAAGAACGCGGTGGCCTCGACGACGACGCGCCCCCCGGCCACGGCCTGCTCCACCCCGAAGTCCACGCTGCGCGTGCGCTCCGATTTGAGGGCCGGATTGTCGGTGAACGCGATCTCGAACGCGCTCGGAGGACGGATACCAGTGCCGGCGCTGACACGGAGCCGGGTCCAGTCCGGGGTGACGCTGGCCGGGCGCAGATACCACCCGACGGACACCTTGGGATTCGCCGCGACTTCCGTTTCGTCCGAAAACAGCGGACGTCCGAAACCGTCGCCGGGCAGCGCTTCGCGTGTAATACGGTCGCCACGTATACCGGCCGTCACCGACAGGCTGGAGGTCGGATCGAAACGGAGCTCACCGAAGAAACCGAGCATCTGCCGGTCGATCGGAACTTCCGCAAACGATGAGTCGGTGATGAATGTGCTGCTGGCCTGCTCCTGCTGGACGTCGAAGCCGCCGGTGGCGACGATGCCGGGGCGCAGTGTCGCGTCGGTGCGCGCTCGCAGCGTCAGCCGGTTGGCGTCGGAGACCGACTCGCCGAATGGGCTGGCGAACTCGCTGTCATTGTTCGTGTGGCTGAGCTCGACGCGCTGGTCGACTCGTGATCCGAAACGCTGGTCCACTCCGACCGAGAACAGACGGCTGTCGTTCGTGCCCCGCGACACAATGTCGATGCCGCCGTAGGTATCGCCCGGGTCGCTGCCCCAGGCCCCCGGAAAGCCACGCTCGTTGGTGCCATACCGGAACACGGAGCGGATCGTGGTGCCGCGCTCGCCCCGCCACCGGCCGTTCAGTGACATGTCACGACGCAGATACTGGTCGTTGCTGACCGTCTCACCGGATCTGGTGGTTTCGCCGTCTTGCCCGTCCGTGTCCAGCTGTTCGAACGAGGCGCCCCAGCTGACCTCTCCGGCCGACCCGGTCGTATTCATGGAGACCCGCGAGGTGCCGAGGGTGCCGCCCTCTATGACACTGCTCAGGCGGATCGGACCACCCTGTTTCGTCACAATCTGCACCACGCCGCCAATGGCGTCAGACCCATAGACCGCACTTTGTGGTCCGCGCACCACCTCGATGCGCTCGATGTCGCCGACCGGCAGGTGCGCGAAATCGAACGAGCCCCCAAACCCGTTGATTCGAACCCCGTCGATCATCACGAGGGTGAAGTCGGACTCGCCGCCGCGGGTGAACAGTGCCGTCGTCCCGCCCCGTCCGCCGATGGAGGTCACTCCGAGACCCGGCACCGAGAATCGCAGCGCGTCGGCGACGGTTTCGAACTGCCTGGCGGCGATGTCGTCCCCGGTGACCACCGTCACGCTGTCGGTCACGCGTGACCTTGGGAGCGCACGGCCCGCCGCGGTCACCACGACCGACTCGCTGACGGCGCTGATCACCAGGGCGATGGTGACGGTTTGGGTGGCGCCAGACGAGAGCTCGACCGTCGTGGGTGCCGCTCGGAAACCTGGCAGCACCACGGCCAACTCGTACCGTCCGGCCGGGAGATTGCCACTCTGGAATCGGCCCTGGCCGTCCGTCACCGCGGTGTCGCGGACGGCGCTCTGGTCCGAGATGAGCACCGTGGCGTCCGGCGTCGGGCGCCCATCGGGGTCCACGACGGTTCCGGCGACCGACCCTGGCTGGGCGAGCGCCGGTCCGACCCCGAACACGGCGATGGCGAGTACAAGCGATGCGAGTGTTCGCTTCATGGATGTAGATCCTCTGGGGTTGTCCGACACCGGCTGGGTCGGCTGCGCCGCTCGCGGTCGAAGCGTCGCAGCTGTGCCGTATCCATCGAGTGTAGACAAGGGTTGGCTCACTCGGTTCTGAAGAGTTTCTGAAGATGTCTTCACAGCAGGGCCGTCTCTTGAGCTGTGTGGTGTGTCAAAACGCGTCCGGATGCAGCGCGTGTGCGATCGCCTCGGTGGCGTCCGCCATGCGCGGTCCAGGTTGTACGAACTGGTTGCCAAGTAGCAGATGCACACGGCTATTCCGGACCGCCGGCACCGACGACAGGCGGTCCCAGACCGCGACCTCCGCCGCTTGGGTGTCTTCGGTCACCCGGTCGTCGTAGGTCAGTTCCACGATGACCTCCGGGGCTGCGGTCAGAATCGCTTCCGAGCTGAGCTGGATCGATTCGCGTGACACGTGCTCGAACACATTCCGTCCGCCCGCGGCCTCGAGCATGTCGTGGAGGAACCCGGTGCCGCCGCTGGCATAGATGTTCCCGAGCGAGCCCGGCTGGCGGCCAAAGACCAGCAGTACGCGTGGTCGGTCACGACCCTCGAGCCGGGTCCGCAGATCTACGAGCTGCGTGTCGATGGCGCTCGCGAGGTGGGTCGCCTCTCTCACTCGGCCGATGCGAGCACCTAGTTGGCGGATGACAGAGAGGGTGTCGTCGATGCCGCCATGCGCATACGTGAACGTGTCGATCCCGGCGCGTGTGACCTGTGCGAGCTGATCCTGCTGGCTCCCGTAGAAGATGATCAGATCGGGGCGGAGGGCGAAGATCCGCTCCATGTCGGGGTCCAGCAGCCCCCCCACGCGGGTGCGGGTCGCGACCTCCGCGGGATGCTTGTCGAACGTGCCGACGCCGACGACTTCGTCCCCGGCCCCGATGGCAAACAGCGCTTCGGTGAGGGCCGGAACGACCGAGATGATCCGAGCCGGGCGCTCCTGCGCCCGCGGACGCACTTGCGCACGGGGAATCACCGCGACGGTCAGCAGCAAGGTGGCGACCAACGCCGTCGTGTGTCGAGTCACGAGTCTCATCGGTTGCGCACCAGAAGCCAGAGGAAAAAGGGTCCGCCGAGCATGGCCGTGATCACCCCGACCGGCAGTTCCATTGGTGACAGCACGGTTCTGGCGGCCACGTCGCATACCACCAGAAACGCGGCGCCCAGACCGATCGAGGCCGGTAACACCAGTCGGTGGTCCGCGCCGACCAGCAGCCGGACCAGATGCGGGACGATGATGCCGATGAAACCGATCGGTCCTCCGACGGCCACCGCCGCGCCGGTGGCGAGTGACGCGCTGAGAAACGCGACCCGCTGGGTGCGCAGCACGTCGATGCCTCGCACCGCGGCACTGTCGGCCCCCAGCGTCAGCAGGTTCAGCGCGCGCGGCAGCCGGGCGAAGGCGACGAACGCCAGGCCCATCGGCCCGAGTGCCCAAACGAGGGGGCGGTAGCTGCCGACGTCCAGATTGCCCATGACCCAGCGCACGGACTGCAGGGTTTGGGACGGGTCGGCGAGGTATTGGACGAACAGGATGATGGCGGAGAACAGCGAGTTGAGGGTGACCCCCGCGAGCAGCAACACGAGTGTCGACAATCCCTGTCGGCGCATGGTCGCCAGGAAATACACGATCGCCAGCGCGCCGAGCGCACCGGCGAAACTGGCCACCGGTACCGCGGCCGACCCCAGCAGGGTGAGCGGGACACCGAGCGTGATGACGAGCATGGCGCCCAGCGAGGCGCCGGCTGAGACGCCCAGAGTGAAGGGCGTGGCCAGCGGGTTCCGCAACAGCGCCTGCAGCACCACGCCGGCGGCGGCCAGCGACCCGCCGACCAACGCCCCGGCGAAGGCGCGGGGCAGCCGGGCAATGAAGAAGATTTGGGCGTCGACGTTCTGACCGAACGGAATGGTCGTATCGAACACCTGCCGCAGGCTGATCGTCGTCGGACCGACGAGCGGAGCCCCGATGCACGCCGCCACCGCCAGCGCCCCGAAGCCGACCTGCACGAGCCAGATGCGGCGGCGCAGATCACCAGCCGAGACGGGGTGCAGGGCCGGCAAGGTCGCGGTAGCTTCTCGCATCTCTCCGTCCGGTTACAGCCTGGCCAGCGGCACCACGGTCAGGTGCTGAGTGGTCTCGTGCCGATGCACGTCTGCCTCGACGTCGTAGACGGCGCCGATGGTGTCCGGTGTCAGCACCTCGTCGGTGGGTCCCGACGCCACGACCCGACCGTCGCGAAGCAGCACCAGGTCGCGACACAGCCCGGCGGCGAAGTTCAGGTCATGCGTGCAGACCACGGCGGTGGTCCGATACGTCCGGTTCAGTTCCGCGATCAGCGTCGCGGTTGCGAGCTGGAACGAGAGGTCGAGCGACGACGTTGGTTCGTCGAGGAGCAACACGCGGGTGGGGTTCGCGTCCTCGTCCGGCGCGATGTCCTGCCCGTCCGATGCGCCCGGTACGCGTTCGAACTGGGCGAGCGCGCTGGCCATCACGACCCGTTGCTTTTCACCCCCGCTCAGGGTGCGGAATGTCCGTTGCTCGAGGTGCGCCGTGCCGGTTGCGGCCAGTGTCCGACGGGCGATCTCGAGATCGGCGGGGCCTTCCAACTCGAACGTCTGCAGATGGGGGTAGCGGCCCATCAACACGATTTCGAGCACGCTGTAGTCGAAGGCCAGCTCCGTTTCCTGCGGGACGACGGCGATTCGCCGCGCGAGCATCCGCCGGTCCATGGCGGTGATGTCCAGGTCGTCGAGAGTGATGTGACCGGTCGCGGGGGGCAGGAGCCCGGCGAGGAGCTTCAGGAGGGTCGTCTTGCCCGACCCGTTCGGGCCGAGCACGCCCACCAGTCCCCCGGTCGGGACCGACACGTCGATATCGTGAAGGACCGGTCGCGCGTCGTAACTGAACGAGACGTGCTCAGCGTGCAGCACGCCCGGCTCCCGCGTCGCGCGTGGGGTCGAGACCGGGTTCTGCGAACGGAATGGGTTGCATCGGTTCCTTTCGGCGTGACCACGCGCCGCGCCGGTTCGATCACGAACCGGCGAAAAGGACGAGCCTGATTGGCCAGGTTTCCTGACTCGTGGATCATCGCGGAACGACGACGCCTTCCCACATCCCAGGACGCAGTGGCTGGCGACTCGTCGGGATCGGTTTTCACCGATGCGACTCGTGCGCCGGATTGTCGCTCCGCTCCCCACTCACAGTGGCGGGACCGTGTGGGATTCGCACCCACTTCCCTTGACCATTCAGGGAGCGTCGAACTAAGACCACGGAGTATAGCATGGCCACGCCGACGGGCTGGTCGGTACGCGGACGCCTGCCCCGGTTGCCCGGGATGGCCGCTCCGACGTACGATACCCGTTTGTGGCGTGCGATTGAGGGGTCTGTGGTACCCACGGGCAGCGGACTCGGGTGATGCGCGGTCACGACGGGTGCGGTCAAGGGTGGAGAGTGCGATGACCATGCAGGTTCGTCAGGCGACCGGCGAACCCAGCCAGACGGCGCCTGCTCCCCCGCCCGTCATGCGGACGCGCTTGCACGCCGCCGGTCTGGAGCACATCGCCGCAAAGCTCGATGCCGGCGACCGTCTCGAGTTACCGGAGGGTCTCCGGTTGTTCGAGTGCTCGGATCTATTGGCCGTTGGCTGGTTGGCGAACCGCGAGCGTGAAAAACGACACGCGGGTCGAACCTACTTCAATCACAACATCCGGATCGAGGCGACCAACGTCTGCGTCGCGAGTTGCCTCTTCTGCGCGTTTGCCCGTTTGCAGCCGGGGGACACCGGCGCCTACACCCTCACGCTCGACCAGGTGTGGGACAAGCTGCGGGCTCGATCGGATCAGGCGCTGACGGAGGTCCATGTCGTCAACGGCCTGCACCCGGACCTGCCGTTCGACTACTACCTTGATCTGCTGCGCGGATTCAAACGCATCCGGCCGGACGTGCATCTGAAATGTTTCACCGCGGTCGAGATTGCGTTCTTCGCTGATCTCTACGGGCGGACGGACGAGCAGGTGCTGCGCGAGTTGATGGGCGCCGGGCTCGATTCGCTGCCGGGCGGCGGCGCCGAGGTGTTCGCCGAACGGGTGCGCCGGAAGATCTGCCACGACAAGTGTGGGGCCGACCGCTATCTCGACATCCATCGGACCGCGCACCGACTGGGTATGCGCACGAACGTCACCATGCTCTACGGGCACATCGAAACGCACGAAGAGCGCGTGGACCACATGCTGCGCGCCCGGGCGTTGCAGGACGAGACGGCCGGGTTCCAGGCGTTCATCCCCCTGGCGTTCCATCCTGACAACAATCAGATGCGCAAACTCCCGGCTCCGACCGCGGCCGAGACGCTGCGCGTGCACGCGGTGGCGCGTCTGATGCTCGACAACGTGCCGCACATCAAAGCGTTCTGGATTGCAACCGGGGTCGAGACCGCCCAGACGGCCCTGTGGTTCGGCGTGGACGATCTGGATGGGACCGTACAGGAAGAGCAGATTTATCACATGGCCGGCGCGCGCACGCCCGAAGCGCTGACCACTGACGACATCAGCGGTTTGATCCGGGTGGCCGGTCGGGATCCGATTGAACGCGACACGCTCTACAACGTCGTCACCCAGCATTGAGTATGCGACACGTTGCAACCAGCTCTTCATTCCAGCATTTCAGCGAGTACTTCAACCACGTTTCGAAGGAGATACCCTCATGGCGCACGAGCTTCCGAGCCTGCCGTACGATTTCAATGCCCTCGCACCGGACATTGATGAACAGACGATGCGCATCCACCATGGCAAGCACCACGCGGCCTACATCGCCAAGCTGAACGCCGCCCTCGAGGGGCACCCGGACCTGCAGGGGAAGAGTGTCGACGAATTGATCGCCAATTTGGATGCTTTGCCCGAGGGCATCCGGGGCGCGGTGCGCAACAACGGCGGTGGGCATGCGAATCACACCCTCTTCTGGCAGGTCATGGCGCCGAACGCGGGTGGGGCCCCGACGGGTCAGATCGCCGACGCGATCACCGGGTCGTTTGGGAGCTTCGACACGCTCAAAGAGCAGTTCGCGGCGGCGGCGATGGGTCGGTTCGGCAGCGGCTGGGCGTGGGTCGTGGCGGACGGCACCGCCCTGTCGATCGAGAGTTCACCCAACCAGGACAGCCCCGCGATGAGCGGCAAGAAGGCGGTCTTGGGAATCGATGTCTGGGAGCACGCCTACTACCTCAACTATCAAAACCGCCGGCCCGATTACGTTGCCGCCTGGTGGAACGTGGTGAACTGGGCGGACGTCAACCGGCGCCTCGGATAGCTGAGCCCTGCAGTCAGGAGGCGGGCCGGTGTGACCGGTCCGGCCTTCTGTGTCCGCCCCGTCCACGCGCATCTGGCGCGGTGCCGCGCGCGTCACCTCATGACCCTGTCCTACGTCCTGTTTCTGTTTCTCGTCCATCTCGGGGTCGGGATCATCGTCACTCTCGTCCTGGTGCCGCGGGTGGCCGGGGTGCAGTTCTTCCGGTTCAACGCCGGGTTCGCGGCGGTGCTGCTGCTCGTGGCGCTGGCGATGCGTCCGGAGGACGTAGGGTTTGGTCCGAGTGTGTCCGGGGTCGCGCTGGCAGCGCTCGTCGGGTCGACCGGCGCCATTCTCGTCTATTGGGCCACCATCGGCCGCGTGTGGGGTCGGCTCCGTCCCCTGTGGTTGTGGCTGGCGGTGCTGAGTGGCGTGGGCGCCGTCATCGGCCAGGGACTGGCCGCCTCAGCCGACGCGGGGACACTGGTCGCCGGACTGAGCGTCACCAGTTTTCTGACCTCGACCGCACTGCTCGGGGGCACGTCGACCGCGATGATCCTGGGGCACTGGTATCTGGTGTTGCCGTCGATGGATGTGTCGCTGCTGCAGCGGATCGTCAAATTCCATATCGGGTCGACCGCCGTGCGGGTCGTGGTCGTCGTCGGTATCGTCTGGTGGGCCATCGTGATGGCCGAGCTTCCAGGCCCCGGCTTCCAGCGGTACATCCTCTCACTCGACGGGGTGTTCTTCTGGCAGCGGATCCTGTTCGGGCTCCTGGGGCCCGTGGTCCTGGCCTACATGACCTGGGAGACCGCGAAGATCCGTGCCACGCAATCGGCCACCGGCATTCTGTATGTCGACTTCTTCACCGTCATCGTCGGCGAGGTGCTGGCGAAGTATATTCTCGTCGCCACGACCGTTCCGGTGTAGGGGCTCCGCTGAACATGGAAGTTACCGTCGAGTGTCATCAGTGCGGCAGCTCGCTCCCGGTCGAGGCGACTGACACATCCCTCCAGATCAACTGTGGCCGCTGCAAGCAAGCGTTTCTGCTGGGCTTCTCGGATGCGCTGCGTGCCGACGAGAAGGTCGACCAGTGTCCCGTGTGCGCGGGCGGCGACTTCTATATTCGGAAGGACTTCGATCCGAAGGTCGGGGTGAGTGTCATCGTCATCGCGGCGCTCATCAGCGCCGGGTTTTACTACTACGGGCAGGATTTGGTCGCCTACGGTGTCCTCGGCGGCGTCGCGCTGATCGACCTGGCCGTCTACAGCCGGCTCAAGGATCTCACCGTCTGCTACCGCTGCCACGCGGAGTTTCGTGGCAAGTTCGAACACACCGCCGACCCCTTCGATCTCCACACCGCCGACGAGCTCGAACCCGAATACGAACGCCAAGTCGGGAAAAGGTGAGGCCCTGTGGCGCAGGCCTTCGCCTGCGGTCGCACGGTCAAAACAGCTTCACTTCGACGGTCTCGCCTTCCTCGACGATGTCCGTCTGGGCCGGGATTTCAATGTACCCGTCCGCCTGCGACATGCTGGTGATGTCGCCCGAGGCCTTGAACGCGGACACCGCGGTGCCATCCACCACTCGCACCGTATAGAACTGATGGCGCCCGGTAGTCGAGACGATCCGTTGTGCCGCCGGCACACAGACCGTGCGGAACCGGTGTTCCGGCAGACGGGCCAGCCGGCGCAGCACCGGCATCAGCAACATGTAGGCGTTTGACAAGCACGAAGTCGGATAGCCGGGCATGCCCAGCACCGGGGTGGTGCCAATGGTGCCGAAGACGGTCGGTTTGCCCGGTTTCACGGCGATGCCGTGAAAGAGGATCTCGCCTTTCCGGCGAATCACGTCGACAGTCAGGTCTCGCTCGCCCACGGAGCTGCCGCCGGAGAAGACCAGGAGGTCGTGCTCGAGACACGCGTCCACCGTGTCGCTGAGCTCATCCAGATTGTCAGGCGCCGTCGGTAGCGACACCGCCACCCCGCCGTGCTCGCGGATGACCGAGCCCAGCGTGAAGCGGTTGATGTCGTAGATCTGTCCCGGGCCGAGCGATTGCCCCGGGGCGATGATCTCGTTTCCCGTCGAGAGGATAGCGACACGCGGCTTGGCGTACACCTCGATGTTGGCGATACCCAGTGCCGCGATGGAGCCGACCCGACTCGGGGTCAGATGGTCGCCCCGCTGCAGCACCTTGGCTCCGTTTGTGATGTCAGCGCCACGACGGCCCACGTGCTGCCGCGGGTAGACGGGGGTAAAGATGGCGACCTGGTCCTCGTTTCGACGGTCGGTTTCTTCCACCATCACCACGGCGTCGGCCCCGTCGGGCATCGGCGCGCCGGTGGCAATTTGCGTGCACTGACCGGTTACGAGGGTCTTCGACGGGATCCCACCGGTGTGCACGGTCTCGACGCACGCCAGCAGTTGTGGCTCCATGCGGCTGGCGCCGAACGTGCTGTCCGCGACCACCGCATAGCCGTCCATTGCCGCCCGGTTGAACGGTGGTACGTCCTGGTCGGCCACCACCGGAACCGCCAGCACCCGCCCGACACTTCCTTCGAGGGGGAGGCGTTCGGTTCGGTCGAGCGGAACGGAGGCGCCCATGGCCAGCGCCAACGCTTCCGCGATCGGAATCGTGTCATGAATCGGCCGCATCTTTGTCCCGGTCACTACCGAGTGACCTCTCGCACGAGATGCCCCAACTCGGGCAGCACCAACCGGGTCATGCCCAGACGCACCGCGTTCTGCGAACCGGGCAAGGAAATCAGAATCTTGCCCCGCGCTGTCCCCGCACACGCGCGCGACAGCATTGCGGAGGGGCCGATTTCTTCGAAGCTCAGCGCGCGGAACAGCTCGCCGAAGCCGTCGATCCGCTTGTCGATCAACGCGCTGACGACTTCATAGCTACCATCTCGTCGGCTGATGCCGGTGCCTCCGGTCGTAATGACCGCCTGCACCGCCTCGGTATCGAGTTGTCGCTCGATCGCCCCGCCGAGGGTGGACGGTTCGTCCGGCACGATCGCATGCCCCAGCACCTCGTGGCCGTCGCTCATGAGCAGCTCCCGCAGCAATCGCCCACCGGTGTTGTTCTCTTCGGTGCGTGTGTCGCTCACGGTCAGCACATAGCATCGGATGTGGGTCGGTGAGGCGGCGCGGTGTTCCTGGTGACTCATCCGCAAGATGATAACTGGTGTCGCCTCCGTTGGTTTGGGCGATGGCGTGATCGTTGGTGTTTGGTCTACCATCCGAGCGTGCGTCCCCTTGTTGGTGTCATCCTCGGCTGCGTGGCCGCGGCCGCGCTGCTCACGGCCGCTCCGATGCCGCCTCAGCTAGACGCGCCCGCCGCCCGCTGGGTGACGGCGACGCTCGAGGCGATGACGCTCGACCAGAAGATC
>JAPYUM010000041.1:34284-36111 GCA_029940535.1 Vicinamibacterales bacterium
CGCCGCCCGCTGGGTGACGGCGACGCTCGAGGCGATGACGCTCGACCAGAAGATCGGTCAGCTCATCGTGCCGTCGTTCCGCTCGACTTATATCAGTGCCGACAGCCAGGATTACGATGACCTGGTGTCATTGGTGCACGAGCAGCATGTCGGCGGGTTCCTGCTGTTCGGCGGACGCGAACCGGCCCCCAACGTCTTGCTCAACGCCGGCTACTCACGCTCGGTGCTTGGCCAGCCGCTGGCGGCGGCGTCCATCACCAACCGCTTGCAGGCCATTTCCACGCTGCCGCTACTCAATGCCGCCGACTTCGAAACCGGGGTAGGGTTCCGACTCACCGGTGGCACGACGTTTCCCCGGGCCATGGCATTCGGCGCCGCTGGCGACGACCGCCTGGCGTTCGAGGCGGGCCGCATCACCGCCCGCGAGGCCCGCGCGCTGGGCATCCATGTCAATTTCGCGCCGGTGGCCGACGTCAACAACAACCCGCGTAATCCGGTCATCAACACCCGCTCGTTCGGCGAGGACCCGGTCGCGGTCGGCCGCCTTGCTGCCGCCTACGTGCGCGGCCTGACCGAGGGCGGCATGCTGGCCACCGTGAAGCATTTTCCGGGGCACGGGGACACGGACACCGACTCGCATCTCGGGCTCCCCCTGATCTCGCATCCGCGCTCGCGACTCGACCAGGTCGAGCTGCCGCCGTTTCGAGCCGGCATTGAGGCCGGTGCGGCCGCGGTCATGACTTCGCACATCGAGCTGCCAAGCCTCGACCCCGAGCCCGCCCGGCCCGCCACCCTCAGCTACCCGATCGTCAGCGGTTTGTTGCGCGAGGAACTGGGCTTCGACGGGCTCGTCTACACCGACTCCATGCGGATGCGCGCGGTGACCGACCTGGTCGAACCGGGCGAGGCCGCCGTCGGCGCCATCGCCGCGGGCCATGACATCGTGTTGCACTCTCCGGATGATCCAGCCGTGTTCTCAGGCCTGAAACAGGCCGTCGAAAACGGTACGCTCACGCAGACGCGGGTCGACGCCTCGGTCCGGCGGGTCCTCGAGGCCAAGGCCAGGCTCGGTCTCCACCGCAATCGTGCTGTCAGTTTCGACACCCTTCCGCTGGTGGTCGGTACCCGAGCTCATCGGTCCGTCGCCGCGGAGGTCAGCCGTCGTGGCATGACGCTCATCAAGGATGAACGAGGCGACGTGCCGTTGACGGTGCCGCGGTCCGCGTCGGTGCTCTACCTGTCGGTCCTCGATTACCCGTCCGGGTGGGGGAACGGCGCGCCGAGCCGAACCTTTCTCCCGGCGCTCACAGAGCGCTGGCCCAACGTCACCGCGGTGGAGGTGTCCGACCGGACGTCCCGCGCCGAACTCGAACTCGTGCGCGCCAGCATCGACCGCTACGATGCCGTCGTCGCGTCCGTCTTTGTCCGCACCGCATCATTTAGCGGTCGGATGGACCTGACCGCCGACGTCGCCGACCTCCTGCGCGCCGTCGCCCGGCGCAGTGCCGCTATCGAGCAGCCGTTCGTGACGGTCTTTTTCGGCAATCCGTACGCCGCGACCTTCTTGCCCGAAGTGCCCGCCATGTTGCTGACCTATGATTTCTACGATCTCGCTGAGGACAGTGCTGTGCGCGCGATCACAGGGCAGGCCCCCATCAATGGCCACCTGCCGATCGCGCTCGGCGATCAGTTCCCGGTCGGCCACGGACTGACCCGCGTGGCGCGGTGATATAATTCTGCGCTGGCATCGTCGCCGACCACCCGCGCCGCTGCCCCCACGAACGTCTTACCCCACGCGCCCTTAGCTCAGCTGGATAGAGCGTCCGG
>JAPYUM010000167.1 GCA_029940535.1 Vicinamibacterales bacterium
CTCGGACCGGTCAGCGGACGAGAGTGGCGGGTGCTGGTCATCATCGGCACGATGATCGTGCTCTGGGTGCTCAGTACCTGGATTCCGGCGCTCAACGTGGTGCTGGTCAGTTTGCTCGGAGCGGTCACGATGTTCTTACCCGGCATGCGGCTGTTCACGTGGAAGGAGGTGGAGCGCGGTATCGGGTGGGAAGCGCTGCTGATGGTCGGCGGGGTGACGGCGCTTGGCGCCGCGTCGGTCGAGACCGGGCTGGCCCAATGGCTCGTGGATGGTTCGCTTGGCGGGCTCGAAGACTGGAGCGCTGTCGGCATCGTGGCGCTCGTCAGCGCATTCACTGTCGTCATTCATCTCGCGCTTCCGATCGGTCCGGTGATCAACTCGGTGCTGATTCCACCGCTCGCCATTCTCGCGCTGTCGACGGGGCAGAACCCGGCGCTGTACGCATTGCCGGTCGCCTTCACGGCCTCGTGCGCGTTCCTCCTTCCACTGGATGCGGTGCCGCTCGTCACCTACACCAAGGGCTACTACCGCATGCTCGACATGTTCGCGCCGGGCGTGATTCTCAGCGCATGCTGGGTGGTGCTGATCACCGTCCTCATGGTGTGGTTAGGACCGCTGGTCGGCCTGATTTGAGTTTCCTGGCGAGGCGTGAAGACTCGGCCAGGAAACGGTCAAAAATGATTTTGTGGCGTAGGCCTTCAGGCCTGCGATCGCATGGCTAAAGCCATGCGCCACAACGGGAGAGGTGGGATCGAACTCGCTTGGTTCGACGCTTCCTCAGGAGGAAAACGTTCGTGAGCGTCGGAGCGCGAAGACTCGAGCAGGGAACGGTTGCCCGGGGACGTCGTGTCGTCATTCGTAGCAGCGGGTCTTCAGACCCGCCCGGGCCGGTCTGACCGGCGGCAACGTACGCTTTGTGAGCGGGGCCTGAAACCGCCGCGCCAGCCGGCGTCGCGTCTTCGTTCACATTCAGGATTGCGTGTCGGTCCGAGTACCGCCATGATGAGCGCACAAAATTCACGCCTGCGGGCCCAGCATGGCTCGGGTAATTTCGGTATGAAGGGGAAACGATGATGAACGTGGATTCGAGACATCTGGTTACGACCAACTGGATCAGGCTGGGTCGCTGCCTCGCGCTCGTTGCGGTGGGCCTTGGGACCCTGTTGGCGCCCACTTGGGCGCGGGCCCAGGAGCCGGCCCGACTCAACAAGGTCATCGAGGCGATCGAAAGCGGCCAGCCCGCGGTAGCGAATACGCATTGGCGTTTCGTCGACATGGAGCACTCGCCGTTTTCCGGCGCGCTGGTGCAGGAGGTGCTCGCGGAGATGAATGAGGACCGCGACCCCGACGGCCGGATGCGCCTGGCCCCGATCGTGCGCATCCCACAGGAGGGAGACGAGGACTTCAAGTGGGCCGTGAAGCAGGTGCTCGATATCGGCGGCTACGGTGTCATCTTGCCGCACGTGGACACCAAGGAGGAGGCGGTCAGGTTCGTTCAAGCCATGCGGTACCCGCCGCAGAAGAGTTCGTCAGCGCCGTCCGAGCCCCGAGGTGAGCGGGGGTGGGGTCCTGGCGGCGCGATGCGTCTGTGGGGCATGGGTGGGGCCGAGTATGCCAGCAAGGCTGACGTTTGGCCGCTCAACCCGGATGGTGAGTTATTCGCCGTAGCGATGATCGAGTCACAGGAGGCCGTTGACAACATTCACGAAATCCTCGAGGCGCCAGTCAGCGCCATCATGGTGATCCCGGGCGACATGGCGATGGATCTCGGTCTTGGACCGAATCCGTCGGAGCGGAACCATCCCGAAGTCGACGCGAATTTCGATACGGTCCTCGAGGCCTGCCAGCAGCAGACTCGCGTCATCTGTGGGGCCGGCGACGGTCGAGCCCGGACCCAACAGCGACTCGACGAGGGCTGGATGTTCTTCCTCCCGCTGTAGTTAGGTTGCCGCCCGTCCGAAAAACCTAGCCGCCGAACTTCACCTTCGCCTCACGGCGTCGCGCGTGGAGGATCGGCTCGGTGTACCCGTTCGGCTGTTCGCGGCCCTTGAACACCAGATCGCTGGCCGCCTGGAAAGCGACGCTTTCGTCGAAATTGGGAGCCATCGGCCGGTACTTGAGGTCGTCGGCGTTCTGCCCATCGACCACCGCGGCCATCCGCTGCAGGGTCTCGCGCACCTGGGCTTCGCTGCAGATGCCATGGCGGAGCCAGTTGCAGATGTGCTGGCTGGAGATACGTAGCGTCGCGCGGTCCTCCATCAGTCCGATGTTATTGATGTCCGGTACCTTCGAGCAGCCGACACCCTGGTCGATCCAGCGCACCACGTACCCCAGGATGCCCTGGGCATTGTTGTCCAGTTCCTGCTGAATCTCCTCCGGTGACCAGGCGGGATGGTCTTCTCTCGGAATCGTCAGAATCTTGTCGAGATCAGCGTGGGGCCGGGACCGCAAGATGTCTTGTCGCGCCGCCACATCGACCTGGTGATAGTGCGTCGCGTGCAGCGTGGCCGCGGTCGGTGATGGCACCCAGGCGGTGTTGGCGCCGGCTTGCGGATGCCCGATCTTGGCCTCCAGCATGTTGGCCATCAGGTCCGGCATGGCCCACATGCCCTTGCCGATCTGGGCATGGCCAGGGAGACCGCATTCGAGGCCGACATCGACGTTCCAATCTTCGTAGGTGGTCATCCAGGCGGACGACTTCATGTCGGCTTTGCGAATCATCGGGCCCGATTCCATCGCGGTGTGCATCTCATCGCCGGTGCGGTCGAGGAAGCCGGTGTTGATGAAGAACACCCGGTCCTTCGCGGCCCGGATGCACTCCTTGAGGTTGACCGTGGTGCGCCGCTCTTCATCCATGATGCCTATTTTCAGGGTGTAGCGCTTGAGTCCCAGCGCATCTTCCACCTGTCCGAGCAGTTGGTCGGTGAACGCGACCTCGTCGGGGCCGTGCATCTTTGGCTTGACGATGTAGACCGAGCCCGCCCGGCTGTTCTTGCGAATCTTCAGATCGTGCATGGCGATCATCGACGAGATCATCGCATCGAGAATGCCCTCCGGCGCCTCGTTACCGTCCTTGTCCAGAACCGCGGGGTTGGTCATCAGGTGTCCGACGTTCCGGATCAACATCAGGCTGCGTCCCTGCAGGGAGACTGTTGACCCGTCCGGGGCGGTGTAGACCCGGTCCGGATTCAGGGCGCGGTCGACCATTTTGCCGCCCTTTTCGAAACTGTCGGTCAGGTCGCCTCTCAACAGGCCCAGCCAGTTGCGGTAGGCGCCCACCTTGTCTTCCGCGTCAACTGTCGAGACCGAGTCCTCAAGGTCCATGATGGTGGTCATGGCCGCTTCCACCACGACGTCTCTGACCCCCGCCGCATCGTCCCGACCAACCGGGTGATCGCGGTCGATGGTGATTTCGACGTGGAGACCGTTGTGCTTGAGGAGTACCGCTGACGGGGCGGCGGCATCGCCCGCATAGCCGGCAAGAATCGTTGGAGTGGCGAGCGCGCTGACACTGTCGTCCCGCAACGTCACCGCCAACGCGCCGTCGACGACGGCATAGGACGTGGCATCGGCGTGGCTGCCGGCCGCGAGCGGCGCGGTGGAGTCGAGAAACGCGCGTGCAAAGGCGATGACGCGGTCGCCCCGTACCTTGTTGTAGGCCCCGACTCGTTCGGCGCCGTCTGCGTCAGAGATCACGTCGGTGCCGTACAGCGCGTCATACAGGCTGCCCCATCGGGCATTGGCGGCGTTCAGTGCATACCGCGCGTTGGTGACCGGCACCACCAGCTGCGGTCCGGCGATCGTCGAGATCTCTGGGTCGACATTGGCCGTGCTCACGGTGAAGTCGTCGCCTTCCGGCACGAGGTAGCCGATCTCCTGGAGCACCGCTTTGTAGTCGGGGAGGTCTATCGGCTGGTCTTGGTTCTCCTGATACCAATCGTCGATCTTGGCCTGCAGGTCGTCTCGGGTCGCCAGCAGTTCGCGATTTCGTGGCGCGAGGTCGTGGACCAGTCGGTCGAAACCTGACCAGAAGGCCTCTGGAGACACGCCGGTGCCCGGCAGTGCCTCATTGTTGATGAAATCGTAGAGCTCCTTGTCAACCTGGAGTGTTCCCGCTGCGATCCGGTCCGTCATTGCATCTGCCTCTGGTGTCGATTCAGTGGTTGAGAAACGCGCAGGCGTGCGCGCCGCGCGAGGTCATCCTGCTCGTCGCACCGTGATTCTACTCTGTGCGGTTCGCCCGGATAAGGGACGTGTCCGTGTGATGGGCCGAGGCACGTGGTCCGCCGATGACGTAGCAAGCGACCCACCGTCTGGCGGTCGAATGCGCCGCAGTCCGGTTGGTCATCAGGGCAGCGGCTCGGCGCGATAGAGGTCGCGCGTGTTGCGGGCGACCGCGAACGTCAAGGCCAGACCCATGCCGGCGATGGCAACGATGCCGCCAACGTCGAACAGACGGTAGGGCGTGCCTCCAACGACGACCCACGGTTTGTAGAGCAGACAGACCGTACCGACAGCCAGCAGAATCCTGAGCTCGGTCGGGCCGATCTTCATCAGCGAGATTCGGAAGATGCCGCAGGCGTGGGTGGCGAGATACGTTTCCGCTGATAGCATCAGGAACCCGACCAGCAGTCCGAGCGCGACCAGCGGCGTCATGTAGCCAGACAGGGCCAGACCGCCGAGGAGGAATAGGGCACCGATGAGGTCGATCACGTGGTCCACGTAGTAGCCGTACATGGGCCGCTGTTGATGGCGGACGCGCGCGACCGTGTCGTCGAGGCTGTCGCCGAACCAGTTGACGGCCAGCGCCACGACGACTGCCCACAGCGCCTGCGGCTGGTCGCCAGACGCCCAATAGGCCAGACCGGCGCTGAGCATGGCCGCGAGTCCGAGCAGGGTGAGATGGTCCGATTCTAGCCAGCGCGGCAAGCGTTCGGCCATCCAGAGAAGGGCCCGCTTCTCCGCCGGCGCGAGCAGGCTGCCGTGTTCACGCACATGCTTGGTGACGGTCTGTTCGGCCATGGGTCTCCTTTGCGGTCCGATGTCCTCCAGATGGGAATGCGTGATCGGAGCGTCGACCGGCTCACAGCAAGAGGCACGCCCCGGCGCGTCGCTTCGGAGTGGTCCTGAGGAGGGGGTCCTGGTAGGTCAGATCGGTCGACCGTGCCGCCGATCGGCACACTTGTGGTTGAACGCTAACCGACTATTCGTCAACAGGTTGGAGTTCGTTGCGGCCCCAGGGCCTGGCGCTGGCGTTGCCGCACATGCCTCGTCGCGGATAAAATAAGTCGGATAGATACCGGTAAGAGGAAAAGCCCGCAACACCCCGGAGAGACGGGGTAGCCGCCATATAAGTACTGGAGCGTGAGTGTCATGGGGAAGGACACCAGCAACACCGTCGGGGACAAGCCCGCCTATCCTGGGATTCGGGTCACGGCAAACGGCAACCAGCTCGTCGCGTATCACACCGAAGCTCGGGTGACGGACGCCGGCGTCTACTATCCCATCACGCCGTCCACGGAGGGCGGCGAGCTGTATCAGCAGTCGTTCGCGGAAGGGAACCTCAATGTCTTTGGGCGCAGCACGACGGCGATCGAAGCCGAAGGCGAGCATGCGGCGCAGGGTGGAGCCATCGCCTACTCCGTGTGCGGGCGGCGGGTCACCAATTTCACCTCAGGCCAGGGTCTGCCCTACGCCTCGGAGCAGTACTATCACGCGCCAGGCAAGGCGTCGACGATGGTCGTACAGGTGGGCGCGCGAGCGCTGACCAAGCACGCGCTCAACGTGCATTGCGGCCACGATGACATCAACGGGGTGCTCGACACCGGTTGGATCATCGTGTTCGGCAAGGACGCCCAGCAGGCCGCCGACCAGGCGCTCATCTTGCGCCGGGTGACCGAGAAGAGCCTGACTCCCGGCATGAACGTGCAGGACGGGTTCCTGACCACGCACCTGGAGCGCACCTTTTACAAGCACGAGGCGGAACTCATCCGAGAGTTTCTGGGGGCTCCAGAAGACATCATCGAGTGTCCGACCGAGGCGCAGCGTACGCTGTTCGGTCCGACGCGTCGGCGGGTGCCGAAGATGTACGACCTGGCCAATCCCGTGCTGCTGGGTCCGGTCCAGAACCAAGAGCACTACATGCAGGGCGTGGCGGCCCGCCGGAACAATTTTATCGAGCCGATTCTCCAGTATCTGGTGGAGTCGCATGAGGAGTTCGGTCGTCTCACGGGGCGTCATTACGGCCTGTTGACGGAATACAAGACCGAGGACGCCGAGACCGTGTTCATTTCGCTGGGATCGGCGGCCGA
>JAPYUM010000042.1:0-31152 GCA_029940535.1 Vicinamibacterales bacterium
AGGCGCGACGAGGGAGCATGCGGACGGCATGTGACCGAGGAAGCAATGCGTCGAGCCAGCCACCCCTCCCCCGCCCATGGGGTTTCCTGGCGAGGCGTCGGTCTGGCAAGGCGCAAGGCGGGAGCAGCCAGGTGGGCTGTGACCGACGCAGCAACGCCGCCAGACGGACGCCTCGCCAGGAAACCTAGGGGAAGATGCCCATCGACAGGTGTGACTGGGCTACCTTGTCGACGGCGCGGGACATCGCCGCGATTCGCAGTGAGCGCATCGTGGGGTGGCGTTTCTCCAGGCGTTCGAACCCAACGTGCGACAGGTTCTTGAGCCACTCGAAGTAGGACACGTTCACGCCATCCGCGTTGGTGTACACGTCGGGAATGACCAGCACGCCCAGGCCCTCGGCCCCTGGATGATGGTGTCGATGGGAACGGGTCACGCTGGCCGGGCGAGCCACTGCGTGATCGCGTCGTTGACGGCGTCCGGTGCCTCCTGCTGCACCCAGTGCGACACACCGGGTAGGTAGCGCACGGTGAGGTCCGAGACCAGCCGGTCCGTGCCCAGGGTGAGCTCCGTACCGAGCGCGGTGTCCGCCTCGCCCCAGATCAACAGGGTGGGCACCGCGATGGGGCGGGTCTGGTCCGGGTGTGACTCATGAGGGAATCGTCGGTTCGCCCGGTAGTAGTTGAGCATCGCGGTCAGGGCCCCCGGGTCGAGCGCTTGTTGGCGATAGACGTCCAGCACGTCGTCTGGAAACCGCGTTTTGTCCACGGCCATATCGCGGAACGTCCTGGCGATGGCCCGCGCTTGCCCGCGACCGAGGAGCAGTTCCGGCAGCTTCGGTATCTGAAAGGCGAAGACATACCAGGACCGCCGGATCTGCGGCCACCGGTAGAGTCCTCGGGCGAACAGCGTCGGATGGGGGCAGTTCATGACGACGAGTCCCGCCAGCGGGCATCGGCGCCTGAGGGCGGTCATCCAGGCGAGGCCGCCTCCCCAGTCGTGGCCGATGAGCAGCGTCTCGCGTGCGCCCGCTGCGCGAATCAGGCCTTCGATGTCCGCGACGAGCAGATCGATGTGGTAATCGGCGACGCGACCGGGACGGCTCGAGCGGCCATAGCCGCGCAGGTTCGGTGCCCAGACCCGATAGCCCAGTTGCACCAGCGCGGGTATCTGGTGCCGCCACGAGAAGGCGCACTCCGGAAATCCATGGAGGCAGAGCGCCAGCCGGTCTCCCGTTCCCTCCTCCGCCACTTCAAACCGGAGGCCGTTTGCGTCGACGAATCGGATCCTGGGGCCGCGTGTATTCACTGGAATGATGCCCGGGTCCTAGCGGCGACGATCGGCGCATGATCGCTGCCGGTGCGCCGTGTCCGCTCCGTTCGCACCGGGTTCCAAAACAAAAAAGAGGCCCCCGCACCGCGACGGCGGTGTGGGGGCCTCTAATCGGAACCTCGCGGCCCTGGGCCGCGTCACCGGTCAGGGCAGTTTGTAGGCCAGCAACGTGCCGGACTGGCCGCCGCCGCTGGTGGCGACCACGATGTACTGCTCGCCATCGACCTCGTAGGTCATGGGCGAACCGGTTTGCGGAGCGGTCATATACACGGCGCCGACCTCGTCGCCCGTCGCCTTGTCGTAGGCTCTGAGCATGGCGCCGGTCTCGCCGGTCTCGGTCGTGTAGCTCCCCGATTCACCCGCGACCACCACATTCTTGGTGATCAAGAGTCCGACTCGGCCCGGCCAACCGGTTCGGCCGATGTCGGCGCCGTCGAGCAATGGGTGGTTCCGGATGTTGTCCGGCGCCTCGCCATGCGGGATCTGCCAGGCAATGTCACCCGTGTTCATGTTGATGCCGGTGATGCGGCCCCAGGGCGGCTTGATCATCGGGAAGCCGTCGATACTCGTCGACGCGTCCCGGAAACCGATCCCCTCCGGGCGGCCTCGGATGAAATCCATGTCCGAACGGTCCGGGTCATTGATCATTCCCAGGGCGCCGATTTGGGTCTTGGTATAGACGTAGAAAAAGCCGGTTTCCGGGTCGGCCGAGGCGCCGGGCCAGTTCACCCCACCGGTGGAGTTCGGCAATTGCAGCGTGCCGAGCATCTCCGGAGTGGCGACCGTCGGTGGGTCGTAGAGCCAGCCAATCGTGTGCCTGTCGTAGATGGCCTGCGCGCGCGCCCGCAACTCCGGGGTGTAGTCGACGAGGTGGTCTTCACTGAGGTCGACCTCGTCGACGGGTGGCGGTTTGCTCGGAATCGGTTGCGTCGGTGCATACCACTCGCCGGGAACGTCTCCGGCTTTGACCGGGACTTCCGGAATCGGCCAGATCGGTTCGCCGGTCTGGCGGTCGAGCACGAACATGTAGGTCTGTTTGGTGGGCTGGATGAGCGCCTTGATCGGGCGTCCATCAACGGTGATGTCCAGCAGCACTGGCGCGGCGGGCAGGTCCCAGTCCCAGATGTCGTGGTGCACGGTCTGGTAGTGCCACTTGCGTTCGCCCGTGTCCAGGTCGACGGCCACGATACTGCCGGAGAACAGGTTGTCACCGGGCCGATGTCCACCGTAGTAGTCCCCGGTCGGGGCCTCGACCGGGAAATACGCCATGTTGAGTTCCGGGTCGATGGTCATCTGGGCCCACACACCCGTGTTGCCGGTGTAGCGCCACGAATCGTCGCCCCACGTGTCATTCCCGAACTCGTCACCGTTCGGAATGGTGTGGAAGATCCACTTGCGGTCGCCTGTCCGCACGTCGAAGCCGCGAATGAAGCCCTTGACGTTGGTGCGAGACGGCGGCGCGCCACCCGGAAGGTGAGCCGCGCCGATGAGAATCGTGTTCCCGGCGACCACCGGTGCGGCATGGAGCCCGATCTCGGATGTCGCTTCCAGATCCTGGTCGATGTTCTGCTTGAGGTCGATGATGCCGTCGTCGCCGAATCCAGCCATCCGCGTGCCGGTCAGGGCGTTCAGCGCGACGAGTTGGTAGCCGGGCGTCACGTAGAGGATGACGCCGTCATTCCCGTCATTCCAGTAGGTGAGCCCACGGCCGGACAGCCGACGCGGGGCGGTGGAGCCACGCTCACCTTCGTCGACGCGGTGCATCCAGAGCAACTCGCCGGTGGCCGGGTCGAGCGCCACGGCGGCGCGTCTGGAGCCGGCGGTCACATACAGGATCCCGTTCACCATGAGCGGGGTCGACTGATAGTTGCGTTCCGGACTCGGGCCGAGGTTGTCCGTGCTGAACCGCCACGCCAACTCCAGGTCGCTGAAATTGTCCGCCGTGATCTGGGCCAGCGGCGAATAGCGGTCGTGCGAAAGGTTGCCCCCGTAGGAGGGCCACTCACCATTCGCGGTCGACGGCTCCTGGGCCGCGGCCGGAGCCGGGGCAAGCAGCCGCGCGACCACGAGGACGGTGACCAAGACAGCACCCGTCTTCATCCGCGTCCTCAGACTGGTCATGGTCGGCGTCGATAGCACTCTCATGAAGTTGTTCCTCTTGGGTCGGTTCCGTGTCAATTCGTCGCGCGAGTCCCCCGCGAATTACGCCAGGCGGGGGAAAGAACTGGGAAATCGATGCAGGACATCATAAGCGAAATCACGTCACATCGGCGATGTCCACGTCTCGTCGACGTGGTCAGGGTCATACAGCGTGAAGGGCATGTAGCGGGTGATGCTCTCGATCAATCGACGTCAGGAAAGGTCGCGCGTGTCGTGGCCGGCTCGATGACCAGCGACGCCACGCTGATGGCGATGGCGACGCTGACCAGGAGGGTCGCCATCGCCGGGGTCGTGATCGAATCACTCGAGACACGCGATGCCGACGGGAAGAAGATCGACATCCCCAAGGGCATGGTCCATCACTGGGTCGGGACGGTCCGCATCCCCGATGTCACCCTCGACCTCGTGCGGGACTACGACCGATACGCCGAGGTCTACACGCCCAACGTTCGGCGCTCAGCCTTGCTGGACCAGGACGCCACTCGATTCCGGTCCTCCCTGCAGCTGTACATGAAGAAAGTCGTGAGCGTTGTCCTCAACACCGAGTACGACGTGGAGTTCCAGACCTGACGCCGCCCCGCCGCACGAGCCACGCCGGGTCGTCGGTTCAGTGTCCTTGGTTGGCGGCAACCGGCTCACCGTTGTTGTCCACCAGGATCGGCGTACCCAAGCCCAGTTTGCCCAGTCGGTCAAGTTGTGTCCGCGCGTCGCCGACGACGACGTAGACCATACGGTTGTGGTCCAGGTGCGTACGCGCGAGTCCCCGTACGTCGTCCACCGTCAGACCGGCGATCGTGGACTCCTGCCGGCTGATGTAGTCTGGCGGGAGGTCGTAGGCGCTGATGTTCTGTAACATGCCGATCAGCGCCCCCAGTGTTTCGAATGCGCGCAGGTTGCCACGCACCAGTTCCTCGCGGCTGGCCGCCAGGTCCTCGGCGGTGTACTGGGTCTCGTAGCCCTCGAGGATGTCTCGGATCAACTCGACCGATTCGTAGGTCACGTTGGCGCGCACACTCGTATTCGCCACGAATGGGCCGGGGCGGCCCTGGCCGCGGAAACCGGACCCGGCGCCGTAGCTGTATCCCCGCTCCAACCGAAGCCGCTGGAAGAGGAGGCTGGTGATACCGCCCCCGAGCCGATGATTCATGACGGTGGCGGGGTAAAAGTCAGGGTCCGTCCGCGCCATCGCCATCTGACCCACGCTGATGACCGACTGTGGCGCGTTCGGCACGTCGACGAAGTACACCTGCGCGGCGGTGGGCGCATCCGGGAGGGGGGAGTCGGGCAGCACGACGTTCCGAGCCGCCCAGCGGGACCCGAGGCTGGTTAGCGATGCGAAAACTTCGTCTTCGGAAATGTCGCCCGCCACGTGCATGGCGGCGACCGACGGCGAGAAAGCGCGATCGTAGTAGGACCGGAGATCATCAAGGGTGAGCGTCGACACCGACTCGTTTGTCCCTAGCGGGCTGTGCGCCAGAATGTGATCGGGGCCGTACACCAGCCGGTTGAGAACGGTCGCGGCGATGGTGGTGGGGGCGGCGGCCTGTTGGCGGATCTCACTCAAGGTCCGATCCCGGGCCAGCTCGAACGCGTCGGCGTCCCAGCGAGGCTCGAGCAGAATTTCTTCGGCCAGCGCCAGCGTGTCGAGGTAGCTGCGGGCCAACGTCGTGGCGCGCAGCGTGATCGCCTCGAACGACGCACTGACGGTGATGGTGGCGCCTAGGGTGTCAATCGCCACTTCGAGCTCCTCCGGCGTGCGTGCCCGGGTCCCCTCCATCAGCATGTCGGTAACCAGGTTCGCGACGCCGGGTCGTGACGCGTTGTCCAGGAGGAGCCCGCCATCGAGTCGGATGCTGAACTGCACCAGCGGGAGCTCCCGGTGTTCGATGCCGCGGACCTCCATCCCGTTGGCGAGTTCCCCCGTCCAGACCGCAGGGATCCGGAGCTGCGGCCGCTCGGCCAGCGCAGGCGGCGTGGACCGATCGATGCGAGACGGGGTCTTCTCGACGGGAGGGGGCGTCTCTCCGGCGGGGGGCGGCTCGGCCCCAGGCACGATGGCCTCCTCGGCGATGGCGGCCGGATCGGACCCCTCCAGGGCCCACTCGACCTCGCCACGGGGTACAAAGCTGGTGGCGATATAGGGCCGCCCGGCGATGTACTCCCGATACACGCGCTCCACATCGTCCGCGGTCACGGCGCGCAATCGTCGCAAGTCTTCGGTGACGAACCCAGGGTCCCCCGCCAGCACGCTGTAGTTCGCCAGCTGGAACGACTTTCCCAGCACGCTGGCGATACCGTTGTAGAACCCGGTCTCGAGTCCGGCCGTGATCCGCTGCAGGTCGTCATCGTCCACGCCGTCGGACTCGAAGCGGGCGAACGCCCGGTCGAAGCTGTCCAGGACCGCATCGAGATCGGTGTCGGGGAACGCCCGAGCCGACAGTTCGAATTGGCCCGCCAGTTCACGTTGCGGATGACTCGCTCTGACGGCCGGCGCGAGCGTGTCTTCCTCCACCACCACCTGATAGAACGGCGACGTGCGACCCTCGGCCAGCAGCGCGCTCAGGGCGTCGAGCGCGTAGGAGTCTGAATGGTAGGCCTCCACGGTGGGCCAGGCCATCGTCAGCATCGGCACCTGCGCGAAGTTGTCTTCGTGCACCAGGCGCGTGGTCTCCTCGACCACGCCGGGCGCGGGGGCTCGCTGGGGGATGTCGTCGCCGCGTGCAATCTCGCCGAAGTAGGTCTCGACGAACGCACGCGCCTGGTCAGGGTCAAAGTCGCCCGCTACCACCAGGGTGGCGTTCTGCGGGCCGTAGTACCGCTCATAAAACTCACGCACGTCGTCCAATGTGGCCGCTTGCAGATCGTCGAGCGATCCGATGATCTGCCAGCTGTAAGGATGGCCGTCCGGAAAGAGATTCGAGTCGACGACGAACTCCGTGTGTCCGTAAGGCCGATTGTCGTAGCTTTGGCGTTTCTCGTTCTTGACGATCTGCTTCTCGTTTTCGAGACTCGGTTCGTTCACCGTATTGATGAAGAAGCCAAGGCGGTCAGCCTCCATCCACAGCACCCGTTCGAGGGCGTCCTGGGGGACCACCGCGTAGTAAATGGTCGTGTCGTTGGAGGTGCCGCCGTTGAAGGTGCCTCCCAGCGCCGGCACGCCGTTGATGAACCCGCCAGGTCCCACGTTCTCCGAGTTCTGGAACAGGAGGTGCTCGAACAGGTGCGCAAACCCGGTTCGACCGGGTGTCTCGCGAGCGGAGCCGACGTGATAGAGCACCGCCACCGCCACCACCGGGTCTGAGTGGTCCTGATGCAGCAGCACCTGGAGGCCATTCTCGAGGGTGTACTGCTCGAACGGCAGTTCGAGCTCGGTACCGGGGGCCGTGTCGGTGTCGCTGGGTGGAACTACCGTGCACGCGAGCAGCGGAAGCAGCGGGAGGACCAGAAGATGCAGAAGGCGTGGGGTGAGCATGCGGCACTCCGTCAGGCGCATGATTGCGCAGGCCCAAGTCTACCCTCGTCACGTCCTTTCATCCGCGCGCCGCCCTACCGACTCATGCAGCGAATCACGGTTACAGGACACTAGCAGGTCGCCCGCATCACTCCGAGGAGATCGGGGAGGGTCGGCCGCTTGCCATGCATCAGGAGCGCATAGCGGAACGGTGACAGGTGAGCGCCGAGGTGTCGGATTGTGGCATGTGCATGGCCTGTGTCCTCGAATGTACTACGCCGACCTCGCCCATTTGTTCGACGGCGTTCCGTATACGCTTAGGGTCATGCGAGCACTCGGGGCGGCAAGCAGGCGATCCTCATGGGCGCGAGGCAGCTCGGTCATCGTGCTGGCGGCGGCGGTGTTGTCCACCGGATGCTACTGGGCTCGTAGTTCTGGCCAGCCGGTACCCCGTCTCCCGCACCCTCCGTTTGACCAGGTCACGGAGACCGCGCAGGCGCCGTTCCGGTTTGCCGTATTCGGTGATCAGAAGGGGCTCGCGAAGAGCGGCGGGTGGGACGCCTTGCTGCGTCAGGCGCGCGCGTTGGAGCCCCCGCCGCTGTTTCTGCTCGACACCGGCGACATCGTCGAAAACGGCACGTACAGTGACCAGTTCGTGCAACTGGACGAGATTCTGTCGGTGGTCGATGACGTCCCCTATTTGTTGGCCGTCGGCAACCACGAGATTGACGACGATGACGTGACGGCGAAGGGGCACGTCGTCGAGTTGCTTGGCGACGTCATCGGGCGGGACCAATTTCGAGTCGATCGCCTGTATTACGCCAAGACCGTCGGACCGCTCCGGCTCCTGATCCTCGACAGCAACGATCTGGTCTACCCGGCGCGGGGGAGCTGCAAGGGGCGGTATGCGGCCGGCGACCGCGGGGCCGAGCAACTCGCGTGGCTGGTGGCGGAGCTGGCGGGGCCCTGGGACGGGCCCACGGTGGTGGCGTTTCACCACACGATGATGCTCTCGGCCACGAAGCATGAGGGCCATGCGCGGTGCATGTGGAACGGCGCGTACGCCGCGCACGGCGATCGCACGTTGCCGGAGATTCTGATCGACGGTGGCGTGGACGTCGTGTTGACCGGGCATACCCACACCTACGAGGTGTTGCGTCTGACACGCGGAGAACGTGTCATGTTGAGCGTGAACGCGTCGGGGACGTCCGGTGGGAGTCGTCTGGCCAGACGGGTCTCGGATCCGAACCGCGATTTCGCCGAGCGGGGCTGGGATCTGAGCGGGTGGACGGATGTGTCACAGGGGGCGTTCATGCCGCCGAACAACATCGTCAATCAGTTCGGTCTGATGTCGGTGTCTGCGTCCGGTGACCTCGATTGCGCGATCTACCACGTCGGTGAGCCGACCCCCATTCCCTGCCATCCGTAAGAGCTCCCGGCTCGCGACGTATGAAACTCTACGCGCTCGCCGACCTCCACCTCGGCTATCGACGGAACCGGGAGGCCTTGGGCGAGTGGCCGGCGCATCCCGATGACTGGCTGATTCTCGCCGGAGACGTCGGCGAAACCCTCGCGCACCTGGAACTCGGGCTGGCGGCCGCCACCGAGCGGTTCGCGCAGGTGTTCTGGGTCCCGGGCAACCACGAGCTGTGGAGTCACCGGACCGAGGGGCCCCGGGGTGTCGCGAAATACGAGGCCGCGGTCGAGGTGTGTCGTCGGTTCGGCGTCCTGACCCCCGAGGATCCGTATGTGGTCTGGCCGGGGCAACCGGCGTGTGTCATCGCCCCGTTGTTCGTCTTGTTCGACTACACGTTCCGGCCGGATAGTGTTGCGCCGGAGGACGCCGTGACGTGGGCCTCGGCCGACGGCATTCTCAGTGCCGACGAACGGTTCCTGGCGCCCGATCCGTACCCGAGCCGCACGGCCTGGTGTCATGCTCGAGTCGAGTATTCAGAGCGACGGCTGAGGGAGACCTGCACCAACGCCCCGTCGGTGCTGGTGAATCACTTTCCGCTCCGGCAGGAGCTCGTCCGCCTGCATCGTATTCCCAGGTTTTCGCCCTGGTGCGGGACCCGGCGGACCGAGCAGTGGCACACTCGTTTCCGGGCCCGGGTCGTGGTGTCCGGGCACCTGCATATCCGCACGACCGACTGGATCGACGGGGTCCGTTTCGAAGAGGTGTCGCTCGGGTATCCCAAACACTGGCGTCGCGAGCGGGGGATCGACGGATATCTCCGTGAGATTCTTCCAGGGCCGGGCACCCTGCAGCAGACGGGCGGACCCGAGTATCACCGGTGATGGGCCCGGGAGGCCGAAGGGGCACCAGGGGTGGCGTAGGTCCGGCCCCGAGCCGCCCCAAGAGGGACGGAGGCGGGTCACAGAAGCGGGCCGACCGCCTCGTGTGGCGTGATGGTCACCGGGGCACCGGCATCGGCCTCTACCGCGGTCGCGACGAGATGGTGCTCGCCGAGCTGGCGCACGCCAAACTGCCATCGCGCCGGGTTGTCGTCCAGCGCCGGGGCGAATCGAATCCGCACGTCGTCCGGATGACGGGGCGGCAGGTCGAACCAGAAATCGCCCAGCGGGATGGCCAGGCCCATGCCCCGAGCCTTGATGTACGCCTCTTTCAGGGTCCAGTATTCGAGGAAACGGCGCGGGCGGTCCGTCGCGTTCACCTGACGGAGCGCGGCGGCTTCAGGGGCTGAGAAGAAGCGGCTCGCCAGGTCGAGCCATGCTCCCGTGCGACTACGCGGTTCGACGTCCACGCCGACCTCACGGTCGCGGCTCACCAGACAGACCACCAGCCCCGACGTATGCGAGAGGTTGAAGCGCAGTGACGATGTCGGCGTCTCGATTGCGGGTCGACCATATCGGTTGGCTTGGAATCGCCACTGGGACGCCCGGACCTGGTCATACCGGGACAACGTCGTCCTGACGAGGACACGCGCGATGAGGCAGAGCTGACGGTCTCGCGCGAAACGAAACCGGTCGGTCTTCCGGCGTTCCTCGTCCGTCAGCGCCGAGCGATAGCGCGCGAGCTCGGTCGGGTCGGTGAATCGTTCGGGCACGGCCCACCACAGATGCGCGTGGCCGGCTCTCAGGCCCGTGTCCGGGGGTGTCATGGGGCCACGCCGATGTTGCTGCTGACCACGGCACCGACCACGCGCGCGACGGCCGCTTCGGTCAGGGACGGGTAGAGTGGCAGCGAGAGCAACTCACCGCACACGGCCGCCGCCACCGGGGCGTGGTTGGGCTCCATGTCGGCAAAGGCCGGTTGGGCGGGGAGCGGAGTGGGGTAGTGTGCCAGCGTCTCGATGCCCTGGGCGCGCAGGTGGTCGCGCACATGGTCGCGAGCGGCGGTTCTGATCGGAAACAGGTGGTAGACGTGTCCGGGATCGGATTCGGGTGGCACGCGAATGGGCGCTTCGAGCAGCCCGTCTCGATACCGTGCGGCCAGCGCCCGTCGTCGCGTGGTCCACTCAGGTAAGTACGGAAGTCTCGCGCGCAGCACCGCGGCCTGGATCTCGTCGAGTCGCGAATGCGCCGCCGGTTCCGTGTGGTGGTCCCGGCTCGTCTGACCGCCGTTGCGCAGCCGGCGTATCCGGGCGTCCAGTGAGGCGTCGCGCGTGCACACGGCTCCACCGTCCCCCAACGCCCCCAGGTTCTTGGTCGGATAGAAACTGTACGCGGCGGCGATACCCGTGGTGCCGACCGGGACTCCGCCGCAGGTGGCCAGATGCGCCTGACAGCAGTCTTCAATCAGCGCCAGCCCGTGGCGGTCCGCCACGGCCGCGAGGGCCGGGAGGTCGGCCGGCTGCCCGTACAGATGTACCGGTATCACCGCCGCCGTCCGGGGGCCGACAAGCGCCGCCACTGCGGCCGGGTCCACCGTGAGGCGGTCCGGGTCGATATCGGCGAAGACCGGTCGCGCCCCGGCCATCATGATGGCTTGGGCGGTGAACACGGCGGACAGCGCCGTGGTGATCACGTCATCACCAGCGCCGATGCCCAGCCCACGCAGGGTCAGGGTCAACGCGTCGGTCCCGGAAGCGACCGCGATCGTGTGCTCAGAGCCGGTGGCCGTCGTGAACTCCGCCTCGAAGCCCTCCACCTCCGGTCCCAGCACGAACCACCCCCGCTCGACGACCCGCCGGATGGCGGCGTCGACATCAGTGGCGTCTTCCCGGGGGCGCAAATCGATCCAGCGCACGGCCTGGCCGGTCATGGCGTCGCGGGCGGAGCGTTGAGCGGCGCCTCGACATACTCGGACAGGTGGTCTCGGTAGTAGCGGACGGTCCGGTCGAGTCCGTCACGCAACGTCACCGCGCCGGTCCATCCGACCGCGCGCTCGAATTTCGACGAGTCGGCGTAGAAGTCTCCAATGTCGATGGCGCGGCGTTCGGCCGGCCAGTCAGCAAAGCGCACCCGGCCGGTTCCTGCCACCTCGACCAAAAGCTTGGCGAGCTCGCCCAGTGACACGGGTCCGCTGCCCCCCACGTTGAAGACCTCGCCGTTGCAGGCGTCGGAGGCGCCGGCCAGGAGAAACGCCTCCACGACGTCGTCCACATACACGAAGTCGCGTAGCTGCGACCCGTCGCCGAAAACCTGTATCTCCCGATCTTCGACGGCCAGGCGGATGAACCAGCCGATGAATCCCTGGCGGTTGTGCTTCAGGAGTTGCCGGGGTCCATACACATTGGTCAGACGCAGGGCGCACGACCGTACGCCGAACACGTTGTTGTAGACCAGATGGTAGTACTCGCCGGCCGCCTTGTTGATGCCATTGACGTCGATGGGGCGCACCAGGTGCTCCTCGGTCACCGGGAGGACGTCGGGCTTCCCGTAGATCTGCCGGGTGCCCGCGAAGACCACCTTGACCGAGGGGTTGTGGTGCCGGCAGGCCTCCAGAATCGACAACTGGCTGCGACAGTTGATCTCGAGGTCCGTATACGGGTCCTGCATGCTGTCGACGTGGCTGACCTGTCCGGCAAGATTGAAGATGACCTGCTGGTCACGTACCAGATACTGCATGGAGCTGGCATCCCGCACGTCGGACACGTTGACCCGGACCGCGTGCCGGATCGCATCGATGTTGAACAGGTTGCCGCCGTAGTCTGGGGTGAGCGAGTCGACGAGCAGCACGTCGGCGCCCAGCGCCACCAGTCGGGCCGCGAGGTTGCTCCCGATGAATCCGAGTCCACCGGTGATCAGGACCCGTCGGCCCTTGTAGAATGACGCGTTGTTGTCGCCCATGCTGATTTCGTCGATCTCCTTGAACTCGCTCATCTCGTTACAGGATCGGTCGTGCGTGAAGGGACGCTGCCCGGTGGGGAGGACTTGACCGATGGAGCGGCTGCTGGATGCGACGGTGCGGGCGGAACAGCGGCACTTCTGGTTCCGCGGGCTCCGGCGGTTCGTGCGTCCGCTGCTGGTGCGGGCCACCGAGGACTACCCCCATCCCGATATTCTGGATTGTGGCTGCGGCACCGGCACCAATCTTGGAGTCCTGGCCGATTACGGATTGTCCCGTGGCATCGACCGAACCTGGGCCGGGGTGCGCCGGGCTCGCGCCGCCGGGCGTCATGTCGGTCAGGCGACGGTGACGCACCTGCCATTTTCTGACGGGCGATTCCACCTGGTGACCTCGTTTGACGTCCTCTACTGCCTCGAGAGTGGCGACGAACGAGCCGCCGTCTCGGAGATGTTTCGCGTCCTGCGCCCCGGCGGTCGGGTCATCGTCAACGTCGCCGCGATGCCGATCCTGACTGGCAACCATTCGATCCTGGCTCACGAGGTGCGACGGTACACGGCACCGGGGCTGAGGGTCTTGCTCGAGCGGGCTGGTTTTGCGGTCGAGCGGATCACCTATACCAACACCGCGATGCTGCCGATTCTGGTGCCATTGCGCCTCATGCAGCGTGCGCTCGGTCTGGTCCGGGAGGACGACGAGGACGCCCAGCGAGAAATGCAAGTGCCGTCCCGGCCGGTGAACGCCGTGCTGGACCGGATGCTGGCCGTCGAGGCGGCCCTCGTGCGCCACGTCGACCTGCCATGCGGCAGCTCGCTGCTGGCCATGGCCAGAAAGCCGGCCACCGGTTCGGACTGAGCCGCCGATGCGCCTGGCCCGCGCACCCAGGGTCGCTATGACCGTTCCTCCGTTCCCTTTGTCACCGGCACCGGTGACGCATCCGGCGGCGGCTCCGGTTGGGTCGTGGGAGCCAGGTGCGTCTTGCGCCAGACGAGCGCCGACCACAACTTCGCGATGTCGACGAGCGTGCGCGCGATGCGTGGGAAGTTGAAGAACTGCGACGTGCCATAGGCCCGGTGAAAATGATGCACGGGCGTCTCGACGATGCGGCAGCCCGCGTCGTGCGCCTTCTTCATCAACTCGAGACAGATCACGCCGCTGTTTTTCTCCAGGTGCACGCGCTCGAAGATTGACCGGCGCATGAGTCGGAAATCGCAGTCGACATCTCTGACCCGGAGTCCGAACAACAGTTTGACCGTGTGGTGATACAGGCGGCCGATGACGATGCGATGCAGCGGATCGGACCGGCTGATCTTGTAGCCGTTGACCAGGTCGACATCCGGTGTCATGTGGGCCCAGAGGTCCTTTAGTTCCCGCGGGTCGTACTGGGCGTCTCCGTCCGTATAGAACACGAACTCCTTTGTCGCGGAGGCGAATCCGGTGCGCAGCGCGGCCCCGTAGCCGCGGTTCTGGGGATGTGTGACGATGCGGAGGGCAGGGCACATGCGTGCCAACTCCTCCAGCACCTGCCCGGTGCCGTCACGGCTGCCGTCGTTGACCACCACCACCTCGAAGTCGTCGGTCAATTCCCGGGCGGTGATCACCGCGCCGATCACCATGCTGGCGATCGTGCCGGCGTCGTTGTAGGCCGGGAAGAAGATGGTCAGACCACCGGCGGCGGTCGGGGGCGTGTTCGTCACCAGAGACGCAAACGTACCACCGGCGGCTCGCACGTCGCAAGTTGACGACACTAGGTTCCGTTGGTCACGAGCTCGTAGAGCCGGGCGTCGTCGTCCCAGAAGATCGGCTGCAGTCGATCGTTGAAGGACCCGACGCGTGCTGCAAGCGTCGTCCAGTCCTCATCAGCATAGAACTGCCGGTGCAACAGGACATACCGGGTGCCGTGACGAGCCAGGATGTCGAATGACCGGGCAGAGGGGAATCCCGCGAGGTCGTCGACCTCGGCCCGGAAGTCCTGGGGGATCAAATCAGAGTAGCCGTTGACCAGCGGGCGCCAGTGCCCCGTGGACCCGACCATGTAATACGAGTGGCGTGGGTAGCCCATCCGTTCATTGAAGTACGGGAACTCGGCGACCGGGCCCGACGGCAGCTGTTCGAGCATGCGATACGCGGCCGGGAACCGCGGCGCCGCGAAGTGAGGGTACGGTACCGCGGCCAGTTCGGCGAGGGCCACGATCAGCAGGCCGGCGGTCACCGCGACCTTCCGACGTTCGCGGGCGAGCCGGGTCACGCCGACTCCAGCCAGGACCGCCAGCGCCAGCGCCACCACGATGCCCAGACGCGCCGGCGCCCGCAACATCCCGAACCCCGGGACGGTCTCGAACAACAGGGTATACAGACCACCCGACGGACCAAGTGACGCCCAGGCGGCGAGGAGCGCAAGGAGTCCATAGAGGGCGACGACCCGGCTCGGAGCCTGATGCGCTGGCCTAGCCACGGCGGTCCTCGCAGGGGGTTCGCGGGTCGAGCGTAGTCCGGTCACCACCCCGACCGCGGCGAGTCCGAGCAGCAGGAAGCCGGGGAACAACACTTCATTCCAGAACTCGATGCGTGTGAGCAGCCACCGGTGCGAGCGAGCGGGTGACGCGAGATACGCTCGCCAGTCGGCGGAGTACATCCGCGCGTCATCCAGCGTTCTGGCCACACCGCCGTGAGTCTCGCCAACGTCCAGATATGGGATGAAACCGGCGCCCGCGACGACACCGCCGGCAACGACCGCTACCGCGATGGCGGTCCAATAGGAACGGGCGGTCCAAAGTCGATCGGTGGTGGCGCAGAACAGAATCGCCACCCCGACCATGAGGCCGGCGAAGAGTCCGTAGTATCCACAGGCCAGCCCGGTGACCGCCAACACCAGACCCAAGACGAGGCCACGCCCGACACTCGGCCGCGCCGCCAGACGGTGAAACGCCAGCATCGAGAACGGCAGACCGGCGGTCATCAAGAGCTGGATGTGCGCGCTACGGGCGAAGACGAACGGACAGAACCCGAACAGTACCCCGGAGACGGCGGCTGCGGATCGGCTCCCGGTGAGACGCCGAACCAGCAGATAGGCGCCGACGACCGACAGCATGAACGCCCACAGCACGACGGTGTTGTGGGCGGCGTACGGATTGCGCGTCAACCAGTACGGAGGCACCGCGAGCAGGCCGGCCACCAGGTTGGCTTCAGAGAACGCCAGCGCGTTGCGATGCGGGTAGAAGATGTTGGCGTGAAACAGTTCGGTGGGGTCGGCGACGACGGTCCGGGCGACCCACGCGACGTTCCAGATGCTGAACAGGCCGTCCTCGGCGTCAACCCGTCCACCGCTACCGAGCTGGAACGCGAGCGGATACGTCAGAACGACCGTGGTGACGACGGCCAGTGCGGCGACGAGGGCCGCTTCACGACCGCGAGACATGCCGGCCGATGGTAGCACGCTCGTCCGGATCCGCTGCTCGACACCGCGGCGTGACGCCCACGGGGGTGCCGCCCCGATCGACTCCAGTCGACCGGGCGCGTCCGGTCGACTGGAGTTCCAAAGCCCGGGCGCTATTCTGGCGTCACCGTCAGCAGCGTGATGTCGAACAGCAGGGTGGCGTTGGGCGGGATGATCCCGGGCGAGTTGTCACCGTATGCGAGGTCCGGCGGAATGATGAGGCGCCGCTGGCCGTTCTCCCGCATCCCGACGAGGCCCTCGTCCCAGCCGGTAATGACCTGCCCCGCGCCAAGCTTGAAGCTGAACCCGTTGGTGTCCGAGGCGTCGAAGAGAGCGCCCTTACTCTCCGGCTGGCTCTCGTCATACAGCCACCCGCCGTATGCGAGGAACAACTGGTCGCCGGTCGCCGCTTGGGCGCCGTCGCCAACCACGAGATCGATGATCGTGAACGGGGCCGTGTCGGTTATCACCACCTGCACGTCGATGAGCTCCAATTCAGCCACCAGTGACGAGTCGGCCGGAATACCGACCGCCTCGTTGAAACCGAGTGCGAGGTCCGGGGGGATGATCAGTTGCCGCTGGCCGCCGACCCGCATCCCCAGCACGCCCTGGTCGAATCCTCCGATGACCTGATTTGCCCCGACCACGAACGTGAGCGTGCCGCTGTCCACTTGTGGCCCCTTGTTCTCGGATTCGCCGTCCTCGAAGAGCCAGACGACATAGTTCATGACCGCCCGGTTGCCGGTGGCGGCAATGGCGCCGGAGCCTAGCTGGATGTCGGTGAACGAGAAAAACGCGATTCCGCCAGGCGCGAGCGGATTTTGACTCGTGCATCCCGGCGTGCCGACACTCGTCAGGGCCACCGTCAGGGCCACCGCGACCAGTCCACGATTCCTCGAGATCATCACACTCTTCCTCCGAAGCAGGGGCACACAACACCCACCCCAGTATATGCAACCACCCTGCCGACCACGAGACGCCACCACGCGAGGCAGTCTCTGTTCAGGCGTGGACTCGACAGTTTGATGACGTATTTCACGTTCCTGCAACAAAATGGCTTTGGGATGCGTCCAGACTCGGCATGTGGCGCCGAACGAGCCGCGCCATCGATGTGTTGGTTCAGGGCTCGACGCGATGCTCCGTGTCCTTACGGGGTGACAATACGGAACTTCTGGATACGGCGGCCCTCCTGCTCGGCCACGTAGACGTTCCCGATCGAATCCACCGCGATGCCGTGGGGCAGGGTGAACTGACCGCGGTAGCGTCCCGGGCCTCCGCCGAAACTCGACAGCAACTCCCCGCTCCGGCGGTCAAGGACATCCACCATCACACTGTTCTGGTTGAGCACGAACATGAGCCGTTGGTCCGCGTCGGAAGAGAACGCGAGCACGACGGCGGTGCCACGGGTGCCGCTCTGGCGCCCGTCGGGCGAGGTGACCGGTGTGAAGGGCACGTCGATGTTCTGGACGAACCTCCCCATCTGGTCGAACACCTGGACGCGGTCCGCCTGTCGGTCGCAGACATAGACCAGACCGTCGTTCGACAATCGGAGACAATGCGGCAACGGTGTGACGGGCCGTTCGTCGTCCGTGCGATGTAAGGCCCACTGGCGGAGAAACCGGCCGTTCCGGTCCAACACCGCAATCCGCCGATTGCCGCGCGGGGTCTCGCCATCAGCGACGTAGATGTCGCCGGTGGCGGTGTCCACATCGAGACTGGCGGGCAGGAAGAACTGGGCCCGGTCCGAGTTCAGCGGGCGTCCCTCGCGTGTCCCGTCCGACGAGTCATACAGGCCGGATTCGCCGATCTGGAGCAGTCGTTGGCTACCGTCGCTGGAATATTTCTGCACGATGCCGGTGCCGGACGCCACGATCCACACATTCTGCTCTCGGTCGACGTGGCAATCGTGGAGTCGGTCGCCGAGGGTGTCCGGGTCTCCCCACGCACGGACGACCGCGCCGCTCGGGTCCAGTTCAATGACCGGCGGGGCGTGACGTGCCCCGTCCAGGTCGTCGGGCACGACGTTCTGGCGGTTGAGGATGTACACGTGGTCGCGGCCATCGATACACATCCCGCCAAGCCCGCCGGTGATCCAGCCGTCGCCAAACGGGAGCTGCGGCCAGAGTGGGTCGACTTCGTATCGAGGAACCGGCTGCGCTTCCACCGTCCCGGCTGTGAAGACCCCAAGCACGAACGCCAGCGCGGGTAACGTCGCCGCCACTACGATCCTGTTGCTCACTCTCATGTCACATGGATCATCTCACGGGCAGGGGACCGCAGGGTGCGGCATGGGTTGGGTGTGGGGTCGTCGTCCTTGACCGGGGCTCGGACCGGCGTGGTAGATACTGTGCAGCAGGCGATCAGAGGGGAGAATGCAAGAGCTATGGAGCGACTCGGAACACACCGGTGCCGTACCGTCTCGACCGTCCGCCAGACGGGGGTGATACTCGCGGTCGTGGGAGCGTTCGCGGCTGGCTTCCCCGTGCAGGGTGTCGGCCGGGGCCAGGACCCGGCCGATCCGCCTCGCCCGACCCGCAACGACCTGGAGCGCCCCCTGGGGCCGTCAGACGAGGTCTTGATGCTTCGTCACCAGCGGCTGCAAAAAGGGGCGCACGAACTCTACTATCGGGCGAGCCTGTTCGGGGTCTGGCCGTGGTTCGAGCGCCTGGGCGCCCGGATGACCGGGCAGTGGCAAGTCGTGTTCCCCGAGGGCGGCGGCAGCCCGGAATTCGACGAAGGATACCGACTCGCCCGATATGCCAGCTTCGAACACTGGCGGCATACACGCGGCGCCTTGTCTCACGCGCTGGGCGGCAACGGTCCGAATCGCGAGCGCAACAACCAGGCCCTGCGGACTCGGGCCGAGTACGGCCTGGGGTCAAACGGCGGGTATTTCCTGCAGGGCCTGACCGCCACCAATCGGCCGCGGTTTCTGCCGGCGATGGACGAGGAGTACGAGCGTGTCGACACGCTTCCGCCGGCCCCCGGCGACGAGGTGATCGCGGTTCGAAACGACGTCGACCGACCCGGCATCGAGACGGTGGTCTTGCGATACGCGCGGATCAGAAAGGGCGCCTTCGACGAGATTCTCCGCGCCACGGTCGCGCAGGTGTGGCCGTTCGAAGACAAGATGGGGGGGCGGCCGATCGGTCAGTGGCGGGTCATCTATCCTGACGCGCGGAGCCGCACGGAGGAAAGCCCCGACTACGACGAGATGATCACCATGAGCCGGTACGCGAGCTACGACCACTATCTGGCCACGCGTCCCGGCCAGGCGGTCTCCATGGGCGGCAATGGACCCGATTGGCAGGCGTGGCGCTCGGCCCTCGAGGCGGAAGCCGAGCGCACGCTCGAGACCACCGTCGAGTTCCTGCAGGGATTCACCCACACCAGCCCACCGTCCTATCAGCCCGGACTACCTGAACGCTATCGCTTTAGATGAGGTTTCCGGAACGCAGCCCGTCTAGGTACTAATTTCCGTCCGCGCTCACACGGGGGGGCAGCGAGAGAGCCTGTTGATACTCGAGGATCGAGTGCAGCAGCGCATCCGAGATCTGATCGAGGTACGCGTCTGTCGAGAGCAAGGCGGCCTCGCGCCTGAGTGCGTTGTTCCGCGGTCACAAATACCCAATTTACTCCCTTGTCACGCCTTTTCAGCCGCGCGCCGCGCTACCGACCTATGCTGCGAATCACGGGTACAGGACACTAGTGGACCGTACTAGGCAGAAGCAACGCGGCTGCCCGGCGGGGGCGCCCCGTGGCCGACCATGCCAGAATGTATGGCTGTTCGCGCCAAACATTTTGCAAGCCTTCCTCTCATGCTGACGTTCCATCCGACCACGGGTACGGCCGCGCCCTGCCTGTGTCGACGGTTCCCGCGCGGCTTGGTGACCGTGGCGTTCGGTCTTGTTTTGAGCGTTTCACCACCGGTAGGGGCACAAGGGCTGGCGCCACAGCACGGTTCCGTCGAGCCGTCCACCCAGTCGACCACGGCGGAGCCGTCGGCCGGGGTTCCGCATCCGCGTGAGTTGCCGGGGAGTGGGGCCACCGTGCGTGCCGGCGAGTTGGCTCCGGCCGGCGCTGTCGCCGGGCCGCCTCCGCCGCTGCCACCGGAGTTGGTCTCGCGGGACGAGGGGGGACAGGCCACCGTCCGCGCCATCAAGCTGGTCGAGGGGATTCGCCTCGATGGGCGGCTGGACGAACCGGTGTATCAGACCATCCCGGCCATCGAGGGGTTCGTCCAGCAGATGCCCGACGAGGGGGCGCCGGGCACCGAACGGACCGAAGCCTGGATCATGTTCGACCAGACCCACCTCTATGTGAGCGGCCGCTTGTGGGAGTCGGCGCCGCCCAGCGAATGGGTCGCGAACGAACTGCGGCGAGATACGAGCCAACTCCGCGAAAATGACAGCTTCTGGGTAGCGTTCGACACGTTCTACGACCGGCGGAACGGCGTGGCGTTCTACACCAACCCGCTTGGCGCACTCGGCGACTTTGCCATTTCCAACGAGGGGAACCCCAACACGGACTGGAATCCGGTGTGGGACCTTCGCACGGGACGGTTCGAGGGTGGGTGGACGGTTGAAATGGCGATTCCCTTCAAGTCCCTCCGCTATCGGCCGGGACCGGCACAGATGTGGGGTGTCCAACTGCGCCGCACGGTGCGCCGGAAGAACGAGCTGACGTATCTCACGCCGGTGCCAATCTCCGTAGGACGGAGGGGCATCTTTCGGCTCTCCGATGCGGCGACCTTGGTGGGGCTCGAAGTGCCGGCCGGCGACCACACGCTCGAGATCAAGCCATACGCGATCGCCGGCCTCACGACCGACCTTACCGCCAGCCCGCCTCGGCGGAGCGAGAAGGACGGCGACGTCGGGGCCGACGTCAAGTACGGGATCACCCAGAATTTGACGGCCGATCTGACTTTTAATACTGATTTCGCGCAGGTCGAGGTGGACGAGCAGCAGGTAAATCTCACCCGGTTCAATCTGTTTTTCCCCGAGAAGCGTGAGTTCTTTCTCGAGGGTCGTGGCATTTTCGACTTCGCCTTGGGCGGCGGCGCCAGCACGCGCGATAGTGCGCTGCGTCAGATCGGTGGGGGAGGCCCGGGGGGCCGGGGTGTTGGAGCGGCTCCGACCCTGTTCTACTCGCGGCGGATCGGTCTCGAAGACGGGGCGATCGTCCCGATCATCGGTGGCGGACGTGTCACCGGCAAAGTGGGCGCGTTCGATGTCGGGGCGCTCAACATACAGACCGACGACGAGGTCATCTCGGGGGCCGCGTCGACGAACTTTACCGTCGTTCGGGTGAAGCGGGACATGCTGCGTCGCAGCAGTGTGGGGATGCTGCTGACGAACCGGTCGGTTTCGGTCGCGGGCGACGGCTCGAGTGGCACGTACGGCGTTGACGGGACATTCGCGTTCTACGACAACGTCAGCCTGCTCGGCTACGCCGCCAAGACCCAGACCCCGGGGCGCAACGGCCAGGACAAGGACACGAGCTATCAGGGGCAGTTCACCTACGCGGGAGACCGGTATGGGCTACAAGCTGACCACCTGTTGGTCGGCAAGCACTTCTCGCCAGAAGTCGGGTTCGTGCGCCGCGACAATTTCCGCCGCTCGCACGCGACCGGGCGGTTCAGCCCGCGACCGCAGTCGATCGACGCGATTCGACAGTTCCGACTCGAGGGCAGCTTTGAGTACATTGTGGCCGCCGATACCGGGTGGGTGGAAACGCGGCAGTCACAACTGGCGTTCTCCACGGAGTTCGAGACGAGCGACCGCCTCGGGGTGTCGGTGACGGACAACTACGAATTTCTCGTGGAACCGTTCGAACCCGGTCCCGGGGTCATGCTGCCCGTCGGCGGCTACGGATTTCGTGACGTGGAGGTGACCTACACCGGTGGAGCCCAGCGTCCGTTGAGCGGCACGGTGACCCTCCGCCTGGGCCAGTACTTCAGCGGCGACATCCGGACGCTTGGTTTCAGTCGGGGTCGGGTGGAGTTGACCCCGCAGCTGTCGATTGAGCCGACCGTGTCGATCAACTGGGTGGAGACACCTCAAGGGTCCTTCCGGACGGATCTCGTCGTGTCCCGGGTGACCTACACATTTACCCCCCGGATGTTCTTCGCCGGGCTGCTGCAGTACAACTCCGGCACCAACACGGTCAGCAACAATCTTCGGCTGCGGTGGGAATACACCCCGGGAAGCGAACTCTTCATCGTCTACACCGAAGACCGGGACAGCGATCCCCTGTGGCCTGACCGATTCTCGGAGCTCCGGAACCGCGGCTTCGTGGTCAAGGTGAATCGACTATTTCGGTTTTGATCGCTCACCGGTATGTTCTCGAAATCCGCGCGCGGACGTCTGACGGACAAGGACCTGGGGCGCTTTCCCGATGGCACGCTCTTTCATCGCGTGGCGCGGGCCGTGTGTCACGCCGGCTGCCTGCCCCGCAAGGAACTGTATGAAGCGTGGGAGATGGCTCGACGTGTTCGTCGGCGCTTTCGGGGTGGTCGTGTTGTAGACCTGGGGGCCGGACACGGCTTGCTGGCGCAGGTCATGCTGCTGCTTGATGATTCGTCGCCGGACGCGCTCGTCATCGACACGACGTTGCCGACCTCGCGCGTGGCGGTGCACGACGCACTGGTCGCGGTGTGGCCGAGACTGGCCGGCCGCGTGACGTTTGTCACCGGCTCGATCGAGGACGCCGAGATTCGCGACACCGATGTCGTTGTCTCGTGTCATGCGTGCGGCGCGCTCACCGACCTGGTGCTGCAAGGTGCCGTGACCGCGGGGGCACGGGTGGCCGTGCTGCCCTGTTGTCATGATCTCGACACCGGGGAGACCGGTCGGCTCACCGGGTGGGTTGACGGCCCCTTGGCCGTCGACATCGTGCGGGCGACAGCTCTGACCCAACAGGGCTATCGCATCTGGACCCAGGCCATCCCCGGCGACATCACGGTCAAGAATCGGCTCTTGCTTGGCGCCCCCTGCCTCAGCGGCCGGGCGGACGTATAATTCGGCACATGAGAGTACGAACGCTTGGGTCATCGTGCCTGATCGCGCTGTGTGGGTTGGTTCTGGCCGGACCGGCCGCGGCTCAATGTGAGCCGGACGGCGACACCCGGTTCGTGTGCGGACCGATCAGTCCTGAAGATCTCGCCGTGGTGCCCGAGACTTCGTGGGTGATGGTCGCGAGTTGGGAAGATGACGGCTATCTCTCCGCGGCCAACCGCCGCGATGCCAGCACCGTGCGTCTGTTTCCCACCGCGACGTCACAAGGTCGCCACGAGACCGCGGTGTACGCCGACTGCCCCGGGATGACCACGGATGGGTTCCGAGCCCACGGTATCAGCCTGCGTCCCGGGCGCGGGGGCACCCACACGCTCTACGTGGTTCGCCACGGCGAGCGGGAGGCGGTCGAGGTGTTCGAGATAGACGCGCGTGGGGCAACGCCGAGCCTCACCTGGACCGGCTGCGCGGTGGCGCCGGAGGGTCTCGGCCTGAATGCGGTCGTCGCGTTGCCGGATGGCGGATTCGCGGCGACAAGCCCGCGCACCGGCGATATCTGGGAGTGGCACTCCGACCCCGGCTGGACGCGTGTGCCGGGCAGCGAGGGCATCGGACCGAACGGGCTGGAAGTGTCAGCCGACGGCCGTTGGTTCCTGGTGGCCGGCTACGCGAGTCAGTCAGTCATTAAGCTCTCGCGTGGGCAAACGCCGGTCAGCCAGGACCGGGTCGAGGTAGGGTTCAACATCGACAATGTGCATTGGGCGCCCGATGGCACCTTGCTCGCGGCCGGGCACACCGCGCCGACGCCGGCCCGGGTTGGCGAGTGCATCGCACGACGCACCTGCGAAGGAATCGTGTCGTTCGTGTCCAGGGTGGACACGGAGGCGATGACGTCGGAGGAGATCTTCAGGTATCCCACCAACGACCGGTTGATCCTCGGCACGAGTGCAATCGAGGTGGGCGACGAGCTGTGGGTGGGCCAGGTAGCCGGCGGCACTCGCATCGCCCGGGTCCCCTTGCCCTGACGGCACCTGGGCCATTCCCGTGTGCGTCCCGGCCACAGATCGTTGTGGCGCACGGCTTTCGCCGTGCGATCGCGCCAGGCGTGAGGAACTCGTGAGTGTCCTTACGCGGTGAGCCCCGCCAGGGGGCCGCTGACATCGATGAAATCGCCCCGTTGCCCGCGCACGTGTTCAAGGCCTATGTGGTCGACGTCGAGGCCCATGGCGCGTGCCACGCTCACGAGGAGGTGCTGATGGGGGATACCGGACACTCGGGTGTTCCCGCCAGTCAGGATCTGTGACGGGACCCGCATCTCCGCCGGGGTCTCGTGGGGCCAATGTATGTAGCGTCCCGTGTTGAACGCCCACGAACCCCCGATGAGCACCGGGCAGTAGTGGCTGTACCCGTGCCACCCATCGCCAAGCTCGGAGCCCCACACGATGAGGGTGTTGTCCATCATCGAGCCGCCGCCAACGTCCGGCATCGCTTCCAGGGTGCTGACGAGACGCGCGACCTGGCTGGCGTGATACTGGACGTAGTCGGTCATCGCCGCGTGTTTTGCCGGGTCGTCGTAGATGTAGTGCGCAATGCCTTTGTGCACCTTGTCGCTGATGGCGGCGGCACCGAATTCCGCGGTCGGCATTTCGCCCAGAGACAACGACACCACCCGCGTGATGTCGCAACTGAACGCCGCGGCGATGATGTCCGAGAACGCGTCGAATCGCATGTCGTACTTCTCGAACGCCGCCGGCGGTCTGGCTGGAGCGTCGCACGCCAGTGTGGCCAGCTCTTCCAGTCGGTACCCCAGTCGCTCGACGAGTCCGAAGTGGGACTCGAGACGAGCACGGTCGGTGGCGCCGAGGTGCGGAGCGAGCTGGCGATATTCGTCGTAGGCGAAGTCGAGCGTCGTCCGGCGGCGCCGGCCGACGGCGTCGCCGGATGAGGCCGGTCCGAAGACGCGTTCCCAGGCTCTCAACGGCGTACTCTCCGTGGGCAACCGGATCCCGCCGAGGTTGTAGGCGATCGGCCGGCCCGCTTCGAGCGCCGCGTCCACCGACAGTTCCAGCGAGGGCAGGCGATCGGGTCTGGCGATATGGGCGGCCACGAGTTGGTCAAGCGACGCTGACGTCGACCGTGTGTCCCGGGCCGCGAAATCGGCGTTGTTGCCGGTCCAAGCGTGAATCCATCCGCGATCGTGGCGGTTTCCGCCCACGTCGAGCTCGGCCGTTGCGAGCGAGAGACCGTCCAGCGCGAGCAGCCGGTGTCGATGTGCATAGAGCGGCGCCAGCGGCCGACTGAATTCGCTTTGGGGCAGGCCGTTCAGGTCGAGTGTCCATGGCTCGTCTTCCGACCGGCCGGTGGAACGCATCTTCCACTCGCTGTATGGCCAGCCGTGGCAGTGGCTGATGACGACCAGACGTCTCGGCGGCTCGGCCGGTTGCGCAAACGCGCGCAACGCGCGGTCCGGCAACGCGGCTCCGAGTGCGGTGAGTCCGCCGAGCTGAAGAAGGTACCGCCGCGAAATCATGGAGCGTCTCCCAAGGGCATTGTGGTCAGCGCCCTAACCCGGGTCCCGAACCGCCGCGGAAGAGGTCGCTTCCGGCGATCGAGACCAGCAGGGTCTTGATCGAGTCGTCTTCGCGGAAGCCGGCCTGCAACGTCCCGAGTCCGGGCGTGGCCGGCTCGACCTGGTCGCCGATCGCATACCGCGTCCAGTGCAGCACGTAGCAGTCTCTCACGCGATCGGTGCCGGCGAGCTGATGCGCGAAATCGACGCCGTCGGTGAAGGTGATCTGCTCGCCGCCGGCCAGGGTGAGCGTGCCGCTCGCGTCCACCGTCTGCCCGTTGTCCTGGGCGCGCCACTGTCCGACGGCGTCGTAGTGCTCGAACGCGAACCCCGGCGGGTTGATCTGCCTGTGGCAGGTGGTGCACGTGGCGGGACTCGTGGCGGATGCGGTGCGTTGGCGATTCGTGCGTTCGACCGTCAGCGTGTCCGGCGGCAGTGCGGCTTCCGCCCCCTGAATGGGGGTGCCCAGGTGCATGCAGGCGAGCCGCTCGAGTACCCGTTTCCCTCGAAGAATCGGTCCAGGTTGGACCGCGTACGCCCCGAGCGCCAGGACCGCCGGCAGAGTCAGCACGCCCGCGCGCTCGCTGCGGGGAAATTCCGCTGGGTATAACGTCAGCTCCTGTTCACGGCCGATCGAGGCGACGACCAGCTCGATCGGCTTTGTCACGGTGTCGCCGTCTGGGACCCGCCTGGCGTTGGGGCCGTAGATCGGCGCCGTCGCGTCCGACATATACCCGTGGTTGTCGGTCATCAGCGCGTGGAAGGTGCCTGCGCCGTCAAAGATGGTCTGCTCGACGAACAATTCGGTCTCGTATTTCATCGAGTACCGCACGGGGCCCATGATGGCGGGCCACTGCAGGTCGTCGTCCGAGGCCTTCTTCAGACGCGGGGTGATGCCGAAGAGTGGTCCAAAGGCGCGGCGAGCCGGCGCGACGAGCGTGACCTCGTCGGTGCCCAGCCACTGATGATGAAAGTGGACGATGGCCGGCCGAGCCTTCGGGTCATCAAGCATCCGGCGTGCCTGGCGCTCCATTCCGGCCGCGGTGCCCAGCTCGCCGGCCGCCGCCGCTTCGAACAGCACATCATCCGGCATCGAGTCCCACAAGAAGTAGGAGAGTCGGGTGGCCAGCTCCCACTCGTTGGGTGCTGCCGTCGTGTCGCCCGACTCGACCCTGAAGTGAAACGGCGGGGCTTGGAGGATGCCGGCCACGGTGATCGCCACCGCTTCGTCGGGTGGGCCGGCCGTCAGGTTGTCTCGCCAGAACGCGGTCAGCCGCTCCTGTTCGTCCGCCCGGACTGGGCGGCGATAGGCGCGGCGTGCGAAGCGCTCGATACTCGTCCACGCGCACGCCTCCTGCTGAGTCGCCGACAGGGTGGCCCAGTCGGCGCAGGTGAAGAATGTCGGAGACTCGAGTGCGAACGCCGCGAAGTGCATCGCGGCCAAGTGCAGCTCCTCGACTTGATAGGACGAAGGGTTTTGCCCTTGCGCGATCCCCTCGAAGCCCTCCGAGCCGGGCTCGGGCGGGAACCGCCACGGCCACACCGGTGGGGGCGGGGGAGGCAGAAAGACGCCCTTGCTGGCCGTGCGCCGCGGGCTCAGCCTGTCGGCGAGCGGTGAGCGCTTGGGCCAGCGGGCCCCGTCCCTCGGGAATCCGAGCAGATCGGCGATGGAGTTGTTGTATTCGGCCGGGGTCAACGCCAGGGGGGCGGTGTCCGACGTTGCGGTCGGGGCTCCGGAGCCTTGGCCTTCCACAAGGGTGGGAGCCAGGGTGACGCACACCAACACCGCCAGGAGTACGGACCGTCGTGGCGACGATGATGACCAAGGTGGCGCAAGATGCATCGTCTCAAAGAATCTCAACCTGCGACTCTCTGAGTCAAGCGGGGGGCAGGCTGGGGGTCGACACAAGGGTTCAGTCGAGCTGTTGGAACACCCGGCGGACTCGGTCGACGGTCCAGTCGATCTCCTCTCGCGTGATGACCAGCGGAGGGGCGAATCGGATGACGTCCTCATGCGTCTCCTTGCAGAGCACGCCTTGTGCCTGCAGTGCTTCGCAATACCGCCGGGCGCCGCCGGTCTCCGCCTGGATTTCCACCGCCACCCAGAGACCGCGGCCCCGCACCTCGCGGATACTCGGACTGTCGATCTGCCGAAGCTGATCGAGCAGATAATGCCCGAGCGTGGCCGAGTTCTCCACCATCCCTTCGTCCGTCAGGACCCGCAGCGCCTCTCGAGCCACCGCGCAGCCCAGTGGATTGCCCCCAAAGGTCGACCCATGGTCGCCGGGCTCGAAGACTCCCATCGGTTCGTCGGCGGCAAGCACGGCCGACACGGGATAACAGCCCCCGGCGAGTGCCTTTCCCACGATCACCGCGTCCGGTCTGATGCCCTCGTGCTCGAACGCGAACAACCGCCCCGTGCGTCCCAGTCCGCTCTGGATCTCATCGAGGATCAGCAAGACGTCGTGGTCTCGGCAGGCCGCTTCGAGGTCTTTCAAATACCCGTCTGGAGGGATGATGATGCCCGCTTCCCCCTGAATCGGTTCGATCAGGACCGCCGCCACATTCGGATTCAGGGCTCGACGCACCGCCTCGATATCGCCGTATGGCAGGCAGGTGAAGCCGGGTGTGAACGGGCCAAAGCCGTGCCTGTACTGTTCGTCTGTCGAAAAGCCGACGATCGTCGTCGTGCGACCGTGGAAGTTGTCGGAAAAGACCAGCACCTCGGCTTGGTGGTCCGGGACGCCCTTGACCGTATAGGCCCACTTGCGGGCCATCTTGATCGCCGTCTCCACCGCCTCGGCCCCGGTGTTCATCGGCAGCACGCGCGGAAACCCGGTGAGCGTGGCCACCTCTTCGTAGAAGGGGCCAAGTTGGTCGTTACGAAACGCGCGCGAGGTCAGCGTGAGGCGCGCCGCCTGTTGCTGTAGCGCGGCGACGATGCGCGGATGGCAGTGGCCCTGATTCACGGCCGAGTACGCGGCCAGACAATCGAGATACCGGTTCCCGTCGACGTCCCACACCCACACGCCCTCGCCGCGCGTCAGGACGACATCGAGCGGGTGGTAGTTCCTGGCGCCGAAGCGCTCTTCGAGCCCGATGAGCTCGTGCGCGTCAATCTTGGTCGCGTCCATGCGGCTCGTGCGCCTCCAGGAGGTCAGCGGTGAGGTTGCCCCGCCGACTCATGATCTCGGAAGTGTACTCGGAGTGGTCCGCGATGCGGCGGTGACCGACGAAGCAACGCCGCCTCGTCGGAAAACCTACGGATACGTGTCGAAGGCCCACCATTCGGTGGCCATGTTGTCATCGGTGATGACTGGCTCGTCCGTTGTGCGGGCCAGGATGCGGACGCGGTCCTCCCAGGTGGGTCCGCCACGCCAGGTGTCCTCAGCCAGGATCGCGTCGAGCACACCCGCATCGAGCAACGGGTCAATCACGGGTGTGCCGTGGATGGTCCAGGCCTCCAGGTTCGCCTTCCACCGATCGGGATCCCAGGTGATCGGATCGAAACCGGCGATCATCATGTTCTGGTAACGCAGCGCGTGCGGGAAGACGGTGCAAAGTAGGCGCCGGCCGCCGCGCCAAGGGTATTGGCGAAATACAAGGTGCCGACCGAGCGTCCGACATTGCCTGAGAGCGTCGACAGATGCGCGACCAGCAGCGGGAGCGTCGCGCCCATCAACGTCGTTGGAATGACCACGAGCAGAAACGCCGCGATGCCCGTGGCCAGGTACCCGATCCCCACCGTCCATCCCGCGACCACGTTGAAGAGGTCGAGACTGAAGAAGCCGAACAGACCGATCCCGAGCTCCGAGCCGGCGAACAGCGGGACGGTCGCCGCAGGGTAGGTTCGTGACAGCACGCCCCCGGCCAGGCTGCCCAGCCCCAGTCCGAGCATGAACGCGGTCACCACGATGGTGGAGGACACCGCGTCGAGGCCGTAAATCACAAACAGTGCCCGCTGCCAGGCGATCTGGTAGATCAATGCCGCCGCGCCGGACAGAAAAAAAATCACCGCGAGCCAAGGTCTCATCTGGCCAACTATTTTATCCGCTTCGTTCACGGGGTGGGTGGACGCGGTCGCGTCAGAAGCGCCAGGGCTTCGACCTGTCTGGTCTGCGGCATCATGTCGATCGGCTGCACCGAGCGGACCGTGAAGCCGAGGCGGCAGAGCATGTCGAGGTCGCGGCACAACGTCGCCGGGTCGCACGATAAGTAGGCCAACTTGGTCACCGGACACTGGGCAATGGCGTCGAGCACGGTCTCCCGCGCGCCGGCACGGGACGGGTTCAGCACCACCGCGTCCGGCGCTTCCTCACGCAGTCGGTCGAGCCCGCGCTCCACGGCGACCGGAGCGATCCGGATGTCGACGATCCGCCGCGCGCGGATCGTCGACTTCAGGTCGGCGACGGCGCTGCGGTTGCCTTCCGCGAACAGCACACGACGGAACTGTCGTCGTAGTGCGAACCCGTGGGTCCCGACCCCGGCATAGAGGTCCGCCAGGACATCGCCGCGGCCGAAGAACTGCGCCATGAGCGTGTGGATGGTCGGCAGCAGCGCCAGGTTTACTTGAAAAAAGGCGGCCGGAGACACCCGGAGCCGATATCCTGCATGCTCGACCCAGACCTCGCGATCGCCCCATAGCGGGCGAACGGCGCCGCGAATGACCTGTGCATCCGTGCCCGGGTTGAGGTTCACCGAGATGCCGGTGACGGCGGGACAGTGTCTCCGGAGTGCGTCGACCGGGAAGGACTGGCGTTCGGTGGCGCGGAAGACGAGCGTCAGATGCTGACGCGTCGGATCGGTCCCGCACCGCACGTCGATGTGCCGCAAGGTAGCGGGAATCTGTCGCGAGGTCTCCAAGAAACGGCGGATCCGGCGCGTGGTCTCGAGCACGTCCGGGACCAACACGCGACAATCCGGCGCGTCGACAATCTCCCGGGTGCCGGTGCGGAAGTACCCCATCCTCAGGCCGCGCCGGGACAGCCCGATCGCCATTTTGGCCCGGTTACGGTAGCCCTCCAATTGCGGCGATGGCACACACGCCAGTGGTCGGACCCGACGCAGACTCGGATGCTTCCCGAGGGCTTGCGCCAACTGATGGCCCTTGCGTTGGAGCTGATCCGCATACTCGACCCCGAGCAGGGCGCAGGCGCCGCAGTCCTCGCGGTGGGGGCAACGCACCAGGGTGTCGTCTTTCATGGGCAGGCGTACAATACGCGAATCGCCCACCGCCCACCGAGACCTCATGCCTAGGGTTCACGCGCTCGATCCGCCCGGCTCGACTGGAAACCTGCTCGCGACGCTGCCCACGCCGTCTCGGCGTGCCACCCAGGCCGCCCTTCCCATGACCGCCGACGAGATGCGGCAGCGGGGTTGGGACGCTGTCGACGTGGTGTTCGTCACCGGCGATGCCTACATCGACCATCCGAGCTTCGCCATGGCGATCCTGGGGCGCGTCCTCGAGGCCGCCGGCTACCGGGTCGGCATCGTGTCCCAACCGGACTGGCACTCTGCCGACGACTGGACGCGGTTCGGCCGGCCGCGGCTGTTCTTCGCGATCAGTGCCGGCAACATGGACTCGATGATCAATCACTACACGGCCAACCGGAAGGTCCGCAACGACGATGCGTACACGGCGGGCGGCCGGATCGGGTCGCGGCCGGATCGCGCGACGCTGTCCTACTGTCAGCGGGCGCGGGAGGCGTACCGCCACGTGCCGGTGATCGCGGGTGGCGTCGAGGCCTCGCTCCGGCGTCTGGCCCACTACGACTACTGGAGCGACACGGTGCGTCGTTCGATTTTGCTTGACTGCAAAGCGGACCTGCTCGTCTTTGGCATGGGCGAGGAAGGCATCGTCGAGATTGCCCGCCGCCTCGATGCGGGGGAGACGGTGCGCGACCTTCGTGACATGCGCGGTGTCGCCTACGCGCTGGGCGCGTC
>JAPYUM010000042.1:31252-35794 GCA_029940535.1 Vicinamibacterales bacterium
ATGATCAAGGACTCGGTCACGATCATGCGCGGTTGCTTTGGCGGGTGCACGTTCTGTTCGATTACCACGCACCAGGGACGAATCATCCAGTCACGGAGCAAGCAATCGATCCTCGACGAGGTCCGCCAGCTGGCGAGTGACCCGGGGTTCAAGGGGACGGTCAGTGATATCGGCGGCCCTACCGCGAACATGTATGACATGAAATGTACCAAGCCGGAGGTCGAGGCGATCTGCCGCCGCCAGTCTTGTGTGCATCCGACCATCTGTAAGCTGCTCGGGACGAACCACGACCCGCTCATCGAGGTGATGACCGCGGCCCGGCAGACACCAGGCGTGAAGAAGGTGCTCGTGGCGAGTGGGCTCCGAATGGACCTGGCTCAACGCTCACCGCGCTACATCCGGGAGCTCACCCGCCATCACGTGGGTGGTCACCTGAAGGTGGCGCCGGAGCACACCGACCCGGAGGTGCTGGCGCGGATGCGCAAGCCCTCGGGCGACGACTTCGAGCAGTTCGCCGAGCGCTTCGTGACCGAGTCGAAGAAGGCGGGGAAGAAGCAGTACATCGTGCCCTACTTCATCGCGAGCCACCCGGGCAGTGATCTCAACGCAATGATCGATCTGGCCGTCTTCCTCAAGCGTGGAGGCTACCGACCGGACCAGGTCCAGGACTTTATTCCGGCCCCGTTTGACGTCGCGACCGCGATGTACCACACAGGTATCGATCCGTTCACGAAGAAACCGGTCTTCATCGCCAAGCATCTGCGCGACCGCAAGTTACAGCGGGCCCTGATGCAGTTCTTCAAGCCCGAGAACTACGTCGAGGTACGGCGAGCGCTCCTGAAGGCCGGCCGAGGCGACCTGATCGGCAGTGGTTGTGATGCCTTGATTCCCGCCACGCCTCCTCGCGAGGCGGTCGTCCGGCGGCGCCAGCACGCCAATCAGCAGATAGCCGGAGACTACGTCCACACCGTCCCGAGCGTGGCGCCGGGGAAGACCGCCAAGCGGCAATCGCGCCACGAATCTGGGGCCGGCTACCGACCCCAGCGCAAGAGCACGTCGGCCCCGCGCTCGCGGCGCTAGTGCGCTAGTCGTACCACGGCTCGCCCGGGTGAGATCACCACGTCCTCCGCGTTCTTGATGTAGATCCGCAGCGTGACGGTTCGGGCGTGCCGGTCCACCTCGACCACCTCGCCGCCGGCGCGCAGACGCTCGCCCAGATACGCGGCCCGGCGGTTCGAGTACTCGAGCTCGACGAGCTCACCGTCGTCGCCGAGCCACTCCGTCACCGCCTGTGACAGCCAGTCGCCTTGGAGTGGCCCGTCCACGACGATGCCGGGGTGATTCTCGACCTGGGTCGTATAGTCCGCGTCGAAATGAATGCGATGTGGATTCCAGATCGCGGCGTTATAGAGGAACAGCGACACCATCGACGGTTCGTGGGTCCGTTCGTCGAGGTGGGTGCCGACTGTGACGGTGCTGAGTGGAGGCATGGGTGTTACCGAAAAATTCTGCGTCGGGTTTCTTCCATGACCAGCTCGCCGGCCTCGGTTTCGACCCGGACGGCGTAGACCACGAAAATGAGCGGTCCGGAGGCGCCCTGTTTCTCGTAAATCTCGGTGAGCGTCCGGGTCAAGACCAGCGCGTCACCGGCTTTGATCGGGCGGTGGTAGGTGTTCTTGACCCCGCCGGCCATTACCCGCTTCAACGGCAGTTCCGGAAGCAGGGGGTCCACGGTGAGCCCGTCCGGACGGAGTGCGTCGAGGTCGACCAGCGGCTGATGCGCGTTGAAGAGGAACATGGGCGGTGCCTCGTCGCCCCGCCGATACTTGTCCAGTCGCTGCTGAGTGGCTATCGAATACTTCACGATGTCGCGCCGGGTCACCTCCAGCCGCTGCGGCTCATCCGAGCGCCCGATCCATTGTCGAATCTCGGGGGTGATCAAGCCAGCCGTCTCGCGTGCTTCACTCGTCTCGTTCATGAATACGAAACCTCGGCATGGTGATCTCTTCGTTCACGTCCTGATAGTCGAGAACGACCGGAAGCCCGATTGAGAGCCGGCTGGCGTCCGCCTCGACGAGCGGTGCCACCATGCGGACGCCGTCCGTCAGATCGACCGTCAGCAGCACATAGGGCGTCTCCGATCTGAAGCCACGGTGGAACGCGTGATGGCACACGGTCCAACTGTGCACCAGGCCCTGCTCGGAGGCGGCGAACCACTCGTGATCGAGCGAGAAGCAGGCGGCGCACATCGGCCGTGGATAGTGACGCGGCCGCTTGCAGGCCGCGCAACGCTGGAGGACGAGCCGATGCGCTCTGAGGCCGTTCCAGTAGGGGCGACTCTCGGCCGTTGGTACCGGTAGGGGCGTGTCGCGGTCGCGTTGGGTCATTGGCGCCGCATGATCGCGATCGAGCCGTCACCCAGATCGCCATACCCCGTCACGAGTCCGACCTCGGCCCCGTCGACCTGGCGGGCCCCGGTCTCGCCCCGAAGCTGGCGGACCAGTTCGACGACGTGGTTGAGACCGGCCACGTGCGCCTGCGACAACAGCCCGCCGTGCGTGTTGGTCGGTAAGGCGCCCCCGAGGCCGATCCGGCCCCCTTCGACAAACGCCCCGCCCTCGCCCTTCGCGCAAAATCCGAGATCTTCGAGTTGGCAGATGACCGTGTAGGTGAAGCAGTCGTAGATCTCGGCCACGTCGATGTCGTCGGGGGTGACGCCCGCCATCTCGAACACGCGGGGGGCGGCCTTGGCCAGACCGAGGCGGGTCATGTCCGGGCGCTGGGTGATCGCGCTCGGGGAATCGGGGTGGCCGACACCCATTCCCGACAGAAGGATAGGTGGCTGTGCCATGTCGGTAGCCCGTTCTGCTCCGCTGACCACGACCGCGGCGCCACCGTCGCTCTCGAGGCAGCAGTCCAGCAACCGGAACGGGTCGGCGATCATCCGCGACGCGTGGTGGTCGGCGACGGTGATCGGCGTCCGCATCAACGCATTGTCGTTCAGCGCGGCGTGGCGGCGCATCGTCAGCGCGACCTCGGCGAACTGCTCACTGGTCGTACCGTAGAGCTCCATGTGGCGTCGTGCCATCGGCGCGTAATACTGCGCCGGCGCGTTGGCGCCCACCGGGGCTTCGAACTCGGACACGACCCGGAACTGCCGCATCTGTCCCACCCGCCGGTTGATTCGAGCCCCCGAATAGCCGTCTCGTCCCAGCGGGATGAGCACGTGCGTGGCGACTCCGGTGCTGACTGCCATCGACGCGCACTGCAGCGCCGCCACCGCGCTCGCCCCACCCATCGGTGTGGTGGCCGAGAAGCGAAAATCTTCGCAGCCGAAGTTGGTCAGCAGGTCTTCAGCGACGACGGCGCCACTGGCGTAGGCCACGATACCGTCGATGTCGGGCGGCGTCAGCCCCGCATCACGAATGGCGGCGAGCGAAGCTTCCAGGGTGAGTCGGAGCGCGCTCTTCTCGGTACCGCGTGTGTAGCGGGTTTCCCCGACACCGGTCACCGCGGCCGTGTCGCGCAACGTGTTCATATCCTGTCGGCCAACGACCTTAGTTAGGACCCGGCCAGGAATAGCTTAACCATCTGACCACCGATGCATCCCGTCCGGCCGCGTTGTTCGTCGCTTACATACTCCCGGTATGTGCACTCCTCACGCCTTGCCGGACGGGCGCCTCCACGTCCAGAATGGTCAACCTATTCCTGACCGGGTCCTAAGTTCAGCGATACTGCTGCAGCACCGCAGGCTCTATCACGCAGGAGATCGTGCGGGCCTCGCCGACCATCTCAATAGTGACCGCGGCCGTCGGGGCCCAGGCGGCGTAGTCGAAGGTCGCACGGCCGATGCCCTCTCTGACGGTCCGATCGACGGAGAGGACGGGCTCGCCTCCTCGAATGAGGACGAGATCGGTCAGTGGATTCCCGGCGCCCGCGACCGGGGTGGCGCTGATGGTCACGCGCGTGCGCCGGGCCGCCTGGAAGTCTGGTTGAGGCGCCGGCTGCCCCCTCTGCACCGCGACCCACACTTCGTACGCCACCTGCTTGTAGGCACTATGGGCGGCCAGGGTGAAGTCGTCGTTCTGGCAGAGCCCCGTGTCCCAGAACACACACGGCGGGTCGTCTCCGCCCAGTGTGCCGCACTCGATCGCGTGATAGTAGCTCTCCGGCGAGATCGGCAGGATCCCCTTGGTCCAGGGTGGCGTGGCGTCCGGGCGAGCCGTCGCCTGCACTTGTGCCGTTGCGTCGGGGGGCGATACTGCGGTGCCAGCGAGGACCAGCACCGCGGCGAGACACCACCGGACGATGCGTCCGCAACTTGAGAGATCGGTCGGCAGCGCCGGTGTGATGATCATGCCTCAGAGTACATGATCGGCGGACACGAGGTTGCGGAAGACGTGCGAGGGCGCGCGACAATGCGCGCCCCGCCGCCGTGGGGGGGCCGAGGCGCAGCCCTGCCTACGAACCCGGCGGTCGCAGGGTCGGTTGATAGGAAGCATTAGAGCACCTGTTGACATAACCCTCATTATCGGACCGTTC
>JAPYUM010000168.1 GCA_029940535.1 Vicinamibacterales bacterium
GATGGATGATCGGGGCGATGCTCGGGGCGTCGCTGGTGGGCGGCGCGGCGTCCAACGTCCTGCTGACGGCGCGCCTCGCCGCCCAGGGGGGCGACGTGGTGACCGCCTCACAAGTCAACCTGGTCGACGGCAGCGGCCGCCTGACCGCGGTGCTCTCCGGCTCGGACGAGCGAGGACAGACGTCACTGACGTTCTATGGCCCCGACGGCTCTGCGCGTGCGGTGCTCGGGATCGAATCGGACGGCACGCCGGCGTTGCGGTTTATCGACCCCGCTGGTGCCGTACAGCTCTCGGCCACCGTCCGCGGAAGCGACGCGAGCCTGACCGTCGGAGACGAGGCGGCGCGGAGCGCGGTGTTCGGTTCGCTGGGCGGCACACCGGTGCTCGGCCTGTCTCATGACGGGCGAGCCCGGCTGCAACTCGAGCTCGGCACCGCCGGTCAGCCCAGCTTGAACCTTCAGGGCGAGCCGACCCTCAACCTGCTCGGCGCACCCGGCCAACGGGCCATTGGTCTGTCCGTGGACGCCGACGGCGCGCCGTTTCTCTCGCTCTACGATCCGAGCGGAGCGGCGCGGTTGGTCATGGGCGCGGTGCAGGGGACGACCGTCGTGAACCTGGGTGACGGCACCCGACCCAGGCTCGTGCTCGGGGTGACCGACCAGGGAGATGGGAGTCTCGGGTTCTACGATGCCGAGGGGACGCTGGTCCGCCTCGAAGGAGCGGATCCGTCTCCATGACGTGATCCGGAAGATCGGTGTGTGAGGAGGATCATCATGTTCGCCACGTTCATCACCCAGCGTCTCCACTCGTTCGTCCTGGCTTTGCTGCTTCTTGGTGTTGGTGGAGCCGGGGCCGTGGCCAGTGCTCAACCGACCGGAGACACCGGGGGGCGTGACACCCGCATCGTGTTTTTTGGGTCGTCGGTGCCCAACGGCACCGGTGACGAGACGCGTCAGGAGGGCTATACGGGTCGAGTACGGCAGTTGCTCGAGCCGGCCGGGTGGGAGGTCGTGAACCGGTCGCGTGGCGGCGACAACACGGTGTCCATCGCTTCGCGGTTCGAGCCTGAGGGGACGCCGGAGCCGAACACCCCGTATCTGATGACCGCCGATGCGGGCTACGCCGTGCTGGCGCTCTCGCTGGGCAACGAGGGCATCATGGCCTGTGCGCCCGGTCAGTCCCGGCGGTGTACGACGACGCGTGACGAGGCCGACCGCATCTACGAACAGTTCGCCACCGGGCTCTGGACCCTGGTCGAGCGAACCCGGGCCGAGAGCATCGTGCCCATCGTCACGTTGGCGTACGCGCGGAGCGACTTCACCGAGCGGGAGTACGCGTACACCCGACGGATGAATCTGCTCATCAATTCGTGGGACGTGCCCAGTGTCAATCTGCTGGGCGCCATCGACGACGGCGGCGGCCGGTGGGCGGAGGGCTTTGTGGCTGATCCCCTGCACCCGAACTCGGCCGGGCACACGGAGATGGCCCACGCCTTTGTGCCGACCCTGTTCGATGCGTTGGCGGCCGGGAAGCCGACTCCGGTGCGCTCGACCGACCCGGGATTTATCCGCGTGTCCGGCGGGTCGCCGACGCCGCTGTCGTTTTCGCCACAGCATCCCTTGCGTTCGTTCGCCGTGAGTTTCCTGATCCGCGCGACCGGGGATGGCACGGTGGCCGGCGTATCGGGCCAGACACTCGGCCACCGGGTGACGACGTCGGCGTATGGTCGGCAACGCCAGCCCATAGACATCTACAACCTGTCGCCGAGCGGCCAGACCCGTGTGGCCGTGAGCGTGAGCGGCGGGCGCCTGACGTATACGGCGTCATCCGGCGAGACGGTGCGATCGAGTGCCGGTGCGACCGACGGGGGGTGGCACCACGTCGTCCTGAGCCACTATGCGGCCAGAGGCGAGACGGTGCTGTTCGTCGACGGCGCTCGCGCCGGCGCAGTCTCCGAACGGCTGCAGCCGGAGCGGTTCGTGCTGGGTGGCGGGGGCAGGGTGGCCGACGAGGCTCCCCCACAGGCCGACTTCAAAGATTGGATGATTCACCGCGCCGGTCTCAACCCCGATGAGGCGGCCGCACTGCATGCCGGCACGCTGGTTCAGGCCAGCCTAGAGGTGTACGCGTCGCTGAGTGGTTCGTCCGACACGGCGATCGAGAACCGGGCCCAGAGCCTGTCGGTGGTCACGATCGACCGAGCCGGGGTGACCCACACCGAGGAGTGATTTGTATGGCTGGAGGGACGGTTGATTTTCCCAGCAACGGGAACGCGGGCAGTGGGTATCTGTCGGCGCTGGCGTCAGGTGGCGGACTGGGCACTTGCTGGTCGCGCATGCTGACCTGCTACCGTGGGCATGTCCGATAGCTGGTTGCCCGGGTGGCTGGCGCGGATGCGCTCGTGGCAGCTCTTCTTGATGGCTGCGGCGCTGCTCGTCACCGATCTGCTCATCCCGGATCCGATCCCGTTTGTGGACGAGGTCATGCTGGCGTTGACCACGCTGCTGCTCGCACGCTGGAAGGGGCGTCGGGAATAGACCCGCGGCTACGTACGCGGGCGCCGCGCTCGGTCAGCGACCCGGCGGTGTTTGCAGCGCGACGCCGGTGAGGTGCTCGAGTTCGGCGAGGGCTTCCGCCGGGTCTCCAACCTTGAGTGTGATCATGCCGAGCGCCCGGGCGGTCTTGAGGTTGCTGCCGAGGTCATCGAGAAATATGGTGTCCGTGGGCGAGGCGTCCAGCGTTCGGCAGGCCAGTTCGTAGATCCGTGATTCCGGCTTGCGCATTCCCACCCGAAACGACTCCACCACCTGATCGAATCCACGCTTCAGCCCGTCCAGATCCGCGTCTCGATCGGGCATCGGCCAGATGTTGGTGAGCGCCCCGACCCGGATACCGGCCCCGCGCAGCCGGGCGACGGCGGTCACCATCGTCTCGCGTGGCACCGCCGTCGTCGCGATCACACGAAGGAGTTCCATCGCATCGATCGGATGGCCCGCGGCGTCACCTTGTCTCGAGAACGCGTCGGCAAACCGGGTCGGACTGAGCTCACCCCGTTCGAGCCGGGCCCACGGACCATCGTCTCCGCCTTCGATCACGAGCCGCGCGACGAATCGGTGAGGCAGCCCGGCGTCCGCCTCAAATGCCGCGATGGCGGGTAGCGGTGATTCGAGCACCACCCCGCCGAGGTCGAAAATTACCGCCCGCGTCGCTCCGTGGGTTGACGGTCTAACCATCCCCGCCCTCGTAGCGGTCGGTGGTCAGGATGACCTTCCCGACCACTTCGCGGCGCTCCAGCATGGTGAGCGCGGCGGCGGCCTCCGCCAGCGGCAGCGTGCGCGCGATGAGCGGTCGCAGCCGACCCTCTTCGAGCCATCTGAACAATTGTTGAAAGTTGGCGCGATTCCCCGCCGGGTCCTTGTTGGCGTAGGCGCCCCAGAACACCCCGACCACCGAGCAGCCCTTCAGCAGGATGAGGTTCGCTCGGGCGCTGGGTATGGTTCCGCTGGTGAACCCGACCACGAGCAATCGGCCCTCCCAGTTGATGCATCGGAGTGATTTTTCGAAGACGTCGCCGCCGACCGGGTCGCAGATCACATCTGCGCCCCGGCCGTCGGTGACCGCTTTCACCTGGTCTTTCCAGTCCGGGTCGGTGTCGTAGTTGATCAGGTGTTCGACCGCGTAGTGCGCCGCCACAGCCTGCAACTTCGTGTTGTTGCCCCCGGTGGCGACGATGCGCGCGCCCAGGCACTGCCCGATGTCGATGGTGGCCGTGCCAATACCGCCGGCCGCGCCGTGGACGAGCAGCGTCTCGTCCTGCCGCAGGACGGCCCGCTGCACCAACGCGTGGTAGCTGGTGCCGTAGGTGAGCGACAGCCCGGCGGCCACCCGCATGTCCACGGATGCCGGTATGGCGACACAGCGGTGCGCGGCCGCGACCGCCTCCTCCGCGTAGCCGTTCCAGCGCGTCATGCCGATCACGCGGTCACCGGGCGCGAACTCGGTGACCTCGCTTCCGGTCTCGAGTACGTCACCCGCCACCTCGCCGCCGGGCGCGAACGGCAGCTCCGGCTTGAACTGGTAGAGCCCCTGAATGATCAGCAGATCGGGAAAATTGACCCCCGCGGCGTGTACGCCGATCCGCACGTCGTGCGGGCCGAGCGGCGCGCGCGGCACCTCGGTCAGCACCAAGCTGTCTGGAGGACCGTACGCCGTGCACAGCATCGCTTTCATTGCATGTTCCTCGCCTCAACGCCTGGAGCCGGCGGGAACGTCCGCCGTGGGGGCCGTCATCTTATCAGGGGTCGGGCGTCCGTCTCGGAGCGGCGGGGGAGTGTCCGCGTGTAAGATCTGAGGATGCCAGGGGACTCCTTCGGTCATACCCTCCGTATCAGCACCGCCGGCGAGTCGCATGGGCCTGGGAACGTCGTCATCATCGAGGGGTGCCCGCCCGGGTTGGCGCTCAGCGAGGCCGATCTGACCGAGGATCTGGTCCGTCGGCGTCCCGGGCAGAGCCACATCGTCACGCCGCGCGACGAGCCCGACCAGCCCGAAATCCTCTCCGGCGTCTTCGACGGCCAGACGACCGGCACCGCCATCGCGATTCTGATCCGAAATACCGATCAACGCGGTCGCGACTACGCGGATATCAAGGACAAGTACCGGCCGGGGCATGCGGACTATACCTACGACGCGAAGTATGGCGGCCGCGACTATCGTGGCGGTGGACGCTCCAGCGCTCGCGAAACTAGCGTGCGCGTGGCGGCCGGTGTCGTGGCCAAGCGGATCATCGCGTCCGCGTTCGGCGGTCGCGTGGTCGGCTATGTGCGCCAGGTTGGCGGCATTGTGGCCGAGATTCCAGACCCGGCGGCCGTGACGCTCGACCAGGTGGAGCGGTTGCCCACCGGAGAACCGAACATCGTCCGCTGCCCGGACCCGGACCGGGCGGCCGAGATGGTGGCCCTGATCGAGCAGGTACGCGAAGAACGCGATTCGATCGGCGGGGTAGCCGAGGTCGTCGCCACCGGGGTGCCGGCCGGGCTCGGTGAGCCGGTGTTCGACAAGTTGAAGGCGGATCTGGCGAAGGCCCTCTTCAGTCTACCGGCGGTGCTGGGGGTGGAATACGGCGTCGGATTCGGGGCGGCGTCGCTACGTGGCAGCGAGAACAACGATCTGTTCTATGCGACGGCCCCGCTGGGGGCCCCATCCGGGGCGGCGCCGCACATCGCGACCCGGTCGAATCGACACGGCGGCATGCTCGGCGGAATTTCGAGCGGGATGCCGATCGTGGTGCGTGCGGTGGTGAAGCCGACCAGCAGTCTGCCTCGTGAGCAGGAGACCGTCACCCGGAGCGGCGAACCGACCACCATCAGCACGAAGGGTCGTCACGATCCCTGCCTGCTGCCGCGGTTCGTGCCGATGGCCGAGGCGATGGTGGCGATCGTGCTGGCCGACCACTGGCTCCGCTGGCGGGCGTCCGGTCGGTCGACACCGGCGTGAGATCGGGTCAGGCCTCCGGAAACATCTTGACGATCGCACCTATTGTGTTTCGTAGGGCTCGCAACTCACCGCGCGCGTCGTCGCCCGGCTTCGAAGGAGCGCCTCCGGGTTCGCCGATCTGTTTCTGGAACTCCGTATCGCACCACCAATCCAGGTAGCGTCGCATCTGCCGACGCGTCGAGTGCATCTCGAACGACCCCGCCGCCATAGTCAGCACGGCCCGGCTGCTCGTCAGCGCCGCTGCTTTTGCCAGGCTGGCCGACATGATGCCGGCCTTCGGATAGGCCATCAGTAACGCATAGAGTTCGACCAGGCTCGCTTCTGCCCAGACCCGCGTCGTGCGGCTATCCAGTTTTCGGTCGACTTCGGCCGAGATCTTGGCCGCCATCCAATAGTCTTCCAGGAGTGGCTCGCCTAGCACCATCCTCAGTGACAGATGCTGGGTCAGCACCCAGTGCAGCGAGCGCTTCTTCTTGATCGCGCCCGAACTCTCCGCCATGTTCTGCTGGACGGCGGTTTCGTAGTGCGCCTGCGCGCGTCGAAGCGATGCCAGACTCGCCTCGAACACTCTGGCGACGGTCTCGTTGGACTCCGTGGCGGGCAGCAAGGCCCGACCGAGCTGGTAATGAACCTCGGCCTTCCGTTTCTCTGTACTGGCGAGCATGCCGAATCCCTCGGTCTCGTACTCGCCTCCCGTGGGCATCCGCTTCGCCGCGGCGTCGGCGCGGCGCAACAACTCGTCGACG
>JAPYUM010000169.1:0-4779 GCA_029940535.1 Vicinamibacterales bacterium
ACCGTCATCGGCGTGAATCGCCCAGTTGTCCTCCATGCTCGACCCGGCGTGCGCGAGAAGCTCGAGATCGCCGTCCTCGCTTGTGGCCCGTAGCTCGCCCGAGGTGTCACTGACAATCAGAGTGCCGTCGTCAACAGTCAGGGTCAACCGACCGTCAAATCCGCTGACCGTCAGTCGACCATCGTCGTTTCGGGCGTCGACATCGCTTCGTCGGAGGGCGTCCACCTCAACCCGGACCCGTGGACTGCGGCGCCAGCCGAACCACCCAGGGCGTCGGCGACGCACCTCGGGATCGGCTGGCTCGCACACCTACCGGCTGCGGCCGAGCGCTGAGCGCGATCGGCGAGCCGAATCGGTGCGACAAGCGCTTCAGACGGTGGCGCGTCGCGTCAACGAACTTGGGGTGTCTGAACCGATCGTGGCGCGGCACGGGGCCGCGGGCGATCAGATCCTGGTCCAGCTTCCTGGTGTCGAGGATGTCGCCGAGGCGAAGGCCGTCATCCGTTCGATGGGGCGCCTGGACATCACGCTGATCGAGGAGGGACCGGCGCCAACGCGCGACCGGCTGCTCGCGACACGTAACGGCGTTGTCCCGGCCGACACGGAGGTCGTCGCGGGGCTCGTCGCCGTGGCACTGTTCATGCTCGCCTACTACCGGCTCTCCGGCGTCAACGCGGTGGTCGTGGTGACCCTCAACCTGTTGCTGCTCGTCGGATGTCTGGCCGCTCTCGGGCGGGTGCAGGGTTCATCCTGACGATTGGCATGGGCGTCGACTCGAACGTCCTGATCTTCGAACGCATCAAGGAAAAACTCGCGGTCTCGCCGGTCCGTGCCGCCGTCTCGGCCGGTTTCGATCGCGTGTTTCTGACTATTCTCGACACCCACGTCGCGTCGTTGATCGCGGCCGCGTTTCTGTTTCAGTTCGGATCAGGACCGATCAAGAGCTTTGCCGCCACGCTGTTCTTCGGCCTCATGTCCAACGTGTTCACGGCGGTGTTCGTGTCGCGCACGTTGTTCGATGTCGTGCTCAGAGGACGACGGAACCCGACGTTGAGCATCTAGGTTTCCTGCCGAGGTGCCCGTCTGGACGGCGTTGCTTCCTCGGTCACAGCCCACCTGGCTGCTCCCTCGTCGCGCCTTGCCAGCCGAACACCTCGACAGGAAACCACCCTGGATGTCGCCTGGGCGCGCACATGCGCGCCTCGCGGACGTGGAGTGGGGCTCTCGGGGTCCCCGCGGAGCGGTCGCGTGCGGGTTCGGGGCGCAGACCCGTCTAACTCGTGATGCCGAGTGGGGCTCTCGGGGTCCCCGCGGAGCGGCCGCGTGGGGTTCGGGGCGCAGCCCCGTCTGAATGAAGACGTCAGCACCAGAAACACCAGTGATAGGGCGGACGGTAGTAGGTGATCAGGCGACCACACACGATGACGCCAACCCAGCACGTCAGTGAGACCGCGGCGACGGTCCGTGCGGTGGGTGGGACGGCGGTCGCGCCCGCGGCCTTGACTGGACCAAACACGAATCGATAGAAGAACAGCACGTTGATCCCGGCCAGGACCATGAGCGACAGCTTGACCTGAAACGCCGGATTAAAGAGATATTGGTCAGGCGCGCTCACCACGAACATGAACCCGGTGGTGACGTTCAGGCAATACCCGGCTATTCCCCACGGCACCAACTTGTGAAGCGCGTGTATCGGGATACCCCTGGCCAGCCCCAACATGCGGAGGTCGAACATTCCGACCGTCCCGATCAACACACAGAGCCCCATAAAGTGCAGCGACTCAACTGTCGGCCAACCCCAGGCCGAATGCATGAAATCGTAGATTCCACTCTTCTGACCGAACGCGAGGAGAGTCTCGGGCATCGTTAGGACCCGGGTCCTTAGTACTGATGGGACGCCATCATCATATTGTGCGTGTAGGCGAGGAGACGGCCGGACGTCACTGCCGCAGCCCAGAGCGCGAGCGAGAGGGCGGCCAGCAGTCGGGCTTTCCTCGGCGCGGGATCGTCGTCATAGCGCGGCTCTCGCAACAAGCCGCGTAGCAGCGATCGCGTGATGGCGAGCGCGGCCACCACCGCCGCCAGCTTGAAGTAGAACACCGGATTGGTCAGGGCCTTCGCCGGGTACGCCGCGAGCAGCAGCACCCCGGATAAAGACACAACAACGAGATTCACCCAGAGGACGGAAAAGAAGCGCCGCATCAAGGAGAGCGGCACCCGCGGAGCGACACCGAGAATACGGAGATCGGTAGCCACATGGACTCCAACCACAAATCCCATGGCGACCGAATGAAACACCAGGCTGGAGAAGAACGCGGGGCCAGATTCCCGCATCCAGGTGCTGAACGGCGTCTCTTCCAGCCAGACCAGATAGTCCATCGGCATCAGGGGGGGGCGCTCGCGCCGCCCCACACCATACCATCAGCACACAGACGCCGACCCGGGGCGGTTTGCTGAAAAAGGTCCGAGGGGGTTTTCTGACGAGGCGTCTGTCTGGCTAGGCGCGAGGAGGGAGCAGGCAGGCGGCCGCCCCGCCCGGCCGGGCGGGGGTGACCGAGGAAGCAACGCGGTCCAGACGGGCACCTCGGCAGGAAACCGAGACCTCTGAGTCGGCTCGTCTTAGAGCGGCGATCGCCCGGCGACGTTCATCCGAAGAGCTGATGCTGTCGACCACGTCCCTGTAGGCCTCCCGGAGGTCGGGACTACGGCGCGCCTGGTCGGCGGCCGCCGCCAGGACGCGCGCCCGACCATCAGACGAGGACATGGAGTCCACCGCGTCGAAAAAGGCCTCTTGCGCACGCCCGGGGAGGAAATAGGACATCGTCTCGATCAAGAAATCAGCTCGGGTGCCGCTGGAGTCGATACGTCGCGCCGCCAGGTCCGCGGCCTCTTCGAGGTCGGCGGAGGTCAAAGCCCCCTGCGCCAGCACTGCGGTGAAATATTGACTCACCGCACGATTGGACTCGATGGCGGCGATCTCCTCGAACACCCGGTCGCCCCCCCCGGCGGCCAGCAGCCGTCCGACTCGAGCCTGAGCCCCAATACCGGTTCGACGAATCGTCTGCAGGAAGAGCTGAGCCAACTCCTCCCGCCCGTCCGCATCGTCCGACTGCGTGCGACCATTTACGGTATGGGTAATCTGGACACCGCCGTCCGGGTCCGGCTCCACCGTCACCCGACGGGTTCTGAAGCTGCGTCGCTCCTCGATGTGGAAAAATCCGTCGGGCGTGATGCGCGCCACCCCTCGGTCGTCGTCCGTGAAGGTCACGGGCCCGGTCCCCCAGACTTCGAACCGGCGATTCAGGCGGTTCGAGTGGTAGTGGACCGTGGCATCTTGGTCCGGACCCTGATCGACCACGAAGACGCAGCCGGAGGCGAGGATGGCGGTCACAGCCAACGATCCGAGCACGAGCGGAGCGGTCAGACGACCAGTCATAGGAACCCTCGGTGTCATGGCTCTCTGACGATCACGAACGTATCTGAGCGAAAAAAGTTCCCGGCTCGATGTGTCCGATGACCCGAATCCGAACCCGAACCGGCGGCGTGCCATGTCTCGCTGATGGTCTGACTCCTGGTGATACGATACGCATCAACGGGGCGCTAACCCTTTGCTGGGGCGGTCAGCGTGCGCGACCGCGGCAGCCTCTCGGCAAGTCGTTCGTCACGCGTGGAGCAGACGTCATGCATCGACAGATCCGAAGACTGGGACTTTCCGGAGGCATGGTGCTGGCGATGGCCGCCAGCGCCGGTGCGCAAGTCATTCCGATGAGTTTCGAGGAAATCGTCACCGCGGCTGACACGATTGTGGTCGCCGAGGCGATCGATTCGCGGGCCCAGTGGGTGACGAGCGGGGCGTCCCGCGCCATCATCACCCGGGTCACGTTCCGCGTGACCGATACGCTCAAGGGCCTGGACCGCCTGTTGTTGCCGCTGGAGTTCCGCGGTGGCACCATCGGCGACGTGAGTTACGAGGTCTCGGGGGTACCGACGTTCGAGCTCGGTGACCGAGCGGTGCTATTCGTATTGGCCGCCCGCGTGGTCAGCCCGATCGTGGGACACATGCAAGGCCGCTTCCCGATCAACACCGCCCCGGACGGCACCGACTACGTCACGCTGCCAGACCGCCGCGCGTTCTCCTCCGTCGGTCAGATCGGGTCGCCGGTTCTGGTGAGCCCCACCGCGATTCCGACGATGACCCTTACCGCCTTCCGGGATACGATCGACCAAATGGTCCAGTAGCGTTGCTCGTCATCGCTGGTGTCAACTGAGAAACTGCCCGCTTCTACCGCTACCCGCACTGCCGCAGACGAGCGCGGCAAGGAAGACTCCGATGTTCCATAAGACGAGAATCCTCACGCTGGCGATCACGTGGGCAGCCTTGGCCTCGGTGGCGCTCCCGCTGCTGGGTTTCGCTCTGAAAGACAGCCGCTGGCCCGCCGGAGAGGTCGCCATGGAGATGCAGCTCGGTAGCTCCGGCGGGCTGCGCGACGGGTCGGCGGACTGGGATGAGTGCGCCATTGCCGCGCTCATCGAGTGGAACAACAACCTGGGCGGCACCGGTATCAGCTTCAATGCGGTCCGCGGATCGACTCGAACTCCGGCCGAACCCGATCAAATCAACAACGTGTTCTTTGCTGACGACATCTTCGGCGATCCGTTCGGAGAGCAGACGCTTGCCGTGGCGACCTCGTGGAAGTTCGTCAGAGCGGGCATCGACGAGCGCGCCGAGTCGGATGTCATTTTCAACAACGCCAAGGCGTTCAACTGCTTCCGCGGACC
>JAPYUM010000169.1:4879-6193 GCA_029940535.1 Vicinamibacterales bacterium
CCGAGTCGGATGTCATTTTCAACAACGCCAAGGCGTTCAACTGCTTCCGCGGACCGCTGAGCCTCGGCGCGACGCCGGAGCCCGACGGTGTCGACCTCAAACGTGTCGCGCTCCATGAGTTCGGCCACACGATCGGTCTCCTGCACCCGGATGAAGCCACGCCGCCACAAACTGTCGAGGCGATCATGAACTCCTTCATCGGCGACACCGACACGCTGCAGCTCGATGACATCCAGGGTGCCCTGACACTCTACGGCGTCGCCGTCACCGGCATCCCGTTCCCGCCGCGCAATGAGGCGCTAGACTTCTACCTCAGTCTTGAGAACTTGTACCGCGACTTTCTCGGGCGACAACAGAACAACCCGGGCAATGTCAACGCGGAGGGCATCGCGGTCTGGCTCCCGGAGTTCCTGAGGTACGTGCTAAACGGTTGTTCCGCGCCAGAGGCGAGCGCTCGTGTGCTGTTGAATATTGCCAGCGGGTCAATCCAACCGGTGTGCGGCGTGGTTGCCCCCGGCGTCTTCAACTTCCCGCCGCGCAACGTCTCGGTCGACTTCCTGACCGAGCTCGACGCGTACTACGGGGATGAGCTGAACGAAACCGCGCCGAACAGCTACATCGATCCGGAAGGCAAGGCGGTCTGGCTGGAAGTGTATCTGGGATATCGGGTCAACGGCTGCAATAACCAGGAGGCGACCGACCGTGCCTTCGCTCAGATCCGCACCGGCGTCGTTGCGCCGGCCTGCGCCACGTGATGATCGGCGTGCGTCTACCGCACCGCCGCGCCACTCCCCTCCTCCACCTGAGGCCCGCGAGCCGCAACGATGACCGACAGTAGCTTCTACAAGCTCGGTCGACTGGCCGGCGCGAAAGCCCGGAAGGTCCAGTGGATGTGGAGTTCGCTGACCGGCAACGACGAGGCAGCGATCCAGGCGGAATACGGGGTGGGCCGCGAAATGGCGGCCGTGGTACTCGAGCGAAGCGGGGCCGAGCCGGATCCAGACCTGCAGCGCGTGCTCAACGACACGTCCGAACGGCTTGCCACCGTCGTCAAGAACAAGCTCCATCGATTCGACGTGGCCATGGTGCGCGACGACCAACCAACGGCGTATGCCTTACCCGGCGGGTTCATCTTTGTGACGAGGTCGTTGACCGAGCTGTGCGAGCGAGATGGTGATGAGCTGGCGTTCGTGATCGCGCACGAAATGGCCCATGTCATCCGCCGGCATGCCATCAACCGCGTGCTGCGACAGGCAGCGTTCGCGGCCGCGTCGATGGCGGCACCGGGGCGCGGCACCATCGGCCCCTGGCTCC
>JAPYUM010000170.1 GCA_029940535.1 Vicinamibacterales bacterium
CTGATGAAGAACCTGGTGAAGCGGTCGCTCCGCGACGAACCGATGAACGCGTAGGACCTCGGTTCACGTTCACCCGAGTACGACCGAAGGGCCGAGGCAGTGGTGCCTCGGCCCTTCGCTTGTACGCCGTGCATGGCGGGATGTCGTTTCACGGAGGATGACGGATGACTGCGCATGAGGGATCGAACCAGGGGCAATCACGCCGCCAGTTTGTCAGAAGAGCGCTGAGCGGAGGGGTGGGTGCGACGCTGGTGGCGGCCGCGGGCACGACCGGTGCCGTGGCACAGGTTGGCGGCCCGATACGCTCGTTCGACCACGTCGCGATTCCGATGCGGAACACCGACGCGATGTTGAGTTTCTATCGTGCGGTCGGTTTCACGGTCATGGAGGGGGCGAATATCTGTTCGGTCCACTTCGGCGACAACAAGATCAATCTGCACCGGCCGGAGTTCTGGCAAAGCGGCACGTTCACGCTCCGCGCGTCAGCCGCAGAGCCGCCCTGTGGCGACTTCTGTTTCGTCTGGGACGGGACGGTCGATGCCCTCAAGATGATGCTGGACGGGGCTGGGGCCGAGGTCATCATCGGACCCGTGGAGCGGACTGGTGGTCGCGACGGCGGCACCGCGAGTGGCACCAGCCACTACATACGCGACCCGGACGACAACCTGCTCGAATTCATTATCTATTAATTAGACGGGGCTTCGCCCCGAACCCCCGCGGCCGTTCCGCGGGGACCCCGAGTGCCCCACTCCACGGCCGCGAGGCGCGCATGTGCGCGCCTTGGCTTCGCTCGCCTGGCGACTCGCTCGCCACAGGTTCGTGGGGACTGTTCCTCGCGACGAGCATGCCTTCGTAGCCGCGGGTCTTCAGACCCGCCAGGCCATCGCCGAGCCCCATCGTTCGTTCACACCCTCATGGCGAGCCGCAACCGGAACAAAGTGATCAAGAATGGGCGATGCTCAGACTCAGCCCATGCGTGCTCCTGGCCTTGTGTGTCCTCGCTCCGGCCGGTCCAGCCGCAGCCCAGGGGCCTACCCCTGGGGTCGATGACGGAGCGGCTCTATTGGTTGAGTGCGGCAGCGCGCTTCGGGCTGCCGACGGTGGCGCCGTCCTCGAGGAGAACCCGGTCGAGCGTGGCGTCCACATGGGTCAGTGTCTTGGCCTGGTCAGCGCGGTGTGGCACACCCACAAGCTGATGGTCGACGCGTACAGCAGTCGCCAGGCGTTCTGCCCGACGGCCATCCTCAGCGCTGGGCAGATGGCTCGCCTCGTTCATGCCTACCTCACCGAACATACGGACGAACTCGATCGTTGGGATACCCAGCTCATTCTCGAGGCGTACGTTAACGCCTATCCGTGCGGCACGCGCTGACGCAGCCTGGTTACTGCTCCCCGCCTAGTTCGGCGTAGACCGCGGTCAGGAAGCGTTCCGGGTCGCCCCACTTGTCGCTGAACTCCCGAGTGGGGTCGGCGGCCACCACTTCGTCGTAGCTCCGGCCCTGCGACACCAGCGCCTCGACCCGATCCGCGACGGTGATCACCATGTCGCGGAATTCAATCACGTCCGCGCGGGTGGAGACCACACCATGCCCGGGCAGGATCTTGGTGTTCGGTCCCGCCATGCCGGCCAGGAGTCCCAGCGCTTCGATGGTGCCTGGCAGTGTGCCGCCGTTGTTACGGTCGATGACCGGGAACGCGACCGTTCGAAACATGTCTCCCGTATGGATGACGTCGGACGCCACGAAGTGAATGATGCTGTCGCCGTCGGTGTGGGCGGCCGGCATGGGTATGACGTGGGCCGGGTCGTCGTTGAGGTTGATGGTGATGTCTTCGCTGAAGGTGAGCACCGGTAGGGCGCCCTCCGGTTGGTTCGCGGCGAGTCGGGCCCGAACCCGATCCTGGGCCACGATCGGCACCCCCATCGCTGCGAAGTTCGCGTTGCCTCCGGTGTGGTCACCATGCACATGAGTGTTGATGAGAAAACGGATGTTGCCGTTCGAGATACCCCCGATCACGCCGCGAATCCGGTCCGCCAGCGGACCAAACTGGTCATCGATCATGACGACTCCGTCCGCGCCTACTGATAACCCGATGTTGCCGCCGCGTCCTTCGAGGTAGTGCACGGTGCCGGCCACATGGTGGGTCGACAGACCCACCGCGCCCCAGTCGACGTCCCCCGGCTGCGCACCCAATTTGGTTGTCCCAAAGGTGACGACGAGCCCGACGACCAGCGCGAAGCCGAGCGAGACCGCGAGACGGAGCCGCGAATTCGTTCTCATGGGGTGCTCCCTGTGTGGCGTGACGAAGAATCCGTAATGTCGCGCCTATGATATCGGAACCCCACTCGTCTGCGCGGAGTTCGGGGTGCAGCCCCGTCTGAGTATTAACTGACCGCGCCCTGGTGTAGGATCATGCATCTAGCACGTTGCCGAAAAACGCGAGTGGTTTCCGGGCCTCGTCTGGAAACCTAGGCCATAGCAAAGTTGCATACACACGAGCCGGGAAATCCGGGGATGCGTGAACTGCTGATCTGGGCGGTCGGAGCGCTGGCGGTCGCGGTGATTACAGCCGGGCCGGTGCGCGCTGCGGCGCCAGAACAGCCGGCGGTCGGCGAGTCCGGTATGGCGGAGCGCGCGCTGCTGGACCAGTATTGCGTCACCTGCCACAACCAGCGCCAGCAGATTGCCGGCCTCTCACTGGACACCGTGGACGTAGCCGACGTCGCGGCGAACCCGGCGATCTGGGAGAAGGTCGTGCGCAAGCTGCGGGCCGGTGCCATGCCGCCCGCGCCGAGACCTCGACCCGACGCCGAGACCTACGACGGTTTCACGTCGTGGCTCGAGCGCGAGTTGGACGCGGCGGCGGTGGCCCATCCTGATCCGGGCCGCACGGACACGTTTCACCGGTTGAACCGCAGCGAGTACCACAACGTCGTTCGCGACCTGCTCGCGTTGGATGTCGACGTACGAGAATTGCTGCCGGCCGACGACGGGAGCTACGGCTTCGACAACATCGCGGGTGTGCTCGGTATCTCGCCGACCTTACTGGAGCGCTATCTGTCGGCGGCGAAGAAGATCAGCCGGTTGGCGGTCGGCCGCCCCGCTCCGTCGGCGACCGCCGCGACGTTTCGGCTGGCCACCGACCTGACGCAGGACGACCGCGCCGACGGCCTGCCGTTCGGTACCCGCGGCGGTACCCGGTTCGACTTCACGTTTCCGGAGGATGCCGAGTATGCGTTTCGCGTGAAGCTCGGGAGAGACGCGAGCGGTACCCTGAAGATCTTCAACACCCCACACCGACTCGAGGTGAGCCTGGACGGCGAGCCGCTACAGACCTTTGTCGTCGGCGACGTCCCGCCCGAGGGGGTGGAGCGGAGCAGTCCTGAATATCGGGCGTATCTGACGCGCCAGCGAGCCATCGACGACGAGTGGGAAGTGCGCGCGCCGGTGCGAGCCGGTCCCCACACGGTGCAGGTGACGTTTCATCAGAAAACGACTGCTTATGCGGAGACGCTTCGACGGCCGTTCCTGCGTCCCTACACCAGCATCACCGGCGGCGACACGCGGTATCAGCCGTATGTCGGCAGCGTGACTGTCGCCGGCCCGTTCGAAGGCAGTGGCCGTCGGCCGGTCGACGAGACTCCGAGTCGCCAGCGGATCTTCTCGTGTCACACCGCACCGGGGCGACCCGGTGTGAACGTAGCGGACAGTTCGGCAGGTAGCGACGCCGCCCGATGCGCTCGGGAGATCTTGTCGACGTTGGCGCGGCGTGCCTATCGCCGGCCGGTGACGGAGCGCGACCTCGACGTGTTGCTCGGCTTCTACGACGAGGGGAAGGCCGACGGTGGGTTCGAGGCAGGTATCGAACTCGGGATACGGCGATTGCTGGCGAGTCCGGAGTTTTTGTTTCGCGTCGAACGCGATCCACAGGATGTTGCACCCGGGACACCGTATCGTGTCAGTGATCTCGAACTGGCCTCGCGGTTGTCGTTCTTCCTCTGGAGTAGCATTCCAGACGACGAGCTCCTCGACGTGGCCATCGCGGGAACCTTGCACCAGCCGTCGGTGCTCGAGGCCCAGACCCGGCGGATGCTGGCCGATAGCCGGGCCGCCGCGTTGGTTGAGAACTTCGCCGGGCAGTGGCTGTATCTCCGCAACGTGCGGGCCCTGACGCCCGACGAGAATCGGTTTCCCGACTTCGGCGAGTCGCTTCGCGTGGCGTTCCAGCGAGAGACCGAGCTGTTCTTCGAGAGCGTGTTGCACGACGACCGGAGCGTGCTCGAGTTTCTGACGGCCGACTACACCTTCGTTAACGAGCGTTTGGCGCGGCACTACGGTATTCCGAACATTTACGGTAGTCACTTCCGACGCATCACCTTGCCGGACGCGACCCGGCGCGGGCTTCTCGGGCACGGCAGCATTCTGGCCACCACGGCGTATCCGAACCGCACGTCGCCGGTACTGCGTGGCAAGTGGGTGCTCGAGAATCTCCTCGGCACGCCTCCGCCACTGCCGCCACCCGACGTGCCGGCGCTGGAAGAGACGATGTCAGACGGTTCGGCGCTGTCGATGCGCGAGGCAATGGAGCGGCATCGCGCGAACCCGGTGTGCGCCAGTTGTCATCGGTTGATGGACCCGCCCGGTTTCGCCCTCGAGCAGTTCGATGCGGTGGGCCGTTATCGAACCCGGAACGAATCCAATACGCCGATCGACGCCTCTGGCGTCCTCCCTGACGGGACCGTGTTCGATGGAGCGGCGGGATTGCGCGAGGCGCTGCTGGGCCGCCCAAATCTCTTTGTCACCACCTTGACCGAGAAGCTACTCACCTACGCGCTTGGCCGCGGCGTGGAGTATCACGACGCGCCCGCCATCCGGGCCATCACGCGCGAGTCCGCAGCGGAGGGCTACCGTTTTTCGTCACTCATTCTCGGGGTCATCGAGAGCCCGCCGTTCCAGATGCGAAGAAGTCTAGGAACCGATCATGATCATTAGAAAACTCGCGATACCACGCCGGACGTTTCTGCGAGGCGCCGGCGCCACCGTGGCGCTGCCGCTGCTCGACGCCATGGTGCCCGCGTTGTCCGCGCTATCGACCACGGCCGCTGCCCCCGTCCGACGACTCGGATTCGTCTACATTCCGAACGGCGCGGTCATGCAGCAATGGACCCCGGCCGAGACCGGCTCGGGGTTCGCCCTGTCTCCTATCTTGCAGCCGCTCGCCCCCTACAAGGACCAGCTGACGGTCGTGACCGGACTGGCGCATGGCCAGGCGGAACCGCTGGGTGACGGCAACGGTGAACATTCCAGAGCCAGTGCCACCTGGTTGAATGGTGTGCATCCGAAGCAGACCGAGGGAGCGGACGTGCAGGCCGGCATGACCGCAGACCAGATCGCGGCCGCCGGACTTGGACAGGACACGCCACTCCCCTCGCTGGAGCTGGCCATTGATCTGGACGGACTCGTTGGTAACTGCGAGAACGGCTACAGCTGTGTGTACCTGAACACGGTCGCCTGGCGCTCGGCCACCACGCCGCTGCCGATGGAGAACAACCCGCGGGTCGTGTTCGAGCGGCTCTTTGGTGATGGCGGCACGACGGAACAGCGGGTCGCCGAGATGCGGCGCGACCGGAGCATTCTCGACTCCGTGACCGACGATCTCGCGGCCCTCGAGCGGGAGGTCGGCGGAGGCGACCGCGCGCGGATCGACCAGTATCTCGACTCCGTCCGTGCGCTCGAACGGAGAATACAACTCGCTGAGGCCCAGAGCGCCACCGCGGAGCTCCCCGATCTCGACCGACCGGTGGGTATTCCTGGCACCTACGAAGACCACGTCAAGCTGATGTTCGATCTGCTGGCGCTGGCGTATCAGGCGGACCTCACGCGTGTGTTCACATTCATGCTGGGTCGCGAGCTTGGTGGTCGCACCTATCCCCACCTGGGGGTGCCGGACCCGCACCACGGGCTGTCCCACCACCGCAACGATCCGGAAAAACTCGACAAGCTTGCGAGAATCAACACGTATCACATGGGGCTGTTCGCGCACTTCCTCGAGAATCTGCAGTCCACCGCAGACGGAGACGGGTCGCTGTTGGATCATTCGATGGTGATGTACGGCGGTGGTCTCGGCGACAGCAACGATCACGCGCATTTCGACCTCCCCGAACTCGTCGTCGGGGGCGGGGCCGGTCGTC
>JAPYUM010000043.1:0-12607 GCA_029940535.1 Vicinamibacterales bacterium
CTACCATCAACGGCGTGGTGTTGTCCTCGTTGGGCAGCAGCGGGTCGGCGCCCAGTTCGGCCAGCACCCGCATGAGCGGCGCGTCTGCCGTGCGGGCCGCAAGCAGGAACGGGGTGCCCCCGATGAAGTTCAGCGAGGTGATGCCGGCCGGCGGGCGTCTGGTGACGCGAGCGTTGACGTCGGCGCCGGCGGCCACCAGCTTGCGCACGAACTCGAGGCCGGTCATCGACCCGGATCCTTGCGGCGCCGGGTTGTTGCTGCCGGCGATGCCGGCCTTTCGCACCCACGACATCTGGTGCAACGCAGTCCAACCGCGCGAGTCGACGTTCACGTCGGCGCCACGGTCGACCAGCAGTGCCGCCAGCTCGTAGTGAGCGTTGGCGGCCCCCAGCAGGACGGCGTTGAGCCCGGTGGCCGCGGCCTCGGCGCTGGTGCCGCCTCGGCGGGTCTCCTCTGCGACCGGCAGGGTCTCCTCGACATCGCCCCCGGCCTCGAGCAGGGTCTGCACCGCGCCAATCTGTCCCTGGCGCACCGCGAAAAGCAGGGCGGTCCACCCCTTGGTCGACCGGGCGGTCATGTCGGCGCCGTGGGACAGCAGCACCGGAATCACTTGCGCGTGGCCCTCGCCGGCGGCCCACATCAGCGCAGTCTGCCCGCGCCAGGTCTCCACGGCGTTCGGGTCGGCGCCACCGTCGAGCAATGCCGCGACGACATCGGGCTCCCCAGTGCGCGCGGCCGTCATCAGCACCGTCTCGCCCGCTGCCAGCGCGGCGTTGGCGTCGGCTCCGGCCTCCAGCAACAGCTCGACGATCGGGGCGTTGCCGTTGACCGCCGCCAGCGCGAGCGGAGGCACGCCATAACGATTCCTTGCCGTCGCCTTGGCCCCGACCTCGAGCAGCAGCTCGACGACAGCGGGGGCGTCGGCGTGAACCGCCCAGTGCAGCGGCGTCGTGCCGTCGGTCTCGGCCGCGGTCACATCGGCGCCGTCGGCCAGCGCGGCACGCACGGCGGACACCTCCCCCGCCTTGATCGCGGCAATCAACCTGGCGTCCACCGCTTCGGCCGCAGTCGCCACCGACGCAGTCCCGACTAGCAGCAGCGCCACCGCCAACATATCCACGCGTCGCATGCAGCTTCCTCTCGGCTTGGGGCCAGACTGAAGCGGGCGAAGCCCTCCATCTTCCTCCTGGCTCCGGTCTCCTGACTCCTGTCTCTTGTCGAACATCAGAGCGTTAGCGGCTCGGTCGCCTCACCGATCCTGCCGGTGCTGTCGGCGAAGTCGTCCAGGTGCACGCCGACGTCGTCCAGCAGGGTCAGGTGCAGGTTGGCCATCGGGGTCAGCTCGTCGTACTTGATGTGGCGCCCCCCCGCGATACTCGACCCGGCACCGCTGGCCACCACAATCGGCAGGTTGCGGTGATCGTGCACGTTGGGGTTGCCCAGACCGCTGCCCAGCAGATACGTCGTGTGGTCCAGCAGTGTGCCGTCGCCGTCTGCCGTCGCCTTCAACTGCTCGACCAGATACCCAAAAAGCGACACGTGATACTGGTTGATCTTGGCCAGCTGGGCCAGCTTCTCGGGGTTGTCGAGATGGTGCGAGATCGGATGGTGCGGCTCAGGGATGCCGATCTGTGGATAGGTCCGCGTGCTCGCCTCGCGCGCCATCTGGAAGGAGATGACCCGGGTCAGATCGGCCCGCAGCGCCAGGATCTGCAGGTCGTACATCAACTTGACGTGCTCTTCCCAGACGTCCGGCACGCTGGTGGGCCGGGTCAACTCCTCGAGCTCGGACTGGGTCACCGACTGCTCCGCGCGCTGGATGCGTCGCTCCACTTCGCGGACGGTGTCCAGGTAGTCGTCCATTGTGCGCCGGTCGCCGGTCCCGAGCTGCCCCCGCAGCCGCGACAGATCGTCGAGCACCCAGTCGAGAATGCTCTGGTCCTCTTGCAGTTGCGCTTTCCGCTGCTCGGGAGTCCCGCCCTTGCCGAACAGTCGCTCGAACACGATCCGCGGGTCCGCCTCGGTCGGGTTCGGGGCGGTTGGCGACGACCAGGACAGGTTGTTCATGTAGACACAGGCCAACCCGTTGTCGCAGTTGCCAACCTGGGCGATCAGGTCGGTGCCGATCTCGAGTGACGGCAGCGGGGTCTCGCCGCCGATCTGCGCCGCGGCGATCTGGTCCACCGACGTGCCGTTGTAGAAGTCGCTGCCCTCGGTGCGCTTGGGCCGCACACAGGTCAGGAACGCCGAGTTGGCCGACGCGTGGTTGCCGGAGATGTGGGCGTCCTCGATCTGGAGGTTGGTGATGACGGTGAGATGCTCGAGATGAGACGCCAGCGGCGACAGCGACGGCGAGAGCGTGGTCAGTCGTCCCACCTCGTCCGGGGTCCAGGCCACCGGGTTCATCCCCATCGGGATGTAGACGTAGCCGAGACGTCGTGGGGCCGTGGCCGCCGTCCGCGCCATTGCGGACGCCGCCGGCACCATGGCATCGAGCAACGGCAGCGCCAGCGTCGCGCCCACTCCACGCAGGAACGTCCGCCGGGGCAACGCCATCTTGGTGATGATCATGACTGCGTTCTCCTCATCTGAAAGGGAGTGCTGCGCACGACGCCGAGGATGAGCTCGGACAGTCGGTAGTCCTGCGCGGCCGTCGCCCGAACGATGGCGCGCACGGCCGGCGCGTCGGTGTGGTCCAGACCGCGCCCGAGCGCGTAGACGAGGAGCTTCTCGGTCACCGTGCCGACAAACACCTCGGGCCGGTCGACCAGCGATTCGCGCAGCCCGGCCACGCCTTCGAACGGCGCGCCTCCCGGCAGGCTGCCCGACGCGTCGATCGTCTTGTCGCCCTCGGCGTCCCGCCACTGACCGATGGCGTCGTAGTTCTCCATCGACAGGCCGGCCGGATCCATCACTTTGTGACACACCGCGCACACCGGATTCGCCCGGTGGGCCTCCATCCGCTCCCGCATCGTCATCACATCGGTCGAGGAGGCAGACTCCTCGAGCGGCGGGACATTTGGCGGGGGCGGCGGGGGCGGCGCACCGAGCAGGTTCTCGAGAATCCACTTACCGCGCAGCACCGGCGACGTGCGGGTGGCGTAGGAGGTCACGGTCAGGATGCTCCCGTGCCCGAGCAGTCCCGCGCGCTGGCTCCCTTCGGGCCAAGTGATCCGCCGGAAGTGGTCGCCGTAGATGCCCGGCACGCCGTAATGCTTCGCGACCCGCTCGTTCACGAACGTGTAGTCGGCGGTGAGCAGGTCGGTGACACTGCGGCCTTCGTCCAGGATGCTCTTGAACAGCAACTGGGTCTCGCGCCGGAAGCCCTGCCGCAGGTTGTCGTCGAAATCGGGGAACTGCCGCGAGTCGGGCTGCATCGCATCCAGGTTCGGCAGATGCAACCACTGCGAAGCGAACCGTGTGGTGAGCGTCTCGGCGCGCGGGTCCGCCAGCATCCGTCGCACCTGCGTCTCGAGGACCGCCGGCTCGCGCAGCCGATCGGCGGCGGCCACGTCGAGCAGCTCGTCGTCCGGCAGGCTGCTCCAGAGGAAGAACGACAACCGCGACGCCAGCTCGAGATCGGTGATCCGGTAGGCGGTCCCGGTAGCGACGCCGTCCGGGTCACGCTCCACCCGGAACAGGAACTCGGGGCTGGCCAGCAACGCCCGTAGCGCCTTCTCGATGCCGGCCTCGAACCCCGCCTCGGCCGCGCCTTCGCGGTAGAACGACAGGAGCTGGTCGAGGTCGCCAACGCTGACCGGGCGCCGATAGGCCCGCCGCGCCAGCCCGCCGACGATCGCCGTGGCGCAGGTCTCCGCCTCCGCGACGGCGGCCGAGGTCGGCCGGCAGGTGAAGACCACGTCGCGGCTGGGCGTCTCGCCCCCCCCGGTCGAATCGAACGGCCCGACGATCGAGATCGAGCGCAACGCCGGTTGCTGTCGTGGGTGGCGGTCGTTGTTGTAGGCCGCCTGATACGGCTGGCGCGTGGTCTCGAGCAGCGCCGAGTTCTTCTTGATGAAGGTCGCCCCGACCTGGTGCGGCCCGGCGGCCACCCGCAGGCGGACGTTGAGGTGATTATCGATGCCCTCGTCGTTGTAGTAGGCCGCATTGGCCTGGTACACCAGATTGCTGCGGTCCGGCACCATGTCGAACAGGTCGAGCCGCGCGCCATCGAGAGTGATCTCCACCTCGTGCGGCTCGAGCAGTCCCTCGACGTTCTCGTTCCGGTTCCGCTGCAGCCGGGCCTGGATCTCGTACTCGCCATCGACCGGGAACGTGTGGGTCACCACCGTCCCGCCGCGTGTCCCGAACGGCAACCCGTCGACGTGATCCTCCTGCGTCCGGTCGACTGGAATCACGATGACCCGGCTGCCGGTCACCGGGCTCCGGCTGGCGACCGCCAGCTCGCTCACCGTGCGCGCGGCCGCCAGATAGCGCTCCATCAGCGTCGGCGACAGGCTCCCGGTGTTGACGTTGTCGAACCCGAAGGCGGCATCGTCACGCGGCAGCAACGCCGTGACGTCGATCTCCAGCGCCAGCAGGTCGCGAATAGCGTTCTGATACTCGGTGCGGTTCAACCGGCGAAGCGTCGCTGTGCGGCCCGGGTCGGGGTTGGCCACCGCGGCGCGGTCCAGCGCGGTCTCGAAGTATCGGGTCAATCGGTCGTAGGTCGCCCGGTCGGGGCGTGGCCGCGGCTGGGGGGGCATCGACGCGGCCCGGAGCTTCTTGACGACCTTCTCCCACACCTCGGCATGGGAAGCCACGTCGACGACATCGACGGTCTCCAGCGACAGCCCGCCGGTCTGGAGCCGCTCACTGTGACAGGTGACGCAATATTGGTCGATGAGGGTGCGTACGGAGGGGGCGGGCGGATTCGGCTGGGCCCCGGCGGCGACCGGCATGGCGAGACAAGTCAGTCCCACCACCGACCAGGCGCCGCATCGCACCAGTCTCTGTCTCATCGGTCTCCCACGGACCCGAGCCCCGTCCGGTCGTATTCTACCCTACTGCGCACGCTTGGCCGTACCCCGCACGCGCACCGCCGGTGGTGCGGCATTTCTCATTCACCTGGGGAAAATTTTCCACTATCACTCCACGCAATTCCCAGGACCTCGCCGTTTCAGTGCGGATCGCGAAGAAATGCGCTCTAGCAAGGAACTTGCATGCACTGCGGGATGTTCCCGCAGCGGCCGGCGGTTCCGCTCGCTTCTGAACGACTCCGGAACGCGGGAGCGCGGTCGGCCGTACACAGTGTCGCATCACCCGTGAGCCCCGAATCGGGCCCATCCGGAGGACATCATGAAGGTTTCCCGACGCCACGCACTCCGCCTATCAGGCACCGCATTGACGGGGCTGTCCATCGGTCTCACACACGAACAATTGCTGGCGCGCCGGGCGCCGCAGCAGTCACCGGACCCTGATAGTCTGGTGGATGCGCAACCACGCACCGTCTCCGATCTCGGGCTCCGGCGGGATGGCTCCGCTCCGGAACATCCGCTCGGCGACCGGGAACCCATTTCCGGAGCGATCTGGCGGTACACCAACCGGGAGCCCCCCCAGATCGACTTCGACTATCGCAACCTGAGGGTCAAGATCGATGGTGGGAGGACCACGACCCGCACGGGGACCATGCGGTTCGCCGACCTCGAACCGCTGCCCCGCCGAGAGCACGTGTTCCTGCTGCAGTGTGGCGCGCCGGCCCCTCGTGGCATCGTCAAATGGACCGGCGTGCGGTTTTCCGACGTGGCCGAAATGCTGGGGGCCCAGTCGTTCGCCAGGTATGCCCGATTCGTGGGCTCGGACAACTACTTCGTCGAAGAGGACATGACGACGATGATGCACCCCCAGGTCCTGCTGGCCTGGATGCTCGACGATGAGCCGATTCCGCCGGAGCACGGCGCACCGCTGCGGCTGGTCGTCCCGTTCCGCTGGGGCGCCCGGAGTGTCAAGGCGATCACAGAGATCCAGCTGACGGCGACCTCATTCCCGGCCCCGCCGCGGCCGCCGAACGCCTAATGTTTCGCGGCGAAAGTCCAACTGCATCCGCGGAGGCGTTCCAACAAGGAGGCTCAACGATGTCATCGAGGTCGCACCTGATCCGCATGCTGGTTGTCGCCGTTCTCTGGGGTGGCGTGGCCGTGCCCGCCTCCGCCCAGCCGCACGACCAGCACGACCACTTGACGCCGACGGCGAGACGGCTGAACGAAAGCTTCGCCGACCCCGACGTCCAGCAGTGGATTGCGCGATTCGAAAGCGAGGGACGGGCGATCTACGACAGCCGGTTCGACATCCTGGACCTGATGGCGCTGAAACCTGGCGTCGATGTCGCCGACATCGGCGCCGGTAGCGGATTTCTGTCGCGTCTGATGGCGCAACGGGTCGGGCCCGGAGGCACCGTCTACGCGGTGGACATCGCGCCCAGCATGGTCGAGCACATCGATGAGACCGCGAAGGCAATGGAGCTCGACAACGTGACGGCGCTCCTGGGCGACCCGCGGTCACCGCGGCTCGCCGAGAGCTCGGTTGACGTCGTGTTCATTGCCGACTCGTATCACCACTTCGAGTTTCCGATGGAGATGCTGGCCGAGATCAAGAAGGCGCTCAGACCGGACGGCCTGTTCCTGTTGATTGACTACGAGCGCGTCGAGGGACAGAGTGCGGACTTCGTGCTGAACATGGTTCGCGCCGGCAAGGACACCTTCACGCGCGAAATCGTCGAAGCGGGCTTCGAGTTGGTCGAAGAGGTTGACATGCTCGAGGAGCAGTACGTGCTCAAGTTTCGCTCGCGATAGGCACCGCCGGATTGGCGACGTCCCCAGCTTCCTGCCGCAACGTCGCGCCTTCGCCGCGAAGGATTTCGCCACCCGTAGGCGACCGCTGCGCATGAATCTTGCAGGTTCGTGCCTATTGATCCGACAAGATGACTCCACGGAGGGGCAGATGCAGATGAAGACCAGATGCCAGCGTTCGGCCGGCGCCGTCGTCATGCTCAGCGCACTCGCCATCGCCAGTTCGTCGATAGCCGGTCCGGAAGCGGCTGCCGCGGTGCCAACGTTCAGCCAGCACGTGGCGCCGATCCTGTACGAGGCCTGCGTCGACTGCCATCGCCCGGGCGAAGTGGCGCCCATGTCGCTCATTTCGTACCAGGAGACCCGACCGTGGGGCCGGTCCATCAAGAACAAGGTGCTCAATGGCGAGATGCCGCCGTGGCACGCCGATCCGGCGGTTGGCCGTTTCACCAACGAGCGGCGTTTGACCGCCGCCGAGCGCGACACCATCGTCCGCTGGGTAGACGGCGGAGCCCCCGAAGGGGACCGCGATCAGCTTCCACCGGCGCCGTCGTTCGCCGACGGGTGGCAGATCGGCACGCCGGACCTCGTGGTCGAGATGCCGACCACGTTCGAGGTGCCGGCGGAGGGAGAAGTCGACTATCAGTACTTCAGCGCGCCGACCGGCCTCACGGAAGATCGGTGGGTGAAGGCGATCGAAGTCAGACCAGGGGCCCGGGCTGTGGTGCACCATATTCTGGCGTTCGTTCAGAACCCGAGCGACGCGCGCCGAGCGTCGGCCTATCGGCAGATTCCGGTCGGGGCGGCCGCGGAGGCGGCGGCCGCCCGGGCTCGCGAACGGGGCCGCGACATCGCCAGACCCGCCGGGTCGGGGCGCACCTTGATCGGCACGATGGCGCCCGGCACGAACCCACAGGTCTTCAAGCCCGGCACCGCGATGCGGATTCCCAAGGGGTCCGAGCTGGTGTTCCAGTTGCACTACACGTCGGTCGGGGAATCGGCCCACGATCGGTCTCGCGTGGGGCTGCTGTTCGCCGACGGCCCGCCGACACGGGAGGTCCGGGCGGGCGCGTTCCTCAACGCCTACTTCGAGATTCCGGCCGGGGCCTCGAACACGCAGGTCGACGCGCTCATCGAATTCACCGAGGATGTGGAGATGACGGCGCTCTTCCCGCACTCCCACCTGCTCGGCAAGCGGTGGGAGTATCGCCTGATCTATCCGGACGGTCAGACCCAGACGGTGCTGTCGGTGCCCGAATACGACTTCAACTGGCAGACCTACTACCAGTTCGACGAACCGCTGTCGGTGCCGAAGGGTGCCCGACTCGAGGCGTCGGCCTGGTATGACAACTCGGCCGCGAACAAGTCCAATCCGGACCCGACATCGCCGTCACGCTGGGGCGAGCAGACCTGGGAAGAGATGCACTACACTGGAATCACCTACACCGTGAAGACGGGGTCGAACACGAGCCGCTGACACCGGCAAGGTTGGGGCGGACCCGTGGCATCTGGACGAGCTGTTCGTGAAAGCCCAGGTGTCGCAGCAGTCTCTGTGTGGGCCGAGGAGAACATAGTGTCCTATTCGACAAACGCGAGAGATGTGCTGGTCGTATCGTGCCTGGCGGCGTTGCCGATGTTCGGGGTGGCCTGTGGGGGCGAGACTGCGGTCGAGGAACCCAGCGACGAGCCGGCCGAGGCGGTCGCGGTAATCGATGGCAGTGTGCCGATCAACGACCTGCCCAACCCGTACGGCAGCACCGACGGGTGGGCGACGTTGCCCGATGCGCGGGAGTGGGGGTCGACGGCCGGTGTCGACATCGACCCCGACGGCAGCCTCTGGGCGATCGACCGGTGCGGCGGCAATTCGTGCGCCGGCTCCGACCTGGACCCGATTCTCAAGTTCGACGCCGACGGCAACGTGACCCACGCCATCGGCGGTGGTCTGTTTCTGTTTCCTCACGGTCTGCACGTGGACCGGGACGGCAACGTGTGGGTGACTGACGGGCAGGGGCCCAACCCCGAGAACCCCGACTCGGCGGGCAAAGGGCATGTCGTGATCAAGCTCAGCCCCCAGGGTGAAGTCCTGCTGACGTTGGGCATGCCCGGAGTTGCCGGCGACGGGACCGATGCGTTGCTCAACACGCCGTGCGACGTGGTCACGGCGGAGAACGGCGACATCTTCGTGGGCGACGGTCATAGTGGCCAGAATACTGACGCCACGGCAGACACGGTGGCGCGCGTCGTCAAGTTCGACAGCGAGGGGAATCTTCTGGCGTCGTTCGGCGAGTGGGGCGACCAGCCGGGTCAGTTCAAGACGCCGCACGCGCTCGACATCGATTCGCGCGGACGGTTGGTGGTCGGTGACCGGGGCAACAACCGGCTGCAAGTGCTGAACCTGGACGGGACCTTCGTCGAGCAATTCAAACAGTACAGCCGGCCCAGCGGCATCTACATCACCGATGACGACACCATCTTCGTGGCCGATTCGGAGTCGGCGTTCGACGAGGTGCGCAACCCGGGCTGGACACCGGCCATCCGCGTCGGCAACCTGCGAACCGGGTCAGTCGACTATCTGATCGACGGGACGGTGGACGCGTACCCCGAGGGGTCGAATCCCGAGGGTGTGGCGGTCGATCCCGAAGGCAACGTCTACGGCGCCGTCGTCTCCGCGGGCGGAGCGATGGTGAGGTCGAGCCGCTAGTGGACGGGCACAGGCGGATTGCCCACCCATCGTCGGCGGATGTCTGTCCCGCGGCAATTCCTCAGGCTGACAACGCCGCCATCGTCGGCTGCCTCCAGTTCGCCGGCGCGGCGGAGGGCACCTCTGCCGTGCTGACGTCAGACGCGCCAGGAGTCAGGCAGGATCGGCGGCGGCGAAGGGGTCGGCGACGTCGGTCGGAGCGGCCTGCCGGCCGCAGGACAAGCAGATAAAGCGACGCGAACCAGCCCCCGAGGAGCCGGCTCGCGTGGGGGCTACTGCCCATCAACCGAAAAGGCGAGCAGCACGTTGCCCGGCATGTAGTTGGCGAAGCCGTAGCCAGAGCTGACGTAGAGTATGCCCCCCGCAATGGTGGCACCGGGGCCATTGAGCGACCCACCGCGGCCCGGAACGCCGTTCACCGTCTCATATTCCCCGGCGGTATCGACATCCCAGATCACCGTGCCGGTGTCGGTCGCGTAGGCCCGGATGTGGCCGTCCAGGCTGCCCGAGAACACGACACCGGGGATGGCAGTGACGGCGCCGGGCTGCGCCGTGTGGCACCCCGGTCGATTGCCGCAGGTGTCCTGGAACGGCGGCGCTTCCCAAACGATGTCGCCGGTGGCGATGCGGAGGGCCGCCATACCGCCCGCGTCACCAGGGGCTTTCTCCAGCGCATCCGAGATCGATGCGAACACGGTCTCGCCGTCAGAGGCGAATCCCCACTCGATGCCGCCGAGCACGCCCCCTTCGGAGACCCTCGTCTCCCAGACGATCTCTCCAGTGTCGGGATCCAAGCGGTACATCACGCCGGACTTCTGCCCGGCGAGCAGCAGCTCCTGGTCCCCCACGGTGGTCAATACGATTGCGCTCCCGTAGTCGTGATCCGGGCCGGCATCCTCCGGACAGTTTGCCCGCGTCGCTTCGTCCGGCGACAGACACGCGGCCACCCAGGCGTCGCCAGGCGTCGTCTGCGAGACCCAGAGCACCTCGCCGGTGTCCATTGCCAGTGCCACGATCGCATCGCTCAGAGGGGACACTGGATTGGAGTAGGAGTCGCCGGTCGCCACATAGATCCGGTTACGGTCGGGGTCGAGCGTGGGGGATGCCCAGATACCGACCCCAGACGGTCCCCACTGCGCGACACCGGCTGGGTTCAGACCGGTGCGTGTCGGCTCTTCATCGATGGGATAATGCTGCCAGAGTTGGCGCCCGGTGGTTGCGTCAAGCGCCGCCACGCTGCCGCGAAACGTGCAGCACTGGTAGGTTGGGGCTTCGGCGGCTACTTCTTCGAGCGAGGCGACCGGCACGTACAGGCGACCGTCGTATAGGGCCGGCGCTCCGGTGATACGCGCGTGGCGATGGTCGTCCACTTCCACCTTCCACCGCCGCTCGCCCGTCTCAAAGTCAACCGCGTAAGCGTTGCCGGTCAGATCGCCGAAGAACGCGGTGGCACGGCCGCCCGGTCCAGGTCCCACGATGATGGTCGACCGGACACCCGCGTCGGTCTCGTGGGCCCACTGGAGGCACCCGGTGTCCGCGTCCAGCGCGTAGACGACGCCGACGCCCGAGCCCACCAGCGCACGGCCGCCAACGATCGTCGCCTGGAGGGAGGCGACCGTCACCCCCGGGAAGCCGAAAGCCCACTTGAGCGCAAGGTCTGGCACGCTGTTCGCCCCGAGCCCGGCCGCGTCGGCGGATTGGAACCTGGCGTTCCCGCGGTCGGGGCTCCACCCGTTCCAGCTTGGTCCCACATACGGATCGGCCGCCGGCGCACCGCTGCTGCAATAGGCCGTCGGCGGGATTTGGTCGATCGGTGCCGCCAGCGTTCCCGGGGCACTTCCAGACACATACTCGGCGACCGCTCGCTTGTCCTCCGTGCTCAGCCCCGTCGCCTGTCCCGCCATGAGCCCGGCCGAGAGCGCCTCATAGATCCGGCCCGCCGGGTACTCCCTGATCGGTCCAGACGAGAAGAGGACGGGGAGATCACCCTCGTGGCACCGGGCGCAGTTCTGCCGGTAGAGGCGCTCACCGTCAGGCGGCTGCGCGGCACCGACGGCAGCCACGGCCAGGACCAGCATCACAGCAACGGGGACAATACGCATGAAACCCTCCTCATCTGTTGACCAACGTCCACATCCTCACCCACTGACATCGCGGTCCAGTTAGCCGTCCGTTACTTGCCACACTCCCCCGCCTATGGAGAGCGGTCACGTCGTGGTTCCCGAGGCGGTTACCGGGTGTGAGGGCCATCGGTTTGCCTTGGCGGACGTGGTCATTCTACGGCGGTCCGGCCATCAGCTCCAACGGCCGGTACCCGCGCCCTGAGTTCTTCATCCCAGTTGAGGACGACTTGAAGGTCGATGGGGCCGCTCCCGACCACTTGCTGAATCATGAGAAACCGACGCCCGTCAGGCGACACGTCGTAGTTGGGGTTGCCCTGCGGTGTCCGCAGCAAATCCGGGCGACCGGTGATCACACACTCTGGTGCACCCACCGCTCCCGAGACGGGATCGAAGGCCACCGCCATCAAGTCGTCCGCGCTGCGATAGAACAGCTGGCACCCGTCGGAGCGCGACACAGGTTCAGTGCCGCAGTTTGTCGATGCGGTCACTCGCGTCCCGAGCTCGCCCGTTGGCAGCACGTACACCTCGTCCTCACCCGACTCGTCCGACACATAGGCCAGCCAGCCTCCGTCTGGCGACACGGCGGGCGACCGATCGTCGTACGACGTCGCGAACACCTCCCGCGGCCTCCCGTCCGTCGGCAAGAACCACAGGTTTTGGGGACCAGCCGGAGTGCCAAGATAGAACGCCAATGTGCGCTCGTGCCGAGACCACGAGACGGGAACTGCGTACTCACCCTCTACCTCCCGTGGAGACAAGAGCACCCGTGTTGGTCCGCACCATCCGCCCGTTTCTCGAACAGGACCATCGTCTCACCGCCCCGAGCAGAACAAAACACCAGCGATCAATCTGGAAAGATCCAGTACACACACCGGAGGTGACGGGTGATCGCGTCCGGCTGGATATCCGATGTGGCCGGTCCGATCTACGCGGTACACGAGAGTGACCACACCGTGCGAGAAATATTTCCGCAAGGCGCCGCCTCCCCGGACCAT
>JAPYUM010000043.1:12707-35367 GCA_029940535.1 Vicinamibacterales bacterium
GAGTGACCACACCGTGCGAGAAATATTTCCGCAAGGCGCCGCCTCCCCGGACCATGACACGGCCCTCTATCACGATTGCCCAGGTTTCAACCCCGTCTTTCAACCCCATGGCCTCACGCTACGAGAAGGTGGGGGTGGCGTGCATACCCTGTACGTTGTCGGTCATGGTGCACGAGAGGCGATTGAAGTCTTCGATCTGGATGTTCGCGGCACTGTTCCCGCACTGACATGGATCGGGTGCATCGTGGCCCCGGCCGGGACCCGACGCATCAACTCCATCACCGCGTTACCCGACGGTGCCCTCGGCGCGACCAATTTCGATACGGAGGGCGATGAGCTGTGGGAGTGGCATCCGGAGACCGGGTGGACCGAGGTGCCCTGCCGCCAGATGGCTGGGCCCAATGGCCTGGTCTCTTCGCCCGACGGTCGATGGTTCTACATTGGCGGATGGAGCGATCGGGCGCTCGTTCGTCTCTCGCGGGGACAGACCCCGATTCGAATTGATGCCGCCCCGGTCGGATTCAACGTCGACAACGTTCGCTGGGGGAACGATGGCCACATCGTGGTGGCCGGTCATGTCACTCGTTGCCCCGACACCAACGACTGTGAACTGGCGGCCGCGCGTGTCGCCACGGTCGATCCAGACACGCTGGAGGTGCAACAGCGGGTGGATTACAAGGGCAACGAGTTCTTCCGGCTGGGTACGGTGGCCATCGAAGTCGATGACGAGGTCTGGGTCGGCGGCATCCGAGGCAGCTTGGGCATAGCCCGATTTCCACGATGAGCGGAGCGGGCGGCGCCACTCCATGATGAATCCGCTCCTATGGCTGGTCGCCGCCGGTATCGTGACGCTGGGTGCTTTTATCCAGAGCGCGTCGGGCTTCGGGCTCGCCATCGTCTCGATTCCACTGCTGACTCTAGCCGGGCTCCGTCTCCCCGAGGCGGTTGCGGTGGTGATCGCTGCGGCCACCGTGCAGGCGGCCCTTGGTTTGCGGTCGATCCGGGCGGCCTTTCGGCCCGCGCAAACGCTGCCGGTCGCAGCCGGACAGTGGATCGGAACGCCGTTGGGGGTGTTGCTCCTGGTGACGTTGTTGGAGAACGGGCCCGAGGTGGCGCGCCAGGCGGTCGGCGGCGTCGTGATTCTGTTCAACACTCTGCATCTGACGCTACGCCCGAAACCGCGCAAGCAGTTGCACTCGCTATTCGGTCCAATCGCGGGCTTCGGCGGCGGTCTACTCGGCGGACTCGTCGGAATGGGTGGCCCACCGCTCGTCTTCTTCGCCATGGCCCACACCTGGGATGGCAAGCGCTTCCGGGGTTTTCTGTGGTGGCAGCTGGTCTGCAACGCACCGGTGGTGCTGACCGTGTATGCGCTGCAGTTCGGCGTTGACGTGTTGTGGTTTGCGCTTCAGGGGGCCCTGTGCGCTCCCGTGCTGTGGCTCGGCACTCGGGCCGGGCTCGCGCTATCAGGCCGCTGGTCTCGCGCCCAGATTATGGTGGTGGCCGCACTGCTGTTGTATGCCGTGGGCCTCAACGGGTTACTGGGGCATCTCCTGTATTGAAGTCCGGCGACCGGCGCTCCTCCCTGACCCCCGCGTGCCGTCGACTCATGTCTCCCGGAACCGCCGGTCGCGTACGAAGGGATAGATACGCGTGAAGTCCGCGGGGCCCTCGGCCGCGTCGAGCTGCCGCCACAGGTCGACGACGGTGGCGCTCACGGGGTTGGCGGCGCCGTCATTCGCCAGCGCCTGCTCGTAGAGTTCCAGGTCCTTGGCCAGCAGCGTGCTGGTGAACCCCGCGTCGTAGGTCTCCGTGAGAATGCGATTGGGAAACTTGTCGCTGGTGGCGGTGTTTCGACCGGTCGACACGTTGAGCACGTCGAGGATCGTCCGCATTGACACGCCGCGCCCGACGCCGAAGGCGACCGCCTCGCTGGTCGCCGCCATGGCGACCCCCGACAGGAAGTTGTTCAGCAGCTTCATCGCCTGACCTTGGCCGGGGGTCTCGCCAACGTGGAACACGTGCTTCGACATGGTCGCGAACGCCGGACGCAGACGCTCCAACGTCGCGGCGCGGCCGGCATACATGATCGCGATGGTGGCCTTGGCGGCGCCCGCCGTCCCACCAGAGACCGGGGCATCCACGTATTCGATGCCGCCGTCGGCGAAGCACCGGTGCAGTGATTCGGCCGCAGCGATGCCCACGGTCGAGTGGTCGGCCACGATACGGACGCGGGAACGCGGGGCGGCGAGTATCTCCCGCGCCACGCTGAGCCCGGCCCGGCCGTCGGGCAGGCACAAGGAGATGGTGTCGACCTGAGCGCTCAGGTCCGCCACGCTCTCGCAGACGACGGAGCCGTCCGGCGCCCGCGAGGATGTCCCGGCCTGGTCATACACGCGAAGCGCGCCGTGCCCGCGGGCCAGATTGGCGGCCATCGGGCCGCCCATGTTGCCCAGGCCCACGAAGCCGATGGTTGAGTCGGAGAGGGTGGTCATGGCGGGGATCGACCGTCGCTGGCTCGACCAATGGGATTATGTCACCAGGGGTGGACTACGAGTACGGACCACCGTCCCGATGGAGTGGCGAGACCGGCGGCCGCCGAAGGACTGAGGCCACGGAACTGGACACGAGTCGTCTATCCGCCGCGGAGGCTGGCCGGGGGTGGTCTAAGATCGCTTGGGTCTGGCGCGCAACGGGACCGGGCCGCGTGACCACCTGCCGGTCGACTCGACGCGGCTGGACGAGTGTCCGGTCTGGCTGCGGCGCACCTCAACATGACACCGCCCCGCACTTGAATCGACATGCTGAAGCGTCTCGCCACTGTCTGCATGTTGGCCGCAACACCTGCCGCCGGGCAGGAACTGGGCACGCTTCGAGTCGACGTGCGCGCCGGTGGTGAAGCCGTGGCCGGGGCAGACGTCGTCGTCGCGGGCGCGACGCAGCAGACCGACACGTCTGGAGTCGCGCTCTTCCGGGTAGCGGCGGGCGCGACAGAGTTCACGGTGCTACAGACGGGCTTCATCCCGCTGACCGTCGCCACGGTTGTCACCGCCGGACAGGATCGACGCGTCCGGGTCGAGCTCCAACGGGAGCTCACCGTCGAGGAGGAAGTGACGGTGGTCGCGAGCACGCGCACCGAGCGACGTATCGAGGATCAGCCGATGCGGGTGGAGGCGCTGAACCGGGAGGAAATCGAAGAGAAGATGCTCATGACGCCGGGCGACATCGTCATGCTGCTCAACGAGATGGGCGGCATGCGGGTGCAGACTACCTCCCCCTCGCTGGGCGCCGCGAGCGTCCGGATTCAAGGGATGCGAGGCCGCTACACCCGTTTCCTGTCGGACGGGTTGCCGCTCTACGGCAGCCAGCCGGGCGGTATGGGACTCCTCCAGATTCCGCCGATGGACTTGGGACAAGTGGAGGTCATCAAAGGGGTCGCCTCGGCGCTCTACGGGGCGGGCGCCATGGGTGGCGTGGTCAACCTCGTGTCACGCCGGCCGGATGACGACCCCGAACGCGAAGTGCTCCTCAACCAGTCCACACGAGGGGCCACGGATGGCGTGCTCTGGTTGTCACAAGCGTTGTCCGAGTCGTGGGGGATGACGCTGGTCGGCGGTGGCCACCGACAGGAGCGGACCGATGTGGATGGTGACGGGTGGGCCGATCTGGCCGGCTACGAACGCGGTGTCGTTCGTCCGCGGTTCTTTTGGGACGACGGCCGAGGCCAGTCGTTGTTTCTGACGGTGGGCACGACGGGTGAGAGCCGCACCGGTGGCACTCAGCCAGACCGGGTCCTTCCCGCCACCGGGCTGGCCTACCGGGAAGCGCTCGAGACGCGGCGATTCGATGTCGGCGGACTCTGGCAGACGGTGATCGGGCGCTCGGTCGTGTCAACACGAGCCACATTGGCGCGCCAGTGGCACGACCACCGGTTTGGGGAGGTGTTCGAACGCGATCGTCATGACACGAGTTTCGTGGAAATGACCGTGCGTCGAGCCGATGGGCCGCACACCTGGGTCGGCGGCGTGGCGATCGATCACGACGGCTTCCAGCCGACCGATGTCCCAGATTTCCGGTATGCCTTTACGACGCCGGGCGTGTTCGTACAGGACGACATTGACGTCCGGCCGTGGCTGGCGGTCTCGATGAGTGGCCGCTTGGATCACCATAGCGAATACGGATGGTTCTTCAGTCCTCGGGTCTCGGCGCTTGCGCGGTCGGGCGAGTGGTCGACGCGCGTGTCGACCGGGACCGGGTTCTTTGGCCCGACACCCCTCACGGAAGAAGTCGAAGCGGCCGGTCTGACGCGACTCACGGTGAACGGCCCGCTCCGCGCGGAACGAGGACGCAGCGTCTCTGTCGACCTCACGCGCACCCACGGTCCGCTCTCCTACACCGCTACCATTTTCGGGGCACGCATCCTGGATCCCGTCCATGTCGACCGGTCGACCTACCAGATGCGCACCCTCGAGCATCCGACCACGAATGTCGGGCTTGAGCTGCTTGGCACCTTTCGTCAGGCGCCCCTCGCCCTCACCGCCGGCTACACCTACGTTCGCGCGCGTGAACAGGTGGATGGGGTGACCGGCGATGTGGCCCAGACACCGCGCCATAGCGTCGGGTTCGTGGCGATGGTTGAGAACGAGGGTGGTCGCGTCGGATTCGAGGCGTACTACACGGGGCGCCAGCGACTCGACGCCAATCCGTATCGGGAGAGCAGTGAGCCGTACACCGTGCTTGGTGTGCTCGTCGAGCGGCGCGTCGGCCGGCTCCGCCTCTTCGCCAACTTCGAAAACTTCACCGACGTGCGGCAGCAGCACTGGGACCCGGTCTTACGTCCGACGCGTGCGGTCGACGGCCGGTGGACCGTCGATGCCTGGGCGCCGCTGGACGGACGGATCCTCAATGGCGGGGTGCGCGTGCAGTTCTAGCAGCCCGTGGCGCTGGTACGCACGGGCTGGTAGGGTCCACCATGTGGTCACCAGGAGGGGGCGTCGATGCTGGTAGGTCAGAGGACATGGTGGCTGAGGGGCTGGCTCGGCGGGCTGTTCCTGACGGTGTGCGCCTTGCGCCCGGTGGGGGCGCAGGTCCTGGCGCCGGCAGGCGAATGGTGGGCCTACGGCGCCGATGCCGCGAACACGAAGTACTCGCCGCTGGACCAGATCACCCCCACGAACTTTGGCGACCTCGAGATCGCGTGGCGCTGGACATCGATATCCACCGAGGTGACGAGGCGGCGTCCCGACCTCCGGGTGAATCAGCTCAGGGCCACGCCGCTGATGGTGGACGGACTCGTCTTCGTCAGCACGGCGCTGGGCCAGGTGGCGGCGCTCGGGGCCGGAACGGGAGAGTTGGTGTGGTCCTACGACCCCCGGTCGTACGAACGGATTGATCCCTCGGAAACCGTCGGCTGGCAGCATCGCGGCGTGTCCTACTGGAAAGACGCCGACAGCGACGACGCCCGGGTGTTCATCGCGACCCGCGATCTGCGGTTGGTCGCCCTGAATGCGCGGACCGGTGCCCTCTACCCGAGTTTTGGCGACACCGGTGTCGTGGATCTGAGTACCACGCTCGGGCGCCCGATCGACCGATCGCGTATCAGGCATTCGTCCCCGGTCGCCGTCGTGCGTGACACAGTCGTGGTGGGCAGCTCTGTGACGGACCGGACCAGGACCCGGGAAGCGCCGCCCGGACACGTCCGCGGATACGATGCGCGCACGGGCGCCATGAAGTGGATCTTTCATACGATTCCTCAAGGGGACGAATACGGCGCCGATTCCTGGCAGAACGAGTCGTGGCGCTTCAGCGGTCACACGAACGTGTGGGGCAACATGGCTGCCGACGAAGAACTCGGCTACGTGTACCTGCCCATCAGCACCCCGACCAACGACTGGTATGGCGGGATGCGCCCCGGCGACAACCTGTTCGCCGAGAGCATCGTGTGCGTGGACGTCGAGACCGGCCAGCGAGTCTGGCACTTTCAGGCCGTGCACCACGGGCTGTGGGACTACGACTTCCCGACCGCCGGGAATCTGCTCGACATCACTGTCGACGGGCGCGAGATCCGCGCGATTGCGCAGACGAGCAAGCAGGCGTTCACTTATGTCTTCGACCGGGCGACCGGTGAACCGGTGTGGCCGATCGAGGAGCGACCGGTACCGGCGGGCGACGTGCCTGGCGAATGGTATGCGCCGACCCAGCCGTTCCCCACCAAGCCGCCGCCATTCGATCTGCAGGGGATCACGATCGACGACCTGATTGACTTCACCCCCGAGCTGCGAGAGGAGGCGGTGCGGATCGCGGCTCGTGGACAGCTGGGACCGATCTTCACGCCCCCGCCGATGCGGGGTGCGGGCCGGCCGATCATTCAGTCGCCTGGACCTGGTGGGGGCGTCAACTGGCCGGGGGCCGCTGTCGACCCCGAAATCGGCCGGCTGTTCGTGCCGTCGCAGACGAGGCTGAGGGCGATCGAGTTGGTCGAGTACCCGCCACCCGCAACGGTCGGCTACTTCACCGATCCCTGGGCGGTGCCCGTGCCCGGACCTCGAGGCTTACCGCTCGTCAAGCCACCGTACAAGCGAGTTACGGCGATCGACCTCAACACCGGCGACCACGCCTGGATGACCCCGCACGGAGACGGTCCAAGGAATCACCCTGCGCTTCGCGAGCTGGACTTGCCGGCGCTGGGGGGCCATGCAGGGGTGCATGGAGGTGGGCCGCTGGTGACCAAGACACTGTTGATCGTCAATTCCGGCGGTCGAGATGTCGCAGATGAGGCGGAGGCGGCGCAATTCCTGACGGCATATCACAAGGACACCGGCCAGTATCTGGGCTCGGTGCGGTTGCCAGCGGTGCCGGGAGGCAACCCGATGACCTATTTGCACGAGGGCCGGCAGTACATCGTGGTGGCAGTGGGCGGAGCCTCCGCCGCTACGCCGGAGCTTGTCGCGCTGACACTCCCTTAGCTGGCGGCTGGCACCCGACTCGACTTGCTCGACACGCAACCCGGCGTGTCGAGTTCTCGTCTAAGCGTAGAAGCCCGTGGTCGAAGTCCCACTGCATTCGACCGGCGCTGAATCCGCCCGATCTGCGTTGTGCATCGGTCAAATACTGCCGCTATTTTCCCCTTTCTCGTCTTGTTCGGTCGGGTCTTCTCAGACACCGACACCGCCGAGAGCCCTCCGGTCGTCGTGATCGACGAATACCTGGTCGACCGGTATTTCTCAGATCGCGACCCGATCGGTCAACAGATCCGATGGGGTGGACCGGACACGCCGGCCTTCACGGTCGTCGGGGTGGTCGGCACGGTGAACAGCATCGACCTTGGCGAACCGGTTTCGAAGGAGCGTCTCTACTACCCGGTTACGCAGCAGGCGCGCGTCAACATGACATTGATGGTGAAGACATCGCTGGACCCGGAGAGTCTGACCTCACAGCTGCGAGCGACCGTCCAGGCGACCGACCCTGAACGATCCACCACCAATATCCGCACGATGAACCAGTGGATGTCACTGTCGTTGGACGGACGACGGACCCCGACCGCGCTTCTGGCCGTGTTCGGCGTGGTGGCCGTTGTGCTGTCCGCCATCGGCATCTACGGGGTCATGGCCTTCGGCGTGGCGCAGCGTGTCCGCGAACTCGGCGTCAGGCAGACGCTCGGCGCCAGTCGCGGCAGTATTCTCGCGCTGGTGTTGTCACAGGGTCTGCGGACCGTTGCGATCGGTCTGGGGCTCGGACTACTCGGCGCACTCCTTCTGACACGCTTCTTGCAGAGTCTGCTTTTTGGCGTGGGCGCCTACGATGTGGGTGTCTTCGTGGGGGTGACGACATTGCTCCTGGTCGTGGCGTTGGCCGCCTGCTACCTACCCGCACGCAGAGCGACGAGGGTCGACCCGATGACGGCGCTGAGAGATTCGTAGGTTTTCCGACGAGGCGCCCGTCTGGCGGTGTTACTGCGTCGGTCACAGCCCACCTGGCTGCTCCCTCCTTGCGCCTAGCCAGACAGCCGCCTCGTCAGAAAACCCCCGGTGCGTGCGAGGCAGGGGAAGCGTCCGCCTTTGGCGTCGCTTTCTCGTGTGAGTCCAGGCGCGCACATGCGCGCCTCGCGGCCGCGGAGTGGGGCACTCGGGGCGCTCAACCCTTGTGCGCTGTCACCACAGACCGGAGGAGCAGTCCTTCTCGGATGCCGAGCAACATCGTCTGCCCGCGCTCGCAGCCAGCGATGTACTCTTCCTCGCCCTGTTCCGCGCGCAGTTCGGCCTCCCACCGTTTCGCGGCTCGTAGCATCGCCTCGACGGTCGCCGTGAACTCCTCGGTGACGTCCGTCCGTACCACGTTCACGAAGCCGGCTTTCCGGGCCAGTTCTTCAGGCAAAGCGGTGGCGACCACAGCGTCTGGTCCGAGTTCGCATGCATGCCGCTGAGCCGCCGGGCTAAGGCCCGCGGGCGTGTGGATCACAAAGCCGGCGAGGTAGCCTCCTTGCTTCACGACGCGGTGGCACTCTCTCAACACGGAGAGCTTGTCTGGGATTCAACAGAATGTATCGGCGTGTACCGCGGCGTCGAAGTAGCCGGCCGCAAATGGCAGGGCGCGACCGTCAGCGGCGACGAACCAGGCGTGACCCGTGAGTGGACGAACCGCGACATTCGCTTGCGCCTCACGCAGGGCGTCGAGTGGAATGTCGCTGCCGACGAGGTCGCATTCGAGCCGTTGCGCGACGTGGAATCCAGGCCATCCGTAACCGCACCCGACTTCCAGGAGACGGCCGCCGGCGGCTGGGGACAGAACGTCGCACAGCGTGTCTGCCTGCTCGACCGTCGTGAAGCCGTTTTGGCCGACTTCGTGGCCGAGGACGGCGCGCTCGATTCGACGCGCCACCGCACCTCGACTTTGGGCGTATCGCTCTCTGAAGCGGTCGACGGGGTCCGGCGCAGTCACGGCCCCATCATACCGGTCGCGTCGGAAAACCTACGGCGCCGGCGGCGCGACGCTTGAAGCGGGTCTGGTCCCCGCGAGAATCCATCGCTGGATCCGTCGGCCGTTTCCCGCCTCGCCCGTGTACAGCCGGTTTCTCGAGTCGATAGCGAGCATATGCGCTCGAATGAACTGGCCATTCTGACGACCCGGTCTCCCGAATCGGTCCAGAATCTTCAGGTCCTCGCGCCGCAGGAGCCAGATGCGCTGGTTGGTACCGTCCATGAGGTAGAGGATGCTCTGTTCCGGGTCTCGCGAAAATTGCAGAGTGAAGCCGGTCCCCGATCCGCCCGTCTCCGGTCGCACGAAGCGCTCCATCACATACTCGCCGTTCTGCCGGAACACTTGGATACGGTTGCCTCGGCGGTCGGCGACGTAGATCAGACCGTCTTTCGAACCGGCGATGCCGTGGACCGTGCGGAACTGCTGGGGCGGGTCGTCGACCCGGACCGGGTACTCGTAGTCGTAGGTGTCGTCCGGCGGGTTTCCGTAGGCGCCCCAGTGACGGAGGTAGTTCCCGGTTGCGGCGTCGTACACCACGACCCGTCGGTTGCGGTACCCATCCGCGATGAAGATCTCGTTCGTTCGCGGCTCGACGTAGAAGTTTGCGGGTCCGCCCAGGTGGTCGGGGTCGTTGCTCCCCTTGTTGACGCCGGGTTCACCGATCGTCAGAACATGCTCGCCGTCCTGGGTGAACTTCATGACATGGAAACCGTTGCTCGTGCCTGTCCAGACAAACCCGTGGTGATCGATGTAAATCCCGTGTTCCTGGTCATACCAGGTATACCCCTCGCCCGGGCCGCCCCAGGTTCGCAAGACGTTGCCCGCGGGGTCGAGCTCGAGCACCGGAGGTGCCGGGAAACAGCAGTCCGCGATCGGCGGGTCGGTGGCCGCCCCAATCTCTTGAGGAGTAAGGCTCGACGGCATGTGGAGCACCCACAGATGGTCGTCGTCGTCGACGAACAGCCCTCGGATATCGCCCCAAATCCAGTCGTTCGGAAGCGTTGGCGGCCAGGTGGGATCCACCTCGTAGATGGGAAGTTGGTCCGCCGTGGGTGAGCCGAGCGCCGGTTTGGCTCCCGCCGTCTGTGCCGCGACCTGGCCGGCGCACAGAAGGGCCAGTGCCAACGTGACGAGTTTCACGGATGGTCTCATGAGTGCACGCCTCCGATACACGACCGGAAGGCCAGCCGCTACCAGACGAGTATCATGGGACACTCTTTTGCCCCCGGGAGGTGGCCATGTCCGCACCGCGATTGCTCGTCCGAATCGTCCTCGCCTTCGGTATGGCGACCGTCCTCGTGGCCGCGCAGCCACGCGCCCAGCCACCCACGGCCGGGGCTACCGATGCCGATCCTCGTCTGGCCGACTTCAAGGCCGAGGTCGTCGTGGACGTCGAAGCGCGACGCGATTTCACGCAGCAGATGGTCGACTCCATCTTCAGCTTCAACGAGCTTGGGTTCCAGGAGTTCGAGACCCAGAAGTATGTGACCGGCATCCTCGAAGATCGCGGCTTCGAGGTGGAAACCGGGGTGGCGGGTATCCCGACATCCTGGGTTGCCCGGTGGGGCTCTGGCGAACCGGTCATCGCGCTTGGCACCGACATCGATGGCATTCCGCAAGCGTCGCAGAAGCCGGGCGTGGCCTATCGAGACCCACTGATCGCCGGGGCGCCGGGGCACGGTGAGGGGCACAACTCGGGGCAAGCGCTGATCGTCACGGCGGCGTTGGCGGTGCAGAAGATCATGGAGCGAGAACAGCTGCCCGGCACGCTGATGCTGTGGCCCGGGGTGGCGGAAGAGCAGCTCGGGGCCAAGGCGCATTTCGTGCGAGCCGGCCTGTTCGAGAATGTCGACGCGGTGCTGTATACGCATGTAGGGACGGGTCTTGGGACGAGCTGGGGCCAAGGGTTTGGCAGCGGCCTCGTCTCGGTGGAGTTCCTCTTCGACGGGGAGAGCGCCCATGGCGCCGGTTCGCCCTGGGATGGACGCAGCGCCCTGGACGCCGTAGAGCTGATGAACGTCGGCTGGAACTACCGTCGCGAACATCTCGAGATTCAGCAACGCTCGCACTACGTCATTACCGACGGCGGCGACCAACCCAATGTCGTGCCACCTACGGCCGCCGTCTGGTACTTCCTGCGCGAGGTCACCTACGACCGCATCAAGAACATGTGGAACATCGCCGAGCAGATCGCGGCGGGCGCGGCGCTGATGACCGGCACCGAGGTCCGCTCACGCGTGCTGGGCGCCGCCTATCCGATGCACTCGAACAAGGCGCTCGCCGAGACCATGCACGCCAACATCGTGGCGGTCGGCATGCCCGAGTGGAGCGAAGACGACCAGCGCCTGGCCCGCGCCGTCCAGGACATGCTGGGTGTCCCGGCCAACGGTCTCAGCACCGAAGTACGCGGGAACCTCCGTGGTGGCGATCCGGTGCCGGTGCGCCAGCTGCGGGGTGGTCCCTCGGACGACATCGGCGACATCATGTGGACCGTCCCCACGGTCACCCTTAGCTTTCCGGCGAATATACCGGGCGGGCCGGGGCACAACTGGAACAAGGCGATCGCGATGGCCACCCCGATCGCGCACAAGGGCGTGACCGCCGGGGCCAAGGCCTACGCCATGACGGTGCTCGATCTGCTCGTGACGCCGTCGGTGCTCGAGAACGCGTGGGACTATTTCGACAACGTCCAGACCAACGGCCAGGACTACGTGTCGTTGCTGCGACCGCAGGACGAACCGGCCATCTGGCTCAACCGGGACATCATGGACGAGTTCCGACCACAACTGGAGCCGTACTACTACGATCCGTCGAGATATGACACCTACCTTGAACAACTGGGCATCGAGTACCCAACGGTGCGGGACGAGTGAGGGTGTCGCAGGACTGAGCGTGGTGACATTGGCGAGACGATGCGGCGCCGCGGTGGTCTGGGCGGTCTGCCTCATGGTGGCCGGGGCGGGGGTGCACGCCCAGAACGCCGACCCGCCCCCGTGGTCCTATTTCGGTGGCTCGAGCGCCTTCACCCGATACGCGCCGCTCGATCAGATTGATCGCCAGACCGTGCGCGACTTGCGGATCGTCTGGCGTCGTCCGGCGATCGACTCGACACTGACGCAGGCGTTCCCGGCGCTGCGTCCGTCCAACTACCTGCGGTCGACCCCGATTCTGATTGATGGCATCTTGTATGCCTCGAACGCGGTCGGGCTGGTCGAAGCCTTCGACCCCGGCACCGGCGCGACGATCTGGACGCAGCCGCCCCCGTCGTCGACGTTGGCCGGCGTCGCCGGTCGGGCCGCCCACGGCGTAGCTTTCTGGGCTGACGGCGACGACCGACGCATTCTGTCCTTACGTAACAGCTCCTTGTACGCCCTGGACGCACGGTCAGGCCAGCCGGTTGCCGCGTTCGGGGACGGTGGACGTGTCGACCTGACTCCGAACGGTGCCCGCGTCGCGAACGGTGGTGCGAGCCCGATTGTCATTGGCGATGTGGTGGTGGTGGCCGGCACCGTCGACGGCGCGGGCGACAGCGGTGTTCGCTGGAAGGGCAGCCTCGCCGAGAACGTCCGTGGCTACGATGTTCGCACCGGCGCCCTCCGCTGGACATTCCACGTCGTGCCGCGCCCAGCCGAGTTCGGGGCCGAGACCTGGGGCGACGGCTCTCTGGCGCTGTCGGGCGACCTCGGGGCGTGGTGCTGTCTCAGTGCCGACCTCGAGCTGGGCTACGTCTATGTACCGCTGACCGCGCCCACCGCCGCCTATTACGGCGGGCACCGTCCCGGCGACAACCTGTTCTCGAACAGTCTCGTGGCGCTCGACGCCGAGACGGGCGAGCGAGTCTGGCATTTTCAGATGGTGCATCACGACCTCTGGGAGTACGACACCATTGGTCCGCCCACCTTGGGCGAGATCACGGTCGAGGGACGTCGCATCCGGGCCGTCATGCAACCGAGCAAGACCGGCTTTCTGTATGTGTTCGACCGCGTGACTGGTGAGCCGGTCTGGCCGATCGAAGAGCGACCGGTGCCTCCATCGGCGGTGCCCGGTGAACGGGCGTCGCCGACGCAGCCGTTCCCGACCAAACCACCGCCGTTCGCGCACCACGGCGTGACCCAGGCGGACCTCATCGATTTCACGCCAGCCCTCCAGGCTCGCGCCAGGGACGTCGCCAGCACGTTCACGCTCGGACCGATCTTCACGCCCCCGTCCCTGGTTAGCGATCAGAGTGATGGAACCCAGGGCACGCTGGCGTTGCCGGGGTCCTGGGGCTCTGGCAACTGGAACACTGGTGCCTTCGACCCGGAAACGGGGTTCTACTATGCGTTCTCACACGTGGTCCCACGCGTGTATCGTCTCGCCGACGCCTCCGGTCAGCCGGGGGCCGAAATGACCTACTACAGCCCGAATCGTGACGCGCCGTATCTCGACGGTATCCCGTTGATCAAGCCGCCCTGGGGCCGGATCACCGCGATCGATCTCAATCGCGGCGAGCACGTGTGGCAGGTGGCCAATGGCGAAGGCATCCGGGATCATGAGGCGCTCCGTGGCCTCGACCTCCGACCGCTCGGTGTGGCCAGCCGCCCGGTGGCGCTGGTGACCCGGACCTTGCTCTTTCTTGGCGAGGGTAGCAATGTGTTCGGCGGTATCCAGCCCAACATGTGGGGCTCCGGGTTCCGCGCTTATGACAAGGCGAGCGGGCGCGTCGTCTGGCAGACCGAGCTCCCCGCTGGTACGACCGGCGGCCCGATGACGTACATGCACGCCGGACGTCAGTACATCGTCGTGCCGATTGGTGCCACTGACCACGCGGCCGAGTGGGTGGCGCTGGCCCTGCCGTAACCGGCCAGGTGTAAAAGGAGAGGCCCCCATGAAACGCCGCCAGTTCATCGCCGGCATGAGCGCGGGTGTTGCGTCACTCGCATCACTCAGTCTGCCCCGGCTTGCACTTGCTCAACGTGACCGACCACGCATCACTGACATCCGCGTTCATCGCATGAAGACACTGGGCGAGACCGGGGTCATGGAGTCTGCCTGGGCGCCGGGCCGTCCGTATATGCGCAGAGTTGGGGGCGGTACCGTCACCGAGATACTCACCGACCAGGGGATCAGTGGGATCGCGCCTGGAATGAGTGCCGGCGGCATCAACCGTATGAAGCAATTGTTGGTTGGACAGGATCCGTTCGACAACGAATCACTGGGTCATCAGATGCGCTACACGAACGGCGCCGCGAACAATTGGCGCGATGTCGGCTGCATCGAAATAGGCCTGTGGGACATCGTCGGCAAGGTCGTCGATCAGCCGCTGTACAAGTTGTGGGGCGCACACAAGGACAAGGTGCCGGCCTATGCCAGCATGATCCAGCTGTCGACACCGGAAGAACGGGCAGAACAGGCCGCACGACTGAAAGCCGAAGGCTGGCAGGGCATGAAGATCCGTCTTCATCATCTCGAGATGAAGGAGGACATCCGCACGATCGAACGCGTTCGCGACGCGGTCGGCGATGACTTCACCATCATGACCGATGCCAACCAGGCGCAATCCAGTGGCACGTGGCAGCCCGGTATTCAGTGGGATTTTGCTCGTGCCCTGGACACGGCCCGCGCGCTAGGCGACATGAATGTGTACTGGCTGGAGGAGCCGCTACGCCGATACGACTTCGATGGCATCGCGGAATTGAATCGTATCGTCGATATCCAGTTGGCCGGCGGCGAGAACAATCAGGGGGTTCAGGAGTTCCTCTGGATGATCGAGAAAGGCGTCTACGACATCTTGCAGCCCGAGATCCTCGTGACCGAAGGCGTCCAGGGCCTACGTGCGGTCGCGGCATTGGCGCTCGCCAATCACAAGCTGGTCATTCCACATCACGGTGGCGGCCAGCTGGGCACGATCGCGCAATTGCACATGATCGGCACCTGGCCACACTGTCCATGGATCGAGATCATGAACGATCCGCCAATTTCTCCCTACACGAATGGCTTCGCCATTCTCGAGAACCCACCGATGGTCGACAGTGAGGGCTTCATGGCGATGCCGCAAGGACCGGGTCTGGGTGTCGACATCCGACGGGACTTGATCGTGGACGCGTGACCGAGTGTGTGCGCGTTGGTCCGGGAGCGCCCGCTACGCGGCTTGGTGCATGTGCACATCCTGCTGAGGGAACGGAATCGACAGTCCTTCCGCGTCGAAGGCCTGCTTTACCCGTTCATGAGTATCGAAGTACACGCCCCAGTAGTCGTCCTTCTTGACCCACGGACGCACGGCAAAGTTGACACTGCTGTCGGCCAGCTCCACCAGGCCGATGGTCGGCTCTGGGTCAGGGAGCACCCTCGCGTCGTCTGCGAGTAGACGAGCGAGCACTTCCTGCGCCCGGACGATGTCGTCGGAGTAGCCGATACCGAACACCATGTCGACTCGCCGGGTGTCCTTGGCCGAGTAATTGGTGATGCTGCTCCTCGTACCCGCAGCGTTCCCCACGATGATGACGCAGTTGTCGCCCGTTCTCAGCATCGTGGCAAAGACCTGGACCTCCTCCACCGTGCCCTTCGCCCCTCCGGCCTCGATCAGGTCCCCGACCGCGAACGGCCTGAAGGCCAAGACCATCACGCCCGAGGCGAAGTTGGCCAACGAGCCCTGGAGCGCGAGACCGACCTCCAAACCGGCGCTGGTTGGCTGGCGGCGTGCGCGTCCTCGCGACCCTTATCTCGCTCGCCGGCGCGGCCTACCTGGACCGGCCGCAGCCTCAGGCCGACCGCGTCTCTCGGCCTCCTCGTGGTCGCCGCCGCCGAGTACGAGCCAGGAGCAACCCAATTCGGCGGTGGACGCGAAGGTCAGTCGCCGTCGGTCGGCGTGGCCCATCGGCGTCCTGTTCGTCGTCACGCTCGTCGGATTCGGCTGGATCGTGGGCAACGTGTCGACCGGGGAACCGATCACTCGGTTCTCGGAGCTGCCAGAGACTGGAACGGGGAACTGGTTCTCCCGTCAGTTGAAGCTGACGCGCAGCGCCCTCCGTCGTTCGTCTTGTGGGGGGACTCGTTCGCGGCGGCGTTAGCGTCCGGCCTCGACGACTACGGCCGATCGAACAACATCTCCGGGAAGGTCTTCGCCATGAACGGGTGCCCCGTCATTGACATGAACCAGGGCGGCCGCCCGTGCGTCGAGTTTCGACAGCGCGCGCTCCAGGAGATTCTCCAGGACGAAATCGTTCGAACCGTGCTGCTGTATGCTCGGTGGCCCATTTATCCCGAGTGGCTCCGACCGGATACCGATCCGAACGGAGTCGAGAAGGTTCCAGGCGAACCAGCCGAGCTCGCGGCATTGTGGAGCCGTGTGGAGACGGGGCTTGGTGAGACGTTGACGTCGCTGAGGAGGGCCGGAAAACGTATTGTGCTGATCTATCCGACGCCGGAGTTCGACGGAGACGTCGTCGCGCATGCGAGACGCGCCCTCCGATTCTCTGGCCAGTTCCTCGCCTTGAGCCTTCTGCGACTACCGACGACCGTGGCCGAAAGCCATGGTTTGAGGGCCACACGTGCGCTCGATTCCGCGAGCGTGGGGCTCGAGGTGGAGCGAATCGATCCGATCCCGGCCTTGTGTGCGGCCGAGTTCTGTTCCTCCGGAACCACCACCGCGCTGTGGTACTTCGACAACCGCCATCTGACCGCCGAAGGGGCGCGACAGCTCGTCACTGAGACTCGACTAGCGACGTTGTTGGACGAATAGCGTCCGACGTGAGTCGCGATCAGAAGCCAACGATGGACCCGTGCGTCAACGTGGCTACCGGCCAGGCGCGATCGAACATGGGCTCCCTACCGCGCGCCACCCCCGCCCGTCGTCGTATCCAGTGAGAACGGATCGGGGCCCCGCTGGGCGGCAAACTCCTGCTCGCGAAGCCGTGCCCCGATGAACATCGCGGCCATGCCATAGTTGCCTTCGTGGCACCGCGGCTCATAGTAGATCCGGTTCTGTTCATCACTCTGGCGCTTCAATTCTTGCCGGACTGTCCACGGCGCCACCCACACGGTCGGATCCTCGAGCGTCACCTCGTACTCGAGCGTGTCGGCGTCCACGCGCCGGTACCGTTCGATGAGATGGAGGTTCGCGCTCGAGCCACGAAACGGGAACTGGGGGGAGAAATTCGTCGTGTCGATGACCAGGGTGTCACCCTCCCACCGTCCTCGCGAGTCACCGTGACGGAGACGGATCGGACCGAGCGGGTGGTTCCCGCCCAGCGAGAGGATGCGCTGGAACCCTTGTCCCTGCCCGGTGTCATAGCCGATGGCGACCGAGTCTCCGCCCTGCACGATTCGACGGAAACCGTTGAAATCGGGGGTGGCGCCGAGCATGCACCGATCGCCCAAGCTCTGGTCCTCGGGGCCGTCGTGGCGGTTCATGCGCAACGTGTTGTAGAAGGGCGGGACGTCGAACCGCCGCGGTGAGACTGGTCCATATTGTCCACCCTCACAACCGGGTGCGTTCTGCTCACAGGTCGGGGTGTTCCGCATGAGCATGACCCGCCACTCGCGCCGGATTTCATCCTCGCGCCTGGCCGCTGGCGTTCGCGCGGGAATCCTCCCGTTCGGTGGATCGACGACGAGCGAGGTGCGCGGACCTGCCGGCTTCATCGAGGTGTAAACGGCGTTGTATGCCCCAGAGACGTCTTGCGGACTCCCGGCCGGACCACGGCGGTCACGCCCCGCGTTTCCTCTGCCGGCCTGGTCCCGGGCGGCCCGCTCTTCAGGGGTCGCGAACTCTCGGTCACCCAGCTCGGGCGCCCGTTCAAGCGGGGTCGCGTAGACGTCGAGCCAGATACCCTCCAGGTTCGGATGTCCCCACGCCGTCGTGTCCCCCGCTTGGCCACCGACCGGGACGGCAGTGAATTGGAGCAGCGCCACGATGGTTGCGAGCACCATGACCACACCGAGCGACTCGACCAGTCGTCCCTTCATATCCCAATCTCCTCGACAGCGCCCGCAGCTTCATCACCGCTTCCTCAGCCCACCGTGGCGCATTCTCGGCCAGGTCAAGTCCGACGACATACTCCCAGCCCAGACCCGCGGGGTCGGCCACCGACCCCCGGCTGGCGAAGTCGCCCGCCGTGGCGACCGCCGTGATGTTCATACTTGGGTTGACCCGCATGAAGGTCTGCTGGATGAGCGATCCGTCGGTCGTTGCCACCAGTCGGCTCTCCTTGTTCGAGCCGACACTCGACGAGACGAACCGGACGCCCTGGACCCCAAGCGCGGCCGCGTTCGCACGGAACAGCAGGTCCGCCTTCTCCTCGATGGGGACGTCAAACGGGTCGGTCTCGTGCGGCGTGACCCAACGGCCGTCCGGCACGGCGGCGACGGGAGCCAGCGTCGTCTCGGCCGGCGCCACGTCATCGTTGGCCCGTGCGATTGCCACCGCGTCCCGGGCGGCCCGCGCCACCGCCTCGCGGGTTAACTCCCGTGTCGCGGTGAACCCCCACGACCCGCTGACCAGCGCCCGGACCCCGATGCCGTACGACTCGCTCTTGCTGACGCCCGTGATCCGGTCTTCCCGCGCGCTGACCGACTCGGTCCAGTGACGGGACACCCGGGAGTCCGCATACTTCGCGCCGGCCGACTGCGCCTCATCGAGCGCGTAGAGCGCGAGGTCCCGTTCAGCCGGATCGGGTCCAGGCAGGGTCTGGTCCGTTGAGGGGGCGGGCGCCGCGCAGCCCCACGTGGTCCACCCGGTCGCGAGGACCGCGCTCGCGACCCCTGCCGTCTTGACGGATTGGCGCCGGTCCACCCTGGGTTGCGACACGCCCGTATTATGCGCGGAGCCGAGCTGACCAGGGAACGAAAGGTTCGCCGCGAGGCGATACTCCGCTCGTCACACCTACTCGAACACGTTGATCAGCGCGTAGGTGATCGATTGTCCGGGTTCGGTCACCACCTGGTGCCACACCCGGGCGGGCACGTGGAGGATGTCTCCCTTGGCCAGCGGGAACTCGCGTGCCCCTTCGAGTCGGGGGCGTTGTCCCTCGTGGGGAAGACCGGCCTCGTAGTTCACGCGGGTTCCGCCCACCCGCGCGGTGCCTGTTCCGTCCACCACCACATAGATGTCCCATTTGGTGTCGTGGATCTCCGGCTGCGTGTACTCGGACCGGTGGATGATCTGCACGTCGTGGCGGCGATGGTCAGCCCGGGGCAGCGCGTTCAGGTAGGCGAACGGGGTGCCCCAAATGCCACCACCGTCGCGGAGGTCCCCCTCGAGCTCGTCCTGGAATCGGCCGAACGCGTCCGCGTCCCAGTGCACATACTCGTCGGGACGTGGCTCCGTCGCCACCCCGTCGAAGGGGTCCTGGGCGCTCGCGCCTGTCGCGAATCCGAAGCTGAAAAGGGCCGTGAGCAGGACGATGTATCTCATGTCGCACCTTGTCGGGAATCGTGTGTGCGGTCATCATACGTGCATCCACGGCGGCAGTAGGATCTCCGTTTTCGAAGATGGTGACCAGGATAGAGCGAGGTATTCCATGACGCGTCAAGTCTCGACGATGGCGGCGATCACTGGCCTGATGATGGTGCCGGCCCTCGCGCTCGCCCAGGCACCGCCCCGGACATCCTGGGGCCAGGCGGACCTGCAGGGCATCTGGGACTTCCGCACCATCACCCCGTTGCAGCGGCCAGAGGACGCGAACGAGTTCCTGACCGAGGAAGAAGCGGTGACCCTTGAGCAAGAGGCGGTCGACCGGAACAGCCGTCTGTGGGGGGCCGAGTCGCGGCGCACCGAAGCCGGCGCCAACGTCGGCGGCTACAACAACTTCTGGATGGACACCGGCACGAAACCGATCGAAACCCGGCGCACGTCGCTCGTCGTGGATCCGACCAACGGGCGGTTGCCTGAGCTCTCCCCGTCAGGGCAGGAGCGGGCCGACGCCAGGCGGGAGTATCTGGGCGAGCACGGGGCCGACTCCTACACCGACCGGAACACCTCCGACCGCTGCATCGTCGGCTTCAACGCCGGTCCGCCGATCACGCCGCTGGCCTACAACCAGAACATGCAGCTGTTCCAGACCCGGAACTACGTCGTGATCTACACCGAGATGGTGCACACGCCGCGCGTCGTGCCGCTCGACAATCGCCCCGTCCTTGATGAAGACATCCGGCTGTGGTCGGGCGATTCACGTGGCTACTGGGAGGGCGACACCCTGGTCGTCGAGACCGCCAACTTCAACGAGCAGCGTCGGTGGATTCCGCTCGGCGGAGTGGGGGGCGGCGTGTACACGACTGCGGACATGACTCTGGTAGAGCGGTTCACGCGTGTGGATGACGGCACCCTCGAGTACACCTTCACGGTCACCGATCCCGGCACCTGGACGCGGCCGTGGACGCTGTCGATGCCGATGCGACGGACCGATCAGCTACTCTTCGAGTATGCCTGTCACGAAGGGAACTACAGCATGACCGGCATTCTCGGCGGCAAGCGGATGGAAGAACTGGCCGAGGTGGGAGGGCAGTAGCTTCGGCGCCAGACCCGGTCAGTCGTCAGCGGGTACGTACCAGATCGGGGACGACCAGACTCGTTCCTGAAGCGTGGACTTCAGCTCGGGTCGAGGGGGCACTCCGGCTCTGACCGCATCCCACGTCGACCAGCGGCAGGTTGGATTCTCGAGCGCGCGGACGTAGTAGAACGCTCGATGTTCCGGGTTGAAGTCCGGATCCCGCCACACGGTCTTCAACTCGCCGGCGCCGACGCCGGTCGTGATCGAGCAATCCGACAGATTCACCGACGCGCCGTTGTCCGGGCAGCGGTGGGTGCTCGGGTCGACCGTGCCGCCGTCCGAGCAGGCGACATCGTAGACCTGCTCGTGATGTTCGCCCTCCACGGTCCAGCCCTTGATGATCTGCAACCGCTGCAGCGATGCTGAATTCGGGTCGCGCGTGGCCCACGCGATGAAGGTCGGCACCCCGCCGTCCTGCGCGAGCAGCTCACCCCCCATACTCACCCCGCTTGCATACGCCTGAGTCAGCATGTCCGCCTGCGTCAACATCGGCGCCTCGAAGTCGTAGCCGCCGAACATTCGGACCTTCATGCGTGGACCCGAGGTGGCGAAGGTCTCCTTCCGGCGGAACGCTCGATAGAGCGCGTCGCGCGTGTTCTCCTCGGCCCACACTCCGGTCAGTCCGCTGGCGCTCCAGGTCTCGTAGCCGCCAGTCGCGTACGGCTTGCCGTCCGTCTCCTCGACCCGCAGGCGTCCGGCCTCGGCGACGAGCGCGGCGACGTCCGGCGCTAGGGGCACCGAGCCTCGAAGGTCGCCACGGCTGTCGAGAATGCCCACTTTGCCGAAGTACGTGTCTTCCTCGACCGGCGATGCGGCGGTGTGGTTGTCCGACGCGCCGATGAACCCGAACTGGTAGGCGTTGGCGATCCCGCGGTCCCGCAACGTCAGACCGTTCAGCAGCGCCTCGCGCGCGTAGGACCCGCTCGGCTGGCTCGGCAACGAGGTGCCGATGCGATACGGCATGAGCTCGAAGTCGGCCCACTCGTCGTTGTCAGAGAGCATCGGGTGGGTTTCTGAGGTGCCCTTGATCTGGGTCACCTCCACCAGCGGCTCGTTGCGGACCCGCTGCGCGGCGTAGCTGTCGTCCAACGGGTCGCCGGCCCAGTCCACCATCTTGAACATCTGGCCGTTGGAGCCGTTGGAATTGTGCGGGATCGCCAGCGTTTCTATGCCCTGGGCCCGCAGCCCGTCCATCCAATCCCAGAGACCCTCTGGGTTCTGGCTATGGTGGCGCGAGAACGGCATCGCCGGCAGCTTGTCTGCGTCTCGAAAGATCACATTGCGGTGCAGGTTGCCGCGGTCGTCGGCGGACGACGTGTATTCGTAGGCGACAAACGTCGTGAACGAGCCCGGCCGGTTGTGCCGCTGGGCCGCGCCGACGATGTCGGCCCAGGCGTTCTTGGCGACCTGGTTGACCATGTCCACGTCGATGCTGCCGTCGGCCAGACCGGCCCGCGTCTGGGGGATGAAGCCGCGGAAGGCGGTGACTCGCTCGACCAGCCCATCGGCGGTGCGGTTCTCGCGGACGTTCAGGTTGTGCAGGTTCTGCGCGTGCGGTAGCTGTGAGAAGTCGGTGGACGGATCGGCCGCCGCCGCCACTCCGCCGAGAAACTGCGCGTGGTCGGTGACGGCATAGAAGTCGAGCGGTGCCCGCAGTTTTACTTCGAATCCCGCGGGATGCTCGATGGCTTCCCCTTCGGCGAACCGATAGGCGTCGTCCGGCGTCGCCACAGTGCCGAACGCGAACGCGTCGAACGAATAGGTGGTGTGCACATGCAGGTCGCCGAAGAACGCGCTGCGGGTGGCGTTGGCCGCCGGGTCGGCGACGATCACGTCGGCCGGCATCTCCAGGCTCTCGGCGGGGAAGCGGCGCGGCAGCGCCTCCGTCCCGGCGTTGGCGTTGTCGCCCTCGGCTTCAGTTGATGGCGTCGGCGCGCTCGTGTTCGGATCCGCGCAGCCTCCGAGCATGGCCAACCCGGCGGCCAGGACGCCAGCGCCGATCGCGCGCGCGTACGAGTCGAGTGTGTGCATAGGTCTCTCCCGCTTCGCGAGATTGTAGCGTGCCCAGCGGTTTTCTGACGAGGCGTCCGCGTGGCAAGGTGACGGCGCGCGACAATGCGCGCCCCGCGGGCCCGGAGTGGGGCTTTGGGGCCCCG
>JAPYUM010000171.1 GCA_029940535.1 Vicinamibacterales bacterium
TATCAAGACAAGTTGTTTATCGCGACTCATGACGCCCATCTGGTCGCCCTGAACGCTCGCACGGGCGACGTCGAATGGGACGTCGAGGTCGGCGACTGGACCATCGGCCAGCACTACTCCGGCGGTCCGATGGTGATCAAGGGACGTGTCGTGGCCGGCATGTCGGGTTGTTATCACCTCAACACCCGCTGCTGGGTGTCGGCCCACGACGTCGACACGGGGGCGGAGGCGTGGCGCACCTACACCATTCCAGGCAAGGGCGAGTTCGGCTACGACAGCTGGGGCGACGTCCCCGACGAGGACCGGCGCGGCGGCTCCGCGTGGAATTCGCCCAGCTACGATCCCGAGCTGAATCTGATCTATACCGGTGTCGGCGTGCCGATTCCGTGGGGCTCCGTCCAGCGCGGCACTGGGGACGGCGACGTTCTCTATACCAACTCGACGCTCGCCCTGAATGCCGATACTGGTGAGATCGTGTGGTACTTTCAGCACATTCCGAACGACGAATGGGACCTCGACCATCCATTCGCCCGGCTGGTCGTGGAGACCGAAGTGTCGCCGGGCGCGGTCGAGTGGAAGAACAGTTCGATCACGCCGGGCGGCCGGCGCAAGATCGTGACTGGCATTCCCGGCAAGACCGGCATCGTCTGGGCCCTGGATGCCGCGACCGGGGCGTTTCTGTGGGCCGAGCCCACCAATTTTCAGAATGTCGTGGTGGACATCGACGCCGAGAGCCGTCGGGTCATCCTGAACTCATCGTTGAAGTTCCCGGAGGTGGGGAAACCGGTGTTCGTCTGCCCGAGCGTCTTGGGGGGTGTCAACTGGCAGGCGACCGCCTACCATCCAGGCACGAACGCTCTGTATGCGTCGACCAACAACGTTTGCAACGACCTGACACTGAATGAGTTCCGTGACCGTCCAGGCGCCCACCATGGGTCGGCCCGGATCGCGCAGGCGCCGGCCCCCGATATCGACGGCCAGATCGGGCAGTTCACGGCGATGGACCTGACCACCGGGCAACCGCTCTGGGTCTATCGCCAGCGGGCCGGTATGGGTGGCTCGGTGCTGACCACCGGCGGCGGTCTCGTGTTCGTGACCGATGACGCCCGGCGGTTTCGCGCCTTCGACGCCCGCAGTGGCGACATCCTGTGGGAGCAGATTCTCAACTCGAGTGCGGGCGGCTTTCCGGTGTCCTACATGCATGACGGGGAGCAATACATCGCCATCGCCGCCGGCGGAGGGATTAACTTTCGCGGGCTGACGCCGGAGATCCAGCAGCCAGGTCGCGGCAACACGCTGTTCGTCTTCAAGCTGCCCTGATGCGACCCGGTTGCCGGTCGCTAGCCCGTCGGGTTCCCGAACGCCGCCGCGATTTCCGGAAAGAGCATTTGCGGAAGTGACAGGCGCGACCGATCCCCCTCGTCAAACCCGGTCGCACGCTCATACCGGTGCACGACGTCGAGCGCGTCGGTAAGTGAGGGTTTGTGGGTCGCTTCGAACTCCACACATCGGACGGCCCGGGTCTCGGTCGTGGCGCAGTAGTGGACCACTTCGATATCCGCGAATTGCCACACGCGCAGGTCCTTCTGGAGCGTGCCGCTCCACTCAACCCCAAGCCGGTCGAGAAACGCGTCGACGGCGGCGTGCTGGTCGCCAGCATGGTGGCCGAGGTCGAGGTTGATCTCTGAGCGCGTCTCGGTGTCCGGCCCCACGGCCTTCAGTGTCAGGTGGTGCAACTCGGGGTCGAAACGATGCCGGATGAGAAATCCTCCGGCTTGCCCGCCCGCGGTCAGGTAGTAGCGGTCGTGAACCTGTATGGATGTGGTCTTCTCAGGGCCCAGGTCGCGCAAGGTCGTGTCGAAGACGGCCAGGTCGAACTGGTCGTCGACCAGGAACTTGTGCTCGATTTCCGTGAACCGCAGGTCCTCGGGCGTCACGCCGGTGTCCTCTCGACTACATCCATCGCTTGAAACGGCCCATCAGCGCCAGTCGCCACCGCAGCGATCGGGAGAGCCGGCCTCGAAACTCGTGCGTGACCGGAATGTTGTTCGGGTCCTCACGCAGTTCGTCGAAAATCGATGACGCGTGGGCCACGACACCCGGGTCTAGTGTGGCCAGCATCGCCTCCGCCAACCGGTCGTGCGCAGCGTCCTCGAAGTTGTAGCTGCCGAAGGCGACCGGGCCAGCGTCCACGAGCACGATTTTCGAGTGCTCGCCGCACCCATGCTCATAGATGCGCACGCCCGAGGCCACCAGCCGGTCGTAGCTCGCCGCCGCCGCAATCCACGCCAGATCGGTGGCGTCGAGCGCCTCCCGATGCGAATGGTACACCTCCACCCGCACCCCCCGGCGAGCGGCTCGGCACACCGCGTCCATGAGCGCCGGGATCGGCTTGAAGTAGAACGCGGTGATCTGGAGTCGCTCACGGGCGCCATCCACCAGGGCCACCAGGCCGTCGGTCACCACATTGCGGCCGCGCCACCAGAGTGGTCCTCGGCGGCCCTGGTGCAGGTTGGGGTTGCAGAACCAGTATTCGAGGTCGACCGAGAGATCACCCGACGCGTTGGCCGCTTCCGCGTCGAGATGGCGCAGGTCGGCGTCGTCGACGGCGCCGCCAATCTCACCGTAGCTCGCCAGCAATGTCGACACCACCGGTCCCCGAACCGCGACGGAGAACTCGTGCCACTGCTCGAAACTCGAGGCGGTGATGTTGCTGCTCCCGAACACCGCTTCACCTGCCTCGGAGACCTGAATCTTGACATGCTGGCCGCCGCCCAGTCGCCGCTGCAAGTAGTGTCGCGGCGCGTAGAACTCGACCGCTGCCCCAGCCGTGCGGAGGTCGTCGAGCCTGACGGCAAGCGTCGCTTTGACGTCCTCACTCATCAGCACGCCGCCAAGCGTCTGGCCAAAATGGTCGATCAGCAGGTGAACCGCAACCCCGCGTCGCTGCGCCTCGACCAACGCTGCCAGCATCTCGGTGCCGTACGCGTCGTACTCCAGGTAGTAGGTCGACAGATACAGAAACTGCCGGGCCTCCGCGACCATGCGGAGACGACACTCCCACTCGGCCGCTCGGTCCCAGAGTGGGCGCAGGCACGTGGCCGAGGTCGCGAGGGGCTGTCCGCTGAAACTCACGTTCGCCACGGGCTCGCAGACGCTAGAGCCGGTAGCCGCCTGAGATGTCGATGTTGACGCCGGTCACGTAGTTGGCGTCAAGCAGATACTCGACCGCCTGCGTGACGTCGTCGAGGGAACCGGCTCGGCCCAGCGGTACGGTGTGGCCGATCTTGTCCGGCGGCGGGAGATCGATGGAGTTGTCGAGTTGTCCCGGCGACACCATGTTCACGCGGATCCGCCGGTCGGCGTGCGCGGCGGCCAGCGCCCGGGTCAGTACGAGCAGCCCGGTCTTGCTGACGTAATAGTCGGTGCCGTGGACGTTGGCCCGAATGCCCTCCAACCCAGCCATGCCGACGTTGACGATGCTGCCCCCGTTCGACATGAATGGCAGCGCGTGATAGCAGCAGTAGAAGGCGCCAGACAGGTTGGCGGCGAGGGTCGCATCCCATACCGTCGGGTCGAGCTGTGTCAGGTGCTGCGGGTTGTAGTTCCCCACGTTGTTGATCAGGAGATCGACCTTGCCCTCGGTGCGTCGGATGTCGCTGAACACCGTCGCGACTTGTGTCTCGACCCCAACATCCACCGCCAGAGCTCGGGCGCGGCCTCCGTGGGCGCTGATCTCGCTGGTGAGCCCATGCGCCTCTGTCTCCGCGGTGCGATACAGCACCACCAGATCGAAGCCGCGTGCGGCCAGCGTCGTGCAGAGATGGCGGCCCAGCCGCCGGGCTCCGCCGGTCACCACCGCCACGGGCGCCTCGCTGGGTGCGCTCATCCGCGTTCGCGCTCCACGCGCACGAACGAACAGGACGCGGCTGCAACCGCCTCCGGTTTTCTGATCTCCAGACGGACGGTTCGCACCGTTGGCATCAGCTCCAGCAGCCGCGCCGCGACCGCCTCTGCCATGCTCTCCAGCAGCGCGAATTGGCGCTCCTGGACCAGCGTGATCACCGCGGCGGCGGCGCCGTCGTAGTCCACCGCGTCATCGATCGCGTCGGAGCCGGCCGCGGCCGCAAAGTCGTAGTCCAACTCGATGTCGAACAGCACCGGCTGGGGCGCCGCGCGCTCGTGCTCGTAGACGCCGACCACGCAGTCGACCCGCAGGTTCTTGAGTCCCGTGGTCCCGATCGTCACGTCGTGGTGCTCGCGTGTGCGTCGTCTGCGGCCGGCCTACGCGCGATCCAGACCTGCTCCACGGCGGTGGTGTCAGCGAACGGTGTGCGGTGGAAATCGCCGAAACAGGCCTCAACCTCGAAGCCGGTCTCTTCAAGCAGTTGTCGTGCCTGGGCCGGGAGCAGCCAGCTCAGGCTCAGCCGGCGATAACGCCGCGTGTCGAGACGCCCGTCCGGGTGCACTAGATCCTCCCAGGTGACGACCGTGAGCGACTGGGACGACTCGTCGACCAACGAGGTGACCCAGAGGAAGGTGTCCTGCTCCGGTGGGCGTGATGCGGACGACCCCGACGCCGGGGTCGGGGATGATGACGACGACGGATACATCGCCCGCAGCTGCACCTGACGCATCTGCGTGATGAGCGCGGGGGTCATGAGGAAGTCGTCGAAGATGAACCGTCCGCCCGGTCGAAGCTGTGAGAATACCTGGTGGAGCGCGCGTCGTTTGTCGTCGAGTGTGGTCAGGTGCCCGATGCTGTGGTACGGGAGCGCAATGAGGTCGGCCGGCTCTGTCAGCGTGAAGTCGCGAAAATCGGCCTGCCGCAGGTCGACACGGTCGGTGACGCCTTCCCGGGTCGCCCGCGCTCGGCACAGGTCCAACATGGCGGTCGACGCGTCCACACCGATCACCGGGCAGCCACGTGCCGCCGCGCGGACCGCGACGCGTCCGTCACCCACACCCAGCTCCACGACGGGACCCTGGGCCGCCAGGTAGGCATCAACGTAGAACGGCAAGTTGGCCTGCGTCGACGCGGCCGTCTCAGTCCAGACGTCGTAGATGTCGGCGAAGTGGTCGTACTCGTGAGCCCCGCCGGCCGGGACCGATGGGGCGTCGGCCACGGGCACTAGTTCGTCTTACCGCGGCTGCCTCGCGCCAACGCGACAATCTCGTCCGCGTCGCCCTGAAGCAGCAGACGGTCGCGTACCAGCGTGTCAGCCGCGTCGGAGACGGCACGCACGTAGGCGGCGTGGTTCGGATACCGCTCCTCGACCGACGGCCGCGGGTCACTCGTGGATTCGCGGTCGGCCCGGGTGGCCGGGAACGGGATGTATGATCCCGCGCCCCCACACTGTTGGCCGGCGGCGAAGCCTTCACGTCTCAAATTCCATCCCGTATGGGTACCGATTGGCGCCGCGAGATTGGGGTGCCGCACCCCGGCGGTCATGTTACCGTCGGCATCCGTTCGCGCCACGAGCACGGTGTAGGGGTCGCCCTGCATCGGCGGCATCGAGCGATGATCCGCCAGCGACAGCGGGTTGTACGATCCTGAGTAGGTCACTCCCGGAATATGGGGAAAGCTGACGCTGGTGGCGGTGACAAGTCCGCCGTTCGCGACGGTCGGGAACCGACTCGCCGGCGGCTCGATATCGTGCGCTACCCACTCCTGCAGCGCGACACTCAGAGCCGCGCGGGTCTGACTCAACGCCAGCGGATTGTTCAGGTTTTGACAGATGCCCTGCGTCGGCGTCGCCGCGTGCACGCCGGGGCCACCACCGTGTCGGGTACCGGCAATCAGATACACCCGCACGTTGTTCGGCTGTTCGATGTGCTGGCCACGTGAGTCGGTCACGACCAGGGACGCCCGGGCCTGCCAGAGTTCCGCCTCGCCGTCGCTGTGGATGATCTTCGGACAGGTGTCCGACACCCGGCATCGCTCGAGCAACCCATCCGTGCGGCCGCTGATCGGGTCCGTCAACGTGGCATAGGTAAAGGGGAACTGGTCACCGGGGTAGTTGTGGTCCTCGTGTTGCTTCTGCCAGCGACCCGGCTGAGAGAACTGATAGTTCGTAAAGCTCTTGCGTGACCCCGCGATGTTCGGGTGCATGCCATCGAAGACAATCCGG
>JAPYUM010000044.1:0-14674 GCA_029940535.1 Vicinamibacterales bacterium
ACTACCTGGACTCGCGCTATCAGTACGGGCGCATCAGCGACCTCTTCATCACCGAAGACCAGATGGTGTATGCCATCGACTCCGAGTCCAGTCGGCTCCGGCACATCAACTGGAGGAACGGCGTCCGCATCGGACCGGTCGACCGGGACGTGCTCGTGGGCTTCATTCCGCCGTGGGAGTCTGACAGCCGGCCGAACCATGGCGTGACCGGAGAGGGCGTGGGCGTGGACGAGGACGGCAACGTCTTCGTGGCCGAAGGACCGTCCTCACTCAGCGATGCGGGCTCTGCGTTCACCAAGTACACGGTCGCCGGTATGTAGGCCGCATGGATTCACTACTCCGGGACTTGCGATACGGGCTGCGGACGCTGGCCCGATCGCCTGGATTCTCGGTGGCGGCCATCGTCACACTCGCGCTTGGGATCGGTGCGGACGGCGGAAAGTGTCCAACGAAGCGAGAGTCACCCTCGGTATAATCGGCTGAGAGTTCAGTAGTTATGTCTCTCGAGCCTACCGATGATCTCGCGCCGCCAGAGTACCGCGACCGAGTGGTCGACGCCTACCGAAAGGATGTCGACCTCACGCTGCTACGGGAGAACCTGCGGCTCACCGTCGATGAGCGGTTCCGCAAATTCGAGAGCGTGGCCCGGTTCGCCCAGGAACTTGCCAGGGCAGGCCGTGCCCGCCCGGAGTCGTCGTCTTGACTCACGCGAACTTCAGCGGCCTGTTGCCGCACCTGGTCCGGCACGGAGTCCGCTTCATCGTCGTCGGGGGGGGCGCCGCGATCGCCCACGGGCTGGCTCGGCTGACCTACGACGTGGACGTAGTCTACGCACGCGATCCCGACAATCTGCACCGCCTCTGTGTGGCACTTCGTGACCAGAAGCCCTATCTGCGGGGCGCGCCGCCGGGCCTGCCGTTCACCTGGAACGAGCAGACCATTGCCGCCGGGTTGAACTTCACGTTGACGACCAGACTCGGCGACCTCGACCTATTGGGCGACATCCCGGGCGGCGGCTCCTACGAAGAGCTGTTGCCGCATTCGGAATCGCTGACCGTCTTCGGGATCGAGTGCGCATTCGTGACCCTTGAGCGACTCATCCAGCTCAAGCGTGCCGCCGGACGGCCGAAGGACCTGGAGGTATTGGCGGAACTACAGGCTCTGCTCGAGGAGCGGCGACGGGGCGACGGCGACCAATCGTGAGAGGGGGACCCACCGTTGAAGACGACCCACCATTGTTCAGACCTACCGGACCGGAACCTGGCCGATGACGGCTTGCCGAAGGTAGCTTCTAGAAGCTGCCTTCTACTATGCGCGCTGTCGGACACAAGGTTCTCAGAAACACGCTCAGCGAGTACGTCCGCCTGGCTGCCGGTGGCGAGCTGATCCTGATCACCGACAGAGAACAGGTCGTGGCCGAGCTCGGACCGACCGTCCGGCGCCAGGTCGAAGGTGCGGACGACGCACGTGGTCGACCTCCTGGGCAACGCCCTGGCCCGAGCCGGGCGAGGAGACGAGGCACTCCAGCAGTTGGCCGTGCTGCAGGCGCGGGCCGCATCACACTACGTTCCCGCTCTGGCTGTGGCCTTCATCCGGGCCGGTCTGGATCAGTGGGATGAGGCGTTCGCCCTGATCGAACGCGCGTGCGACGTCCGCGATCCCTGGCTGAGCCAGTCGCTGACGATCAACGCGACCCTCGCCCCCCTCCGCGCCGACGCCCGCTTCCAGGCCCTCCTCCGACGCATGAACTTCCCCAAGACGCCCAGCAGCTGGTAGTAATAGTCAACGAGGTGTATCAGGCAAAGTCCCATCACGGTGCTGCCGGAGCATGTCGCTCCGATGGACGGGGAGGTCATAGCGTGAGAACCGGTGCCTGCGTCGGGGTCGTGATCGGCCTACTGTTCCTCACGACTGGCGCAGCGTCGGCCTGGGCCGCTTGCGGCGACTCCGGTGTCTCGCTGCAGGTGCTCGGGTCTGGCGGACCGTTCGGCGCCGGACGCGCCTCGGCTGGCTACGTCGTGTGGATCGATGGCGTGAGCCGAGTCATGGTGGACGCAGGGGGCGGTACCTTCGTGCGCTTTCATGAGGCGGACGCAACGCTGGCCGACCTCGACCTGCTCGCCTTGAGCCACTTCCATCCCGATCATGCGGCGGACGTCCCGGCGTTGCTCTGGCCTCGAGGCGGCGAACTGCGAGTCGCGGGCCCCTCCGGGAGCCCGGCGTTCCCCTCGCTAGGCGACTTTCTGGGCGGGCTCTTCGGACCCGATGGGGTGTTTCGGATCCTGAACAACCGAGTGACGCTCGACGCGGTGACGGTGGACATCACCGCCGACGAGCCGACGGACGTGCTTTCCGAGGGCGGGGTCCGGGTCCGTGCTCTCGGCGTGCCCCATGGCTCGGTCCCGGCGGTCGGCTACCGAGTCGACGTCGGCGACGCCAGTCTGGCCTTCAGCAGCGATCAGAACGGCTCGAACGCGGCGTTCACGGACTTCGTGCGGGGCGTAGATGTCCTCGTCGTGCATTTCGCCGGGTCAGAGACGTCCACGGGTGCCGTGACCGACCTGCACGCCAGGCCCAGTGTCTGGGGGCAGATGGCGACCGACGCCGGCGTGGGACGGCTTGTGCTGAGTCACGTCTCTGCCAATCAGGATCTCGACGAAAACGTGGGGCACCTCCGAGCGCGATATAGCGGCCCGCTCACGATTGCCTCCGACCTGTTGTGCGTGCCGGTCGAGTGAAGGCTTTCCCATGACGGCCCCGCACACGCATTCACGAATACCAGCTCAGCCGGGCGCTACCGGTTCCTGGTACCCTAAGGTGCTGAAAAGCGCCCAAGGGGTTTTCTGACGAGGCGTCTGTCTGGCCAGGCGCAAGGAGGGAGCAGCCAGAGGTGGGCTGTGACCGACGCAGCAACGCCGCCAGGCGGGCGCCTCGTCGAAAAACCAGGAGTTCGACATGAGACGAGGATGGAGATGGTTCGGGGCGGCCACGGCCACGATGCTCGCGATGGCGTCGTCCGCCGCGGCCCAACGCGACTCGTTGAATACAGCGTGGGGACATCCCGACCTGCAGGGCGTCTGGGACTTCCGAACCATCACGCCATTCGAACGTCCTGAAGAGCTCGGGGACCAGGCGTTTCTCACAGCGGAAGAGGTCGCAAGTCTCGAGGTCGACGTGGTCGATCGGAATCGCCGTCTGCTGGATCGAGCCGCGGAGCGTGTGTCGGCCGGGGGAAATGTGGATAGACGGGCGGATGGGACGCCAGGCTTCTACAACAACTTCTGGCTGGACACCGGTCTTCGCACAGTCGGCACACGGCGCACGTCGCTCGTCATCGATCCCCTGAATGGGCGACTCCCGGCCTTGACACCCGTCGGACAGGACCGAGCCGATCGGCAGTATCCCTTCGATTCGTACTCGGACCTTGACGCTGGGGATCGGTGCATCTTGGGCCTGAACGCCGGCCCTCCCATCGTCCCGGCCGCCTACAACCAGAATCTCTTGCTACTGCAGACTCCGGATGAGGTCGTGCTGCTCACCGAGATGGTGCACACCGTTCGCGTGGTTCCACTGGGCGAGCACCCGCGGGTCGACGAGAGGATTCTCCAGTGGTCCGGCGACGCCCGGGGTTACTGGGACGGAGACACGCTCGTCGTCGAGACACGGAACTTCGTCGATGATCGGCGGTGGACGACCTCAAACCCGATCGGCGCCGTCGGGAACACCAGAGACCTGCGTCTCGTGGAACGGTTCACCCGCATCGACGCGGAGACGCTCGAGTACGAGTTCACCGTCCATGACCCCGAGATCTGGACCGCGTCGTGGACCGCGTCGGTACCGATGCGTCGCAGCGACGAACCGCTCTTTGAGTATGCGTGCCACGAGGGGAACTACAGCGTGCCCAATATTCTGGCCGGAGAGCGGGCGTTGGAAGCCGCTGCGACACGGTGACGCCCGGCTACTTCGAGCTGCTGGGGCTCGAAATGGTCCGCGGTCGGGATATCCGAACCGCCGACAACGGCGATGGCGCCAACGTCGTGATGGTCGGCAGAGCGTTTCTTCCCCGACGTCGAACCGTTGGGGAAGCAGATCTGGGCTCGTGGACGGGACAACGATCCGGCACAAATTGTGGGCATCGTGCAGAACGGGCGCACGGACGACCTCACCCAGGTCGCCGAACCAGAGATCTATCTGTCACTCTGGCAGAATGGTGCCTTCTCGAAACATCTGTTCGTCCGGACCGCGTCGGACCCGCGGTCGTTGGGTGGCACGATTCAACGCGCGCTGCGCGGCGTGGACCCGACCGCCGCGGTCGAGAACCTGGTGACCCTGGACGAGATCCGCGGCGACTCGCTCGCCACGCGACGGTTCGCGACGCAATTGCTCGTCGGGTTCGCCGTGGTGGCGAGTTTGCTCACGCTGGGCGGGATTTACGGCGTGCTCTCGCTCTCGGTGGTGTCGCGCCGACGCGAGCTCGCTATTCGCACCGCGGTCGGGGCAGAAGGGCGCGCACTTCAGGGCCTGATCGTCGGCGAAGGGGCTCGGCTGATCGGGCTCGGGGTGGTCGGCGGTCTGGTCGGCGCCCGGATCCTGGAGTCCTTGCTCTTCGAGGTGCCGGCGACCGATGTGCCGACCCTCGCCGCGGCCAGTCTCCTCTTCGCGTGCCTGGCGCTAGTCGCCTGTTGGATCCCGGCGCGGCGTGCGGCCCGAGTCGACCCGCTCAGTGCGCTCCGCGAAGGCTAGTGTGCCGTAGCGGACGCGTCGGGTGTTTGCGCCTGTTCCGGGGCTGGTGGGACGCGATACAATCACCACCGGTCGCGCGGAGACGGCGAGGGCAGAGCAGGCGGCTCGCCAGACCGTGCCGTCGGTCATAACCGTCTGAGCGAGTCGACATGAAGGCAGCCGTAGCCTCTGGCGTCGGATTTCTCGCCCTGCTCGCACTTGCGGGGGGCGCGACAGAGATCGGACTGAGCCGCCGAGTGTCCGCCTCGACGGCTCCGCTCCAGCCCACCACGACGCCCGAGGACGACCCCAACTTGCTCGTACGGCGGGTGTGCGTGACCTGTCACAACGATCAATCGCGACGCGGCAACTTGTCGCTCGAAGGCTTCGACGTCGCGCTGGCGGCCAGTGACGCCGCGGTCGCCGAACAGATGGTGCGCAAGCTGCGCGCCGGCATGATGCCCCCGCCTGGCGGTCGGCGCGTGGATGCGGCCGCGTTGCAGACGCTGGTCGAAACCCTGGAGGCTCATCTCGACCAGGCCGCGGCCGTGGCCCCCGACCCCGGGAGTCGAACATTCCAGCGTCTGAACCGTCCGGAATATACCCGGGCGATCAAGGATCTCCTGGACCTCGACATCGAGGCCGGCGCCTGGCTGCCGCTCGACCAGTTGAGCGCCAACTTCGACAACATTGCCGACGCCCAGACGCTGTCGCCGATGCTGCTCGAGTCGTATCTCAATGCGGCCGGAGCCATCAGCCGTCTCGCCATCGGCGAGGCGGGCGGTACCGCCGTCGACCACACCTACTCCAACTCGGAGTATGTGTCGCAACATCCCTGGGATCACGTGGCCGGGGCCCCCTACGGGACACGCGGCGGCATCGTGGTCGACCATGTGTTCCCGGCCGACGGCGAGTATCTGTTCGAGCTGGCCTTCTCATCGGGGGCCAATACCCGCCTCGCCGACATCGATCTGTCGGTCGACGGCGAGCGCGTGGCATTGTTGCACTACAACACCGACCGGCGGGTGGACGCGGACGGTCGCGGCGGAATCCCGATGCAGACACCTCCGGTGTTCGTCCGGGCCGGTCAGCGGCGACTGGCGGCGGCGTTCATTCGACGGGCCGATGGCCCCTACGAAGACCTCATCCGCCCCCACGACTGGTCGTTCGCCGGTGGGGGATCGGGCGGGTCGGGAATCACGACGCTGCCGCATGTGCGTCAGGTGATCATCAGCGGCCCCCACAATGCGACGGGGCTCTCCGAGACCCCCAGCCGTCAGCGGGTCTTCTCGTGCCGTCCAACCACACCGGACGAAGCGCGACCGTGTGCCCGCAACATCATTACGCGCCTGGCGCGCGCGGCCTATCGTCGCAACCTCGAGGACCGGGACATCGAGGGGCTGCTGGGCTTCTACGATGACGCCGCCGCCACGGGCGGCTTCGAGGCCGGCGTTCGCACCGCGTTGGAGGCGACGCTGTCGAGCCCGCACTTCGTGTTGCGTCTGGAGCGCGAGCCGGTTGATGCGCCGCAGCGCGGGTATCGGGTGAACGATGTCGACCTGGCGTCGCGTCTGTCCTTTTTTCTCTGGGGGACCTCGCCTGACCCGGAACTGCAGGCGTTGGCGGACGAGGGGCGGCTGTCTCCCGAGGAGTTGGAACGGCAGACCCTTCGGATGCTCGCCGACCCCCGGGCCGAGGCGCTCGGCACCCGCTTCGCCGCGCAGTGGCTCCGCCTGCAGGACATGGACAAGGTGCGGCCCGACCCCAATTTCTTCCCGAACTTCGACGAGAACCTGGCCGCGGCGATGCGGCAAGAAACCGAGTCGTTCTTCGCCAACCTGGTGCAGGAAAATCGCAGCCTGCTGGAGCTGTATCGGGCTGACTATACGTTCGTCAACGAGCGACTAGCGCGTCACTACGGGATGCCGGATGTCGCCGGGCGCCACTTTCGGCGGGTGTCCTATCCGGACGACCGGCGCCAGGGTATCCTCGGGCACGGGAGCGTGCTCGTGCTGACCTCGCTGGCCAACCGCACGTCACCGGTGCTGCGGGGGAAGTGGGTGATGGAGGTGCTGCTCGGTACGCCGCCGCCCCCGCCGCCACCCGACGTCCCGGGTCTCGACGATACCGAGGGCACGCTGGATGGTCGACTGCTGACGACGCGCCAGCGGATGGAAATACACCGGTCGAACCCGAGTTGCAGCTCCTGTCACCGTCTGATCGACCCGATCGGGCTGGCGCTGGACAATTTCGACGTCACGGCCCAATGGCGCCTGCGAGAGAACGGGGCATCGCTCGACACGCGGGGCGATTTCTACGACGGTACCCCGGTGTCGACACCCGGTGAGCTGGTCGACGCGCTCTTGGCGCGTCCGATCCCGTTGGTGCGCACATTCACCGAGAACCTGCTGGCGTTCGCGATCGGCCGGCGGGTGGAGCACTTCGACCAACCGGCCATCCGCGCCATTGCGCGCGCGGCCGAAGCGAACGACTATCGAATGGCCTCATTCGTGCTGGGCGTGGTAGGTAGCGACGCGTTCCAGCGGAAGCGGGGGCAGAAGTAGCGCCGAAAGAGGGAGACCACATGTCATTCAACACCGGAAAGCACCTGCATCGCCGGACGTTTCTGCGTGGCATGGGCGCCACCGTGGCATTGCCGTTCTTGGATGCGATGGTGCCGGCCGGCCGTTTCGGCAGCGCGCTGAGGGCGGCGGCCGAGACCACCCGCCTGGTCTGCATTGAAGAGGTGCACGGACTGCCTGGATGCAATGACTGGGGCGCCGGCCGCTATCTGTTTGCCCCCGAGACCGTGGGGCGCGACTTCGAGCTAGTCGAGGACAACCCGCTGAAATCACTCGAGCCGTTCCGTGACGCGATGACCATCGTCAGCAACACCGACGTGCGCATGGCGGAAGCCTTCGTGCCGCCCGAGATCGGAGGCGATCATTTCCGCTCCTCGGCGGTGTTCCTGACGCAGTCGCACCCCAAACAGACACAAGGGTCCGACCTCTTCGTCGGTACGTCATTCGACCAGTTGTATGCCGAACGGTTCGGGCAGACCACGCCGATGCCGTCGATGCAGTTCTGTATCGAGAACCTCGACCAGGCCGGCGGCTGCACCTACAACTACTCCTGCGCCTACACCGATACCATCAGCTGGTCGTCGCCCAGCAAGCCGCTGCCGATGATCCGCGACCCTCGGGTGGCGTTCGAGATGCTCTTCGGGACCGGCGGGACGCCGGAGAAGCGCGCCGCCCGGCGGGCGACCAGACAGAGCATCCTCGACTGGATCATGGACGACGCCTCCGAAGTGCGAAACGCGCTGGGCGCGGTCGACCGCCGTCGCATGGATCAGTATCTGGATAACGTGCGCGAGGTCGAACGTCGTATCCAACTCGTGGAGCGAGGCAATGACGGCGCCGAGATGCGTGATCTGCCAGAGGCGCCCGCCGGGGTGCCGGATTCGTTCACCGAGCACATGGAGCTGATGTTCGATCTGCAGGTGCTGGCGATGGAAACTGACATGACGCGCGTCATCTCATTCAAGACCGGCCGGGACGCGCAAAACCGAGTGTTCCCGGAGAGCGGCACCAACCGGCCGTTCCACCCGGCTTCGCATCACGGAGACAACGAAAACCGCATTCTGGACTTCAACAAGATTTGCCAGTATCGCGTGGGACAACTGCCCTACTTCCTCACCCGGCTGCAGGAGACGATGGAAGGGGACGCGTCACTCCTGGACAAGACCGCGATCATATGGGGTTCGCCGATGGCCGATGGCAACATACACAACCATCGCCGATGTCCACTCGTGTTGCTCGGCGGTGCCAACGGGCACCTCGCCGGCAACCTGCACCTGAAGGCTGCCGATGGCACCCCCATGGCCAACGCCATGCTGACCCTCATGCAATCGTTGGGGTTGGAGATGGACAGCTTTGGTGACAGCACCGGCACGCTCTCGCTCGCGGAGCCGTCCGCGTAAACATCATGGCTGATCTGAATCGAGCCGCACGTCGGGTGGTGGTCGCGCTGACCACCCTGCTGATCGCGGGGGCGGCGCCCACCGCGGCGCCAACCAACACACCGGTCGCGGATGCCGCGCGGGCCGGCGATCGCGAGCAGGTGCGTCTGCTGCTACAACAGGGGGCGGACGTCAACGGCGCGCATGGCGACGGGATGTCCGGGTTGCACTGGGCGGCGGAGCGGGGCGACCGCGCGATGGCCGACATGCTCATCTACGCCGGTGCCAACGTCAACGCGGTCACCCGGATCGGTCGGTACACACCCGTGCATGTCGCGAGTGCGGCGGGGCGGGGCCCGGTCATCGAGCTGCTGCTGAACGAGGGCGCCGACGTGGCGGCCACGACGACCACCAGCGGCGTGACGGCGCTCCACCTGGCCGCCGCGTCGGGCAACACCGAGGCCGTCATCGCGCTCCTCGACCACACCGCCGACATCGACGCGCGGGAGCGTGCCTGGGGCCAGACCCCGTTGATCTTCGCGGCCGCTCGTGACCGGGTCGAGGTGGTGCGGACCCTGCTCGATCGCGGCGCTGACCCGGCCATCACGTCGACCACGGTCGACCTCGTCACAGATGGTGAACGGGCCGGAGAGGCCCGGCGCGTGCAACGGACCGTACTCGAGGCATTCAGCGCCGACGACACGACGCCGACGCCGAGCCAGGTCCAGGCCGCGGTCCTTGCGGCGCGGGCGCGGTATCTGATCGAGCCCGAGGAAGAAGAAGAAGAGAAAGAAGAAGAGGACGAGGACGACACCGCCCGGCGCCCGACGATCGACAGCAAAGGGGGGATGACGGCGTTGTTGCACGCGGTCCGCCAGGGCCATGTCGCGGCCGCGATGGCGCTGCTCGACGGCGGCGCCGACATCAACCAGGTGACCGACGGGGACGCGACGAGTCCGTTGCTGATGGCGACGATCAACGCCCAGTTCGACCTGGCGTTACTGCTCCTCGAGCGGGGCGCCGACCCCAACCTGGTGGCCAGCATCAACGGCGTCGGTCCGTTGTGGGCGACCGTCAACGCTGAGTGGCAGCCGCGAACCCGGTTCCCGCAGCCGCAGCAGCACGGGCTCCAGCAAGCCACCTATCTGGACGTCATGGCGGCGCTGCTCGAGGCCGGGGCCGACCCGGACGCTCGTCTGACACGACATCCGTGGTACATGGTCTACAGCGGGTGCGGCAATCGGAATTGCGGGCTGGTCGACACCGAAGGCTCGACCGCGTTCTGGCGCGCCGCGTACGCCACCGACCTGTCGGCGATGCGGCTGCTGGCCGCCCATGGCGCCGACCCCACTATTCCGACCACGGCGCCTCAGCCTCGCCGGCGACGCGGTGGCACGACGGCCGAGAACGACGAGGAGTCCGAGCTTCCGGCGGTCTTGCCGGCGTCTCCGGGTCTCTGGGTGGCCACCGATCTGAAGACCATGGGTCCCGATCCGTCTGGCCTCCCGCCATTCAAGGAGGGCGACCCCGGGGTGTACCCGGTCCACGCGGCATCGGGCGCCGGCTACGGTGAGGGGTTCGCCGGCAACGCGCATCGGCACGCGCCGGACGCGTGGCTGGCCACGGTGACCTACCTTGTCGACCTGGGCGCCGATGTCACGCAACGCGATCACAACGGCTACAACGCCCTGCATCACGCCGCCGCGCGAGGGGACGACGACCTGATCCTCTATCTGGTGGAGCAGGGCGCCGATGTCACCGCGGTCAGCCGACGCGGACAGACGACCGCCGACATGGCCAACGGACCGGTGCAACGGGTCTCGCCGATTCCGGAGACCGTGGCCTTGCTCGAGCGTCTTGGGTCAAAGAACAACCACAACTGTGTGACCTGCTGAGCCCTACGCCACTGTCCCGATGACGAAATTCGCTGTCGCCGTCACGGCGCTCCTGTCTCTCGTGGCCCTGCCGGCGACGGCGCAGGATGACCCGCCGCCCTGGGTCCAGATGACGCTGGTCGATGTCGACCCGAGTCGGGTGGACGAATTTCTGGCGGCTCAGGCGGAGCTCTCGGCGCTCGACAAGGAAGCCGGGACGCCGTGGCGGAGCATCGGTCGCACCGCGATCTTTGGTGAGACGTATCGTTTCGTGATTACCACGCCGCTCGTCAATTTCGCCGGCTTCGACCGGGACCGCAGCGCCGAACCTGGCCGGGCCGCGGTCATCGGCCGGATCCGGAATGTCATTACCAGCCGTCAAACCTTCGCGGTGCGGACCACGCCGACGATCGACAATCCCCTACCGGTCGACGAGCCCCCATCGTTGATGATCGTCCAGGTCGTCTCGGTCGTGCCTGGTCGCGAGCAAGACTACCTGCGGGTGATGGCCACCGATGTGCTCCCGCACTTCGACGAGGCCGAGATGCACCACACCAGCGGCGCGCTGACGTTCGGCGGGGAGGGCGGATACGTGCACATCTTTCACGTCGAACGCTTCGCGGACCTCGACCTGGGGTCGCCACTGGCGCGGGCGCTGGGGGCGGAGGGAGCGGCGGAGGTGACCGCCAAGCTGTCGGGCGTCGTGACCCGCAGCGAGCAATGGTTGGTTCGGTACCTGCCGGACGAGAGCTTTCGCCCGGAACCAGAGGCCGAGAGTCAGCCATAGCGACACTCGGTCGGCCGCGAAGGGGCTGTGCCTTGGGCGCTACCCTTCACGGAGCGCTCGGGAGGGATCGATGGCGGCGGCGCGGAAGGCGCAGACTGCCGTGGCCAGCGTCGTCGCCACCAGCACCACGCCGGCCAGCATCGCGTAGGTGACGGGCCGCGACTGGCTGAGGGACGCAGAGACCATGTCCCGCATCGATCGCACCCCCGAGATCGGCACATTCTTGTCGACCGTCCACACCGCCGCGCGGACCGCGTTCATCAGAGTCGTCGGGTCGGTGTCGATGCGCACGGCGAGCATGAGCGCCGCCATGCTGCTCTGTTGCTGGTATGGTCGATAGAGTTCGAGGGTCGGCTCGTCGCGCAACCCATCGTGCCGGACGTCTCCCACCACCCCCACGACCGTCGCCCAACGCTCGTCGGTAGCGGCCCCGGCTTGGATACGTCGCCCCAGCGGACTCTCACCGCCCGCCAGGAGTCGTCCGAGCGTTTCGTTGACGACGACAACGTCTGGGGGAGCCCGGGCGGTCCGTGGTCTCGGAGAAGATCCGGCCTTCTAGCAGCGAGACCCCGGCGGCCTCGAAATAGTCGTGGGCCGCGAGGCGCCACCCGACCCACGGCGGCGTGTCGCCGGCGCCGAGCGGGCGACTTTCAATTTCCAGATCGGCGCCCCACGAATTGCCGCTCGGCGGCAGATGCTGCACGGCCCCGACCGAGAGGACCCCGGGCACCTGCTCGATGCGGTCGAACACCTCCGCGTAGAACGCCCGGTGTCTCTCGGCCGGGTCGTCCTCGGCGACGTGGTGCAGCCGGAGGGTCAGCACGCCACCCGCACGAAACCCGGGTTCGACCGAACTCAGACGCCACATCGTCTGCACCATCAGTCCCGCGCCGACCAACAGAACGACGGCCAGTGCCACCTCGGCCGCCACGAGCACCGCCCGGCCTCGGACCGTGCCCGGGGGCTCACCGCCGCCGGGGGACTGTCGCAGCAGCGCATGTGGATCTCTTCCGAGCGTGAAGAGGGCGGAAAGCAATCCCACCAGCAGGAGATGGGCGACGTTGGCGCCGGCGACCAACAGGATGAACACCGCCGTGGCCTGCAAGACCAACAGCGCCGGTTCGACATCGCCCACCACCGCCTCGTGCAGCGGCACGACGTCGGCCGTCGCGCCGTAGTCGTCCGGACGGTCGAACTCGACACGGTACCCACCGACCAGCGAGATGAACTCGGCGCCGGCCGAGCTCACACTGGCGCCTTCGTCGAGACGAGCGACCAGACGGGAGAGGGCTTCGTGGCGAACATCAACCGGGAGGATCTATCCACACTCTCGGAACTCATGACCTCCGGCAAGGTCACACCAGCCATCGACCGGACCTACCCCTTGAGCGAGGTGCCAGACGCAATCCGATACTGGGAAGCGGGCCACGTCCGGGGCAAGGTGGTCATCGACTGCTCGTAGGCCGGACCCGGACTGCCTGACCAGACCGGTTCTCGCGTCGGCTCGGCGTCACCGTCTTTTCGGTCGGTGCACACCGCGCGTCAGCCCCGTTCCGGAGGTACAGTGGACCGATGGCGAAGGTGATCGTCGTCGGCGGCGGGCTCGCGGGATTGACGGCAGCATTTCGACTCTGCAACGACGCGCAGGTGCACGTGGACGTCCTCGAAGCGGGACCGTCACTTGGCGGACAGATTCAGACCGACCGGTCGGCCGGTTTCGCGATCGAGCGCGGGGCCGAGGGCTTCGTGTTTCGCAGCGAGGCCGTTCCGGCGCTGGCGGCGGACCTGGGCATTGGCGATGAGTTGATCGGCCAGTCGGTCTTGCACTCCTACGGGTTCAGCGACAGCGGGCTGCGCGTGCTGGCTCCTGGCGAAGCCGCCGCTTTCCTCTCGTTCCAGGTATCAACGGCGGACCTGGGGAAAGGCATCCGCACGTTTCGACGGGGCATGGCCAGCCTGATCTGGGCGCTCGAAGACCGGCTGAGGAGTCGGGCGCAACTCCAGTGTGGCGCCGTCGCCACGCGCATCGAGCCGACCGACCACGGCGCCAGCGTGACGCTGGAGGACGGCAGTCGGTACGACGCCGACCTGGTCGTCGCCGCCACCCCCGCTCGAGCCACCGCGTCGCTCCTCGGACCGCACCTCGGTGAGGCACACGCCGGTCTCGCCCTGGCCCCGACGCTCTCGAGCGTCACGGTCGAGCTGGCGTTCGAGCGAGCGCAGGTAGACCACCTACTCGACGGCACCGGCTTCGTCGTCGCCACTGACCAGCAGCGTGACGGTTTGCGCGCGGGCACGTTCTCGAGTGCGAAATTCGTAGACCGGTCGCCACCCGGCCAGATCTCGCTGCGCTTGTTCTTTCGTCCGTCACCCGAGGATGTGCGACGACTCGACGACGACGCCTGGACCCAGCGTGCGCTCGCCGGCGTGCGTCGCGTGCTCCCGGTCACGGGGCAGCCGCTACGAACCTGGGTCAGTCGCTGGCCCGACGCCCTCCCTGTCTTCAGCGACGGCTACAAGGCCGTCGTCGCCGCGGCAGAAGCGACGCTGGCGCCACACGCCATCGTGCTCGCCGGCTCGGCGTTCCACGGCGCCGGCATCGACGCCGCCGTCCGCTCGGGCAACGCGGCGGCCGCCACCGCCAAGGTCCGAGGGCTGACCTCCTAGGCAACGTAGGAGCCTTACTCAGTCCTCTTTCTGGTTGGCGGTACCGAAGAGCCAAGCGATCAGAATACTCAGCCCGTAGAGTGCCAGCATCGGGCCCGCCATGATGAGTTGGTTGACGGGGTCAGGGGATGCGGTCAGGACGGCGGCCAGGATAAGAATGATGAGGACGGCGTATTTGAAGTTGCGAATGAGCAATCGCGGAGTGATGAGCCCATCCGAGCCAGGAAGAACGCGAGGATCGGCATCTGAAAGACCGCCCCAAACGCCAACAGCATCCGCATGTAGAGAGAAAACATCGGGGCGATGCGTGGCGTGAACGTCACGAGCTCCGTCTCGAGCGAGGCAAAGAAGGCCCAGAGCGCCTGAAATGCGATGAAGTGAGAAAAGAGACCGCCGGCAACAAAGAACAGGGTGGAGAAGGCGACGAACGGAATCGCGTAGCGCTTCTCCCGCGCATAGAGGCCTGGCGCGACAAAGAGCCACAGCTGCGACAACAGAGCCGGCGACGCCAGGAAGACGCTCGCCACCAGCGGCCGCATCATGAACTCGAAGATGGTACCGACGAAGGTGTACGCCACGAGGACGCCGATGAACAAGGCGGCAATCGAGATGACCAGTCGTTTCCGCAACTCCTCGAGATGGTCGAGAAACGACATGGTGCCG
>JAPYUM010000044.1:14774-34898 GCA_029940535.1 Vicinamibacterales bacterium
CGCGCGAGATGCCACGAAGACGCTTCGAAATGCCCCATCCGTGCAATGGACCCAGCGTGAGGCCTTGAGAATCAGGAGGTCCAGCGTGCCTTGGAGAAGGTCGGCCTTGGGCTTGGTCATACTCGTGCCTGCGGAGTCGTGGGTCTGCCTAAGTGATGTCGACTGACAATGCCTTGTCATTCGACAATGCCACGTCGGGACCTTGGGGCCAAACCGTCGGACGCACGCCCCCGCAATTGCGGCTACCGTGGTGCGCCCTGTAGGGTACCAGCGATGGATTCGACCCTCCTGGGCAGCATGACCGGGTTCGCCTTCGTGAGCGCCATCACGCCAGGCCCCAACAACCTGCTCCTGATGTCGTCCGGTGCGTTGTTCGGCCGAAGGCAGACCTTGCCGCTGCTAGCCGGAGTCCTGGTCGGATTTACCATTCTGCTGACATCAGCGGTGTTGGGGCTCGGGTCGGTCGTGACCCAGTGGCCGGGGGTCGTAACGGTTGTCAGAATCGTCGGCGCCTCCTGGCTGGGCTGGATGGCGCTCGGGTTTGTCTTGGCAGGACTGCGTCGTCCGACGACCAGCACGAAAGCACCCGCGACGCCGATCTCCCGGGCGCTGCGGTTTCACGAAGGCGTGCTGTTGCAGTGGGTGAACCCGAAGGCGATACTCCTTGTCGTGACCGCGGGGAGTGCCTACATCGAGATTGCCGAGCCCTTATTTGAGCGCCTCGCGATCATTGTCGCCGTGTTCTTTCTCGCCGGCGCGGTCTGTTGTTCACTGTGGATGACGGCGGGTGCGGCGCTGAACCGATTCATGTCGTCGGGCACCTCCGCGAGATGCCTGAACATGGGCATGGGCGTTCTGATCCTGCTCACGGCACTACATATCCTGATCGGTTGATGTCGCCGGTGCCGGCGACCCGCACGAAAAACGCGTAGCATGCCACCGCCTGCATCCACGGTGCCCCCCACTTCCACCGCCCGCATTGTCGGCGCCTGGGCCGTGCACGCCCTGACCGCCAGCGGCGCGATGTGGGGATTGCTCGCCGTGCTGTGTGTTGCGCGGTCGGAGTTACGCGAGGCGCTCGCCTTCATGATTGTCGCCATCGCCGTCGACGCCTTCGATGGGATGTTGGCCCGGTGGATCCGGGTCAAAGAGGCAATGCCGCGGTTTGACGGCGCATTGCTCGACAATCTGGTCGACTACCTCAACTACGTGTTCGTACCGGCCGTGTTCCTCCACGAGGCCCACGTGCTGCCACCGTCTTTGGCGCTCCTCAGCGGCATCGCCATCTGCATCGCGTCGGCGTACCAGTTTTGCCAAATCGGCGCAAAAACCAACGACCACTTCTTCCTCGGGTTCCCGTCCTACTGGAATGTGGTGGCCTTCTACCTGTTCCTCGGGGGGCTCGATCCACGCGTCAATCTGGCGATCGTCTGGTTCTTTGTCGTCATGGTGTTCGTGCCGCTCAAGTGGGCGTACCCGTCGCGTATGGGGCGCTTTCGCGCCGCCACGTTGACGGCCACCGCCCTGTGGGGCGCCACGTGCATCGCAATGATCGCGGCCTATCCGGCCGCGCCGGCGTGGCTGCTCCCGACATCGCTGGTGTATGTCGCCTACTACGTCGTGGTGAGCTTGGCGTCCGGCCGTTCCGGGGTCGCTTGTGTCCTGCAACCGTGATTCGCAGACCGGGCCTACAGATCTCGTTGTGGCGCACGGCTTCAGCCGTGCGATCGCAGGCCTGCAGGCCTGCGCCACAGGGGGCTGCTAGCCTTCGGGGGCTTGACCCAGCGGGCGTGGCGGGCAGATCCGTTGGGTGCACCGAGAGACCGCCACGATCGTCAGCAGACCGGCGAGCATGGCGGTCGTCCGGAACGGGAAGAGCACGGCACCCGACCCCGGGTCGATCATCGGATAGGGCAAGAGACGCGGAATCCCGAGCACCGGCTCGCCTCCACCAAAGCGCAGGGTAAACGAGACAGCCAGCCCCGCGATGGACCCGTAACGGTTGGCCCGCGTATCGAACAGCGCGGTGACGAGCTGGGGAAAGAGAATGCAGTACACAAAGTCGCTGCACAGGAACCAGAGCGCGTAGACACTCTGTACCTGTAGTGCGATCAAGGTGGCAGCGGTGCCGACGATGAGCACCAGTCGGCGGATCACCCGGGCCAGGGTGGCCGGGTCCGCGGACGGGTTCACCAGCGGTCGGTAGATGTTCCACGCCCCCATGGATGACGCCGAGAGCACGGATGAGTCGACCGACGACATGACGGCCGCCGCGAGCGCGCCGAGACCGACGCTGGCAACGACCGGCCCGGTGAGATAGCGCAGGACGAACGGCAACACCAGGGGTGGTTCTGGTGCCGCCAGGCCAAGGGCGCGCCAGTCCGCCGCGGCCCCGATCACCCCGATCAACGCCGCGGGGATCGCGGCCACGATACACACCGCGGCCGCCAGCAGTGACAGCTGCACCGCGACACGCGCGCTTCTGGCCGACAACACCCGTTGGAAATACACCTGCCAGGCGACGCCACCGAAGACGAGCAGCAGCGCCGAGTCCCACCAGTTCCAGTAGGCGTGGCCCCAGGCGGACGCTTCCCAGCCGCGCCACGGAGGCATGAGCTCGGCGTGACCAACGGTGTCGGTATAGACCTGCCAGGCGGCGCTGACCCCGCCCACGTGACTCGCGGCGATCGGCACGACAATCCACAGCCCGATGAGAAACACGGTGAGCTGCAACACGTCGGTGAACGCGACCGCCCAGAGCCCGCCGGTGAGCGTATAGCTGACGGCGACGGCAGCCGAGAGCACGATCGACGACCCGTAGTCGAGGCCGATGACGGTTCCGAGCGTAGTGCCCAGGGCGGTCAGGATGGCGCCGGTCCAGAAGAGCTCGCCGGTCAGCGCGGGAACGTAGAGCACCGCGGCCACTCGCGTCCCATAGCGCGCGGCCAGCGGGTCGAGCATCGTCGTGAACCGATGCCTGCGCATGACGCGCGCGAAGAACAGGCCGCCGACCGCGAGGCTCAAGGCGTAGCCCCAGGGCGCCTGCGCCCACACCAGGCCGGAGCCATAGACGGCCTCGGCGGTACCATTGATGTAGCCCCCGCCGACCCAGGTCGCCGACATCGTGAACACACCGAGCCACAACGGCATCGAGCGCCGGGCCAGCATCAAATCGTCGGCCGTGCCCTCGCTGTGCCGTCGTGCCGCGACTCGGCCCACGGCGAATATCACGCCGTAGAAGAAGATCAGCGCCACCAACGCACCCCAATGAACGCCCCCGGCCATGCGACTGCATGTTGTCACACGCCACGCACTTCGGCGTGGCCCGTGCGAGCATCGCGCGGTGGCCCGGCCGGCCTGGAACTCGCCGGGCGCACTCCGACCGTCATCTAGAGAAAAGCAGTTGGTGATGGAACGGTGTGACTACCGACAGGGTCCCGCGATGCCTTGACCGAGACATGTTTCGCCCGTGGCGGTGTTTACGCGGTGCCCGGTGCGCGGGTCATAGCGAAACGGACTCAGATTGCTGTCGGTTCCAGTCAAGGTCCCGCTCGCTGACACCGAGCCGGACCAGCTCGACCCACCGGCACCTGAGATGATCCCGCGCAGGCGTGTGCCGCCACTTGGAGTCCGTGTCCATCGGTATGAGCTCCCCGACAGCGGGTCGTAGCCGATGCCGGACGACGGTGCGCTGAGGTCAAACACCGGCGCCGGGAGGAGAGGCGTCGTCAGTCCGGGGAGACGTAGCGGACCCAGCGGTGCCACCGTGTCGAGAATGAGGCCAGACAGGGCTGGATTGGACGGCGACAGGCCAAGCGTGGGAGACGCGAAGTCAGACAATTGCTGCGACTCCGCGGGGAGGGCGCCGAGGAGCAACACCGCCGCGGCGAGACCGAGTTTTCTCATCATCCTCTGCCTGGCTCTCCTGGCCGAAGTTGCGTCAGATTGTACCCCGTGTCGTGCCGATCACTCAGGAATCGGCGCAAACGGCACCGCCGGCTCGCGCACACCGGGATGCCCGGCGTCCTTGCGCTGCTGCGAGACGAGCGCGGCCGCCTCGAGCGCCAGTTCTTCGTCCGCCCGCCCGGCGTACAGCAGATTCACCATGGCGTGGTTCCCTTCGTGGCAAGCATATTCGAAGAGCGTGACGTCACTGGTTGAACGCTGCATCGGAATGGCCGCCGTATACGGCACCTCGAAGGTCGCTGGGTCCTCCACGGTGACCTGATAGTCGATGCTGTTGGCATCGGTCAGGGTGAAGCGCTCGACCACGGTCAGGGTTTCGCCGGACCCACGTGGGCCAGTCGGCGTGACGTGCGACGGCTGGTAGTCGCCGCCGTCGAGCTTCGCGTTGAAATGAGTGGTCTCGACCACCAACGTCTCACCGTCCCAATAACCTCGCGCATCGCCCAACCACTGCCGGATGTCGTCCGCGGCATGCGGTTGTCCGCTCAACGGCACGATGCGCGCTTCGTGAATCATCTCCATCATGATCACGAAGTGGTCGGGCGTCTGCAAAATCTGGTAGTTCGCGTTGTAGAGGGTTGGAATCATCGCGGTCGGGAGCGTCCGCGAAATGCATCGCTCCCAGGTATTGCGATCAAACCAGGAATCAGCCTCGCCACGACCGGCTCGCGCGTTCTCCCGGTCGATCAAGCGCTGCACGCCCTGATCGGTCATCTGGATACGACCGTCCGGTGGATCGATGATGAGCGACTCGCGCTCGAGCCTCCCCGCCTGCTCGAGCCAGCCGGCACCGGTCCCGCCGGTCGCTTCGATGACCGCTTGCTGCGCGCGTCGGCTCTGCGACTGTTCCTCGGACGTGAGCCGCTCGACGGGCGTGGTCGTCGAATTGTTCCAGTGTCCCTGGAGATCCGGGTCGCCCCACGGGGTGCGGGGCACCTCCGAGCCATCGGACTCCACGCGCTTCGGCGTCCACTGCGCGAACGCCGGCACCGCCGACATCGACACGACCACCAGCATCGCACCGCACACCACGAGTGTGCATCTGGGCATTACGGCTTCTCCTGGACCGGCACGAACGGCACCGCCGGTTCCCGTACCCCCGGGTGCCCCGCGTCCTTCCGTTGTTGCGAAACCAGCGCCGCGAGGTCGAGGGCCTGCCCTTCATCGTTGCGCCCCGCATGCAACAGATTCACCATGCCGTAATTCCCCTCGTGACAGGCGTACTCGAAGAGGGTCACGTCGCTGGCGGACCGGTCCATCGGGATGGCGGCGGTATAGGGGCGCGTGTAGGTCTGCGGGTCGTCCACGGTAAAGCGATAGTCGATGGTCTCGGGGTCGGTCAGGGTGAACCGCTCGACCAGCGTGAGCGTCTCTCCGGTGCCGCGATGCCCGGTCTGCAGGATGTGCGAGGGCTGATAGTCGCCTCCGTCCAGCTTCGCGTTGAAGTGCCGGGTTTCAACCACCAGAGTGTCGCCGTCCCAATGTCCGCGTGAGTCACCGAGCCACTGCCGGATGTCCTCCGCCGCGTGCGGCCGCCCATCGAGCGGGATGATCCGCGCTTCGTGAATCATCTCCATCACCAGCACCAGATAGTCGGGGGTCTGGAAAATCTGATAGTTGGCGTTGTACAGGTTCGGAATCATCGCGACCGGCAACGTCCGGGTGAGACAACGCTCCCAGGAATTCCGGTCGAGCCACGAGTCGGACTCGCCCCGACCGCTCCTGGCGTTCTCACGCTCGATCAGGCGTTGTACGGCCTGCGGCGTCATCGACATGCGACCATTCGGAGGATCGATGATCAGCGAGGGGTGGTCGAGTGGCCCCCGTTGTTCAGGGAAAGCGGCGCCGGTCCCACGTGTCGCCTCGATGACCGGACGCTGAGCCGCGCGCCCCTGCGCGCGCTCCTCATCGGTCAACTGTTCGAGCGGCGTGGTCGTCGAGTTGTTCCAGATGCCCTGCAGGTCGGGGGCGCCCCATGGGGTGCGCGGCAGGTCTTGGCCCGCGGTGGCGGGAACGGACAGGGCAAGGACCGCGCCGGCGGCCAGGACGGTGGCGGCATATCGTGATTGCATAATGGTGGTATCAAATATCAACGCTCACTGGCCGGTGTCGGCGGCCCGTTCCTCGGCTCTCGCGCCGCCCAGGATTCCGGGCATGGCGTAGTTGCCCTCGTGGCAGGCATACTCGAACATCAGATCTTGACTCTGGTCCAGCAGAAGCTCGACGGTCCAGGGGCTCGTCCAGGTATCCGCGTCGGTCAGGGTGAGTTCCTGACGCAGCACGGTGGGCGATACGCGTGAGAAGCGCTCGACCAGCACCAGATTCGAGGAGCCACCGCTGTAGCTGCTCTTCGGGTCGTAGTTGCGGGTCTCGACGACGAGGGTGTCTCCCTCCCACCGACCGCGCGCATTCCCGATCCACTGGGGAATCTTCTCGTCGAGATGGGGCCGCCCGTCGAGCGGGATGGTCCGCACCAGATGACCCATCTCCTGGATGATCGTGACCTGGTCCGGGGTCTGGAAGAGCTGAAAATAGCTGTTGTAGCCGGACCCCATGCTGGGCACGGCGAAGTGCAGACAACGGTCACCCAGACCGCGGCTCTCGGGGCCGTCGGACGGTCCGCCTGGCGACGCGGCGCGCTCCCGGGCGCGCGTGTTCGCGGCCTCGGTCCGTGACGGTCGGCGCCCATTGGCCGGCGCGGTGATGAGCGACGTCCGGTTGTCGAGTTGGCGATCGACCAGCCAGAACGCGTTGTAGTTGCCGGTCTCGGCGTCGAAGTCTTGGAACTCCGAGTTCCCGAGCGCCTGCTGGATGAGCCGATCACCGAGGAGGTCGCCCGCCTGTTCCGAGTCTCGGAACGCGGCGATCTGGCTCGTCAACTCGGCCAGCTCCTCGTCGGTCAGGCTCGCCTTGTCTCCGAACTGCTCCGGCCGCTGCATCGGCGTCGCGCGGTTGTTGGCCCAGGTCCCCGATAGATCCGGTTGCCCGAACGGCGTTCGGGGGGCCGTCCAATCCTCCGGCGCGGCCGTCTGGCCCATGGCCGTGACGGGTACCCACGACATCAGCGCCACCACGATCAACGCACACCATCGCACTCTCATCTATGGTCCCCCTTCAGCGTACATCTCCGTTGCATGATCGCCCAGGCGGGGCAACGCGCGCAAGGGCACGACAAACGGCTGGAAAGAATCGCGACTGGCACGACGGCCCTGTGTCACAATCGAGCCCGTCGGTTTCCCGCTCAGGGAGGCCCCCTGATCTCATGCGCTCAAGTGCCCGGTGGACGACACGGATCGCGGTGGCGATGCTCCTCGGCGCCGGCCTGGCCTCGGTCGTGTCCGCCCAGATCGGGTGGGGCGGGTCTCGACGCAGCCGCACCGCGCCCCGATTCAAACCAGCTGAACACCGCGATAACGGGTTTGCCTTCTGCCGTCTGATGTACACGAGCGTGCGGAGTGAACGCGAAGGCTACGGATGGAGCACCGACTATCCGGCGGCCGACGTTAACTTCATGATCCGGTTCTCGGAGCTCACCTCGACCGCGGTGGACCTGGGTGATCGGGGCAATCCGAACCACTGGGTCGTCGAGATCACCAGCCCGGAACTGTTTACCTGCCCGTTCGTGCTCGCCTCCGATGTCGGCACCATCGGCTTGAGCGGTGACGAGGTCGCACGGCTGCGCGAATACCTGCTCAAGGGGGGCTTCCTCTGGGTGGACGACTTCTGGGGGTCCGCCGCGTGGGCCCAGTGGTCAGCGGAAATCGGCCGGGTGCTCCCGCCCGGCCAGTACCCGATTCTGGACCTTCCGTTGAGCCACCCCCTGTTCACGGCGATGTACAACATCTGGGAAGTCCCCCAGATCGCCAACATTCGCTTCTGGCGACGCACGGGGGGATCGTCCACGTCGGAACGCGGCCGGGATAGCGCGGAGGCCCACTTCCGGGTCATCACCGACACCGACGGACGCATTCTGGTGGCCATGACGCACAACACCGACATCCAGGACTCGTGGGAGCGTGAGGGTGAGGACACGCGCTACTTCGAACAGTTCGCCCCCGACGGCTATTCACTTGGGGTGAATGTGTTGCTCCACGCGATGAGCCACTGAGCATCTGGTACGTAGTTGCGGAGGCGACAAACGCACTGAGTGCTCTCTTGCGCGATGGTGTCGGATTCTCGTAGGAGCACCCCGAGTTCCCCCAGTTCCTCGTCCCCACCTTCATCGTTCCGAGCGGATACTGCCACTCCTGGTTCCTGTCGCAGGTGCAGGAACGGCGCGGAGACGCGAACCTTGCTGAAGTTGATTCTCGTCCGCGATTTCGGATGCGACGTGATCGAAGCGGCCAGCGGCGTCGAAGCGCTGGAGCGCTTGCGCGAGCGGCTCGCGCGGGTGCTGGAGTCTATCTCGGAGAGCAACGACGCTCGGGTGACCGACGCCGGCACGGGACCCATGCCAGCGGACAACTCGCTCACGGTGCTCGTGCCGAGGGCGACCCCGACCACCGCCGCTTCCTCACCGGCTTCTTTTCGCCAAATTGTCGAGTATTGGAAGCGTCGTCCGGTGCCGAGGCGCTGCGCCTGAGCGTGGAGGCGAAACCGCGACTGGTGGTGGCCGGTGACGGGTTGGGGGTCCCTGACGCGGGCGGCCTGGCTGCGCGCATTCGCGCGGCGCACTTGTACTCCGACGTTCGGGTCGTGGCGCACCTCCCGACCCACGGCTGACGCGGGAACACCTCGGATCGGACCGGCGAGGACGTCGGGCCCCACGGGCGCGTCCGTCACCGTCCGGTCGTCGCCCTCGACGAACAACTAGTCGAGAGGTGTTGTCACGTTGAGGCCGCAGGTGGCAGAGTGGGCCGATGTCAGCAGTCTCTGTGGCGTGCCGTCGACGAAGACCGCGACGTGATCGACGGACGGCCATACGCTTCTTTCCGGAGGTCATCTAAAAGGACAGGGCTCCGCGGCCGCGGGGCGCTCATTGTCGCGCGCCTGGCTGGCTGGGCGCGACGAGGGAGCACACCGCCCGACGGGATGCCCCGGCAGGAAATCTACCGATTCGAGGCGCGGGCCTTCTGGTCCTTGTATTCGGGCCAGGCAATCCAACCGGACGGCGTCTTGAACCCCCACGCGCGGACCCGAGGCCCCCTCAGCACGACCGTCACCGGTTTGCGGTCCGGATCGATCTCGACGCGATGCAACCAGCGGGCCGGGCGAACGCGGATCGACAATGGCGGGTGCCACTGCTTGACGACGGTGTCGTCGGCCCGCGGCGTGTGTTCCCAGTAACCTCCTCGCAAGATGACGGTGAGGAACGGCCATGGGTGGTCGTGGAGCGAGTCGTCGTCGCTGGCGTGGAACCAGTGCACATAGAGACCGAACCACGGGCACGACACGACGCGCAGCCGCTCGAGATAGAGCTCTCCCTCGTGCCGATAGATCGGCTCCCAACGCCAGAGGTGAAATTGCGGCTTGGTCATTGATTAGACGGGGCTGCGCCGCGAGCCCCACGCGACGGCTACACGGGGACCCCTGGGAGCCCCACTCCGCCGCCGCGGGCCGCGCATTATCGCGCGCCTAGCCGAGCGCCGCCGGTTTCCGGAGCGCCGCGCCCGGCTGGCTAGGCGCGACGCGGGAGCAGACAGGCGGTCTGCGACCGAGGAAGCAACACCGCCAGCCGGATACCCCGCGCGGAAACGTTGGCCTGAAGACCGCGCCTCTGTATCCGGGTCAGTGGACGGTGGTGGCTGACGCGGCGTCGATGAATCGGCGCAGTACCTCTCGCACGACGCCGTTGTTGGCGCGGGTGAGGTTGATCAGGCCAACGACGACCACCTGAGTCTCCGGCTGCATGATCATCAGCGACGTGCCGCCCACGGAACCGCCGGAATGCGACAGCAAGCGCCGCCCCGCGGCATCTTGCTGGATAAACCACCCGAACCCATAGCCTACCGCCTGGCCATCGCGCGTCTGCTGCTCAGTAAACAACAGGTCCCGCGACGAGTCCGACAGGTAGTCATCCCCCAGATGGGCGTTCGCAAACCGCAGCACGTCTTCGGTCGTGGACAGGAACCCACCCCCGGCCCACTTGTAGCTGTTGTTCACGAACGGCGCGTTCACCACGTGGCCGGCGTCGTTCCGCACGTAGTAGCTCGTTCGCCCCGGTACGATCGGGGTCACGAAATCGGCGAGCGTCTCGCGCATACCGAGCGGCCCGAGCACGGCATCACGCATGTACGACAAGAAGGGCTGGCCGGATGCTCCTTCGACCACGGCGCTGATCAAATTGAAACCATAGCTCGTGTACGAAAACGCGGTACCTGGCCGGTGCAACAGGGGGTCGTCCTGAAAGATCTCCAGCGCGGCCAACACCGTCGGATAGGGGTCACGAATGAAGTTCTCATCACCCTCGTAGGCCCTGATGCCGGCCAGGTGCCCTCCCAACTGACGCGTCGTGATCGGGTGCGGCTTCTCCGGGAACGACGGCACATACCGTTGAATCGGTGCGTCGAGATCGAGTCGTCCCGCTTCCACGAGCGTGGCCACGGCGGCAGCCGTCATCGACTTCGACACGCTACCGACCCGGAACTTCACCGATGGCCACATCGGCACGCGGTGCTCCAGATTGGCGTAGCCAAACCCCTCTGACCAGACGGTCTCTCCATCGACGGACACCGCGATAGCAATGCCTGGGTAGCCACGCTCGATCTGGTCCGCTTGCACCAGACGACGGACCTCCTCGATCACCGCGCCGAAGCGCAGCGGGGCCGTGGCGACCGCGGACGCATCCCTCGACGGCGAAGCCGACTGTCCCCACGCCGCGCCAGGCAGTACGGCGAGCAACCCGACAATGGCGGCAAGGTCCCTCCGCCGGTGCCTCATCTCATGTCCCCTCATCGACGTGTCCCCGCGACATCGGTCCTGAAGCTGAACAGAGTCTTGCCGGCCGTGACATAGAGCGTCCGCAGGTCAGGGCCGCCGAACGCGGCGTTCGTGATGGTGTCTTCCGGAATCGGGATGTGTTCGAGCAACTCGCCCTCGGGCGAAAAGACATGGACGCCCGCGACGGTGTCGAGGGTCTCGCTCGTGCCACGCAGACGGTTGAGTCCGGCCGCGACGTAGAGGTTGCCCCCGCTGTCGACCGTCATCCCATCGCCGCTCCGCCCCGGATGGAAATCGTGAAAGACCCGCATGTTGCTGACCGTGCCGTCCTCGCTGAGGTCATAGGCTCGGATCAGTCGCGGACCGGCCGCGCTCTGCTCTGTCTCGAGCAGATACAAGGTCGTGTCGTCCGGGGAGATCACAATGCCATTCGGACGGATCACCTCGGGCTCGGTCAGAATACGCGTCACCGATCCGTCGGGGTCCACCCGGTAGACTCCGTGCACGCCGGTCTGATCCGGACGCGCGTTCGGCTCCGGCCGGTCGGTGAAGTAGATGCGCCCCTGCCCGTCGAACGTCAGGTCGTTCGGCCGATGCAGTTCCTTGCCCTCGTAGTGATCGGCCAGCACCTCGACCGCGCCCGTGGCCATATCGGTACGCGTGACGCGCGGCAGGGCGGTTTCACCGTCGCCACCTTCGCAGGCCAGCAGGCGCCACTCGGTGTCGAAGATCAATCCGTTCGCCGCGTTGCTGGGTTGCCGAAACGTGGACACCTCGCCGGCGGGCGACATCCGCAGGATACGGTTGTTGTCGATGTCGGTGAAGAAGACGGTCCCGTCCTCGGCCACCGTCGGCCCCTCGGTGAACGCGACCGTGGCGGCGACCGATACCTCGCGGGGCGAGACCAACGGCTCGGCGACAATATCAGCATCGGGCGCCAGCACGGTGGGCCCCGTGTCACACGCCACCGCGAGCAGACCGCCTGCAACCAACACGCAGAGCGCCTGCGCGGCGTGACCGGAAGAACGCATGAACCCTCCTGTGTACTACGGCAGCCTGAACGCGATCATCGCGGGCGGACGGCCGCCAATCGCCACCGCGATGTACTGCTGCCCATCGACCATGTAGGTCATCGGCGTGCCTATCGCACCGGTCGGCAAGTCCACCGACCCGAGCTCTTCGCCGGTCTCTTTCGAGCGAGCGACCAAACGCGGTCCGCCATTGCTGCTGCCGGCCGTCAGGGCGCTGATCACCAGGGTCTTCGTCAACACCGGCCCGCCCACGCCGTCGCCCCCAACGGGTGGCAAGTTCAGGTCACGGAGCAGCGGGTGGTTCCGCACCCGATCGCCGTTCCCCAGCGGCACCATCCACTCGTGCTCCCCGGTGTTCATATTGATGGCCGTCATCCGGGTATACGGCGGTTTGAGCAGTGGCAGCCCCTGGGGCATCAGGGCGCCGGTTCGTGACGGCCTTCGTCCCCGGCCCGCCAGTTGGTCGTCCTCCGACGCCCCGTGCGTGTACTCGACGGTGGCCCCGTTCGCGGCGTCCGGCTCGTACATGGTGATGACCACCGCCTGATTGCGAGACGGCACATACAACCAGCCCGAGTCAGGGTCGACGGCGGCCCCGCCCCACGTGGCCGCCCCGCCGTCAGGTGGGCGCATCAGCGTGCCTTGCCACCCTCCGTCGACGGGCCGCGAGATCGGCGTGAACAGCGGTCCCAGTCGAAACGGCCGGACCGCTTCGATTGCCATCTGGCGAATCTCTGGTGTGAAATCCACGAGGTCGTCGATCGTCACCCCCTGGTATTCGAACGGGGCCGGCTTGGTCGGAAACGGCTGAGTGGGGGAGACATACTCGCCCGGCATGTTCGTCTCGGTCGGCACCGGCCGTTCTTCGATCGGCCAGACCGGGTCGCCCGTCACGCGGTCGAACGTGTAGACAAAGCCCTGCTTGCTGACCTGAACCAACGCCTTGATCTCACGGCCGTCGACGGTGATGTCGACCAGGTTGGGTGAGGTCGGGAAGTCGTAGTCCCACAAGCCATGGTGCACGGCCTGAAAGTGCCAGACGCGCTCGCCGGTCTCCACGTCCACCGCGATGATCGATTCGGAGAACAGGTTGTCGCCGGGCCGATTCGCGCCGTAGTAGTCGTTGGTCGCGGTGCCGGTGGGAAGGTACACATGACCGAGCTCGTTGTCACCGGCCAGAAACGACCAGACATTGGCGTTGCCTGAGTATCGCCAGGACTCGTTCAGCCAGGTGTCGGCCCCGAACTCGTCCGCACCATTCGGCACGGTGTGAAAGTCCCAGGCGTGCGCGCCGGTCCGCACATCCCACGACCGTACCCACCCCGGTACCGCTTCCTTCGTGATACGACGGTCGGCCACCTGCGAACCGTGGATCACGCGGTCGCGGACCACGATCGGCGGCGAATGGATGCCGTAGAGCAGCGCGTTCAAATAGTCGCGATCTTCCCGCACTGCCCGGGGCACGCCAACCATGGCATCCACCATACCGCTGCCGTCGGGTCCGAAGTCCGAACACGGTTGACCGCTCTTCGCCTGCACGCACACCAGATATCCGTTGCCCGTGCCCCAGAAAATCCGCTCGTCCTCTTCCCCGTCGGTCCAGTACGCGACTCCTCGCTGCCTGAACGTCCCGCTCATCGGGGTCGTGCCTTCCTCGTAGCTCTTCGGGTTGAACACCCAGAGCGTCTCGCCGGTGGTGGCGTCGACCGCCACCCCCTGCGACAGCGCCGTGTTGAAATACATGACACCGCCGACCATCAGCGGCGTGGCGGCCATACCACCCGCGCGGGGGAGGTGGCTCCGGCGATAGAGGTTGGGGGTGTCTTCGACCAGTGACTCGACGATGGTCTCCAGCGGGGCCCACCATTCGCTGCCATCAGGCATGGTCCGGCTCACCATCGCGTCGACCGAGTCCCAGCGCCAGGCCATTTCCAGATCCTCGAAGTTGGTGCCGTCGATCTGGTCGAGCGGCGAGTACTTCTGGCCGGCGATGTTCCCGCTATAGCTCCGCCATTCGCCATTCTCGGTGCCGTAGGTCTGCCACTCGCCAGTCTGAGCACGCGCCACCGATGGCGACCATGCCAGCGCCAGGACGATCACAGCCATGCCGCCGACTCGCAGGCGACTCTTGGAATGCACCATTCTCGGGGTCCTCCGTGTGCGCCGAGCCAAGCCGACACTCGGTCGCCCAGGGTTGGCTGACGTCACAAAATTTTCCAGATCATACCGTCCGTCCGGGGCCCGGCGCGCTACCGATCCCCCCCGCGACCACCACCTGTCACCCGGGGCAGATGGCCTTGCACGTTCGTCCGGAGCGCCGGATTGGCGGCAGACGAGCCTGCCTGCGCACCGGCGCCCATGATCTTGAGGGAGCCATCGGCCACGAGTTGCTTGACCGAGTCACGGTCGACGTCGGGCGTGGCGATCTGGCCTTCCTTGTGGGGACCCAAACGCAACACCTTACCCCGGGCCAGGGAAATGCGAAGAAATCGAGAAGTTTGATTGAGAATAGTCGTCATCGTGCGTCTCCGTTATCGGACCCCGATGATACCTGTTCCTGACCGATGGCGCCGGGCGGGGCATCCCCGCGTAGCCGTCGCGTGGGGTTCGGCGCCCAGCCCCGCGTAAGTACCTGCCGGGTCGGGAAGACCGCTCCGGCACCGGCGCGCGATAATGCGCGCCCGGCGACCACGGAGTGGGGCTCTCGGGGTCCCCGCGGAGTGGTCGCGTGGGGTTCGGGGCGCAGCCCCGTCTACTTACTAGACAGGAATGCCACGAACGCATCCCAAGTGTCGCGGTCGTAGCCGAGGTGCTCGTGCAGAAGAGTGCCGTCGGCGCCGAGCACGTAGGTCGCCGGCATGCCCTGGGGCTGAAAGCGCTCGGCGATGGTGTGACCGTCATCCCAAATGACCGGCAGACTGAGGCCGAGCCGATCCACGAGCTAATCGCGGCCATCTTCCCGGTCGTCGACACTGACCACGAGGAACTGAATGTCCGGATAGCTGTGCGCCAACGCCTCCACGTGAGGCAGCGACTTCCAGCAGGGCACGCACCAGGACGCGGCAAAGTCGACGACGGTGATGCGACCTGGGCGGTCCAGTTCGTAGCTCGCCCCGTGTTGGTCGGTTTGGGCCGCCGACGGAGCCGCCATGACGACCAACATCAGCACCGCGAGTCCCGCCGACGTATCGATACGCATCAGAACCCCCATCCGAACCCGACCGATGACGCGATCGCGCGGAAACCGTCGCTCCGCTCGTAGCGCGTCACCCGAACCTCGATGCTACGAAACGGCAGCCACCCCAGCGTGACACCGCCCGTCCCCACCCACTTCCAGCCGGCTCCGTATCGCCAGCTGTCGAAACTGCTCAGGTCCCGGTCGGCGGTGAAGAAGTCCGTATCGAGCGGCTGGGTCCCAGGCAGCCCGAAATAGCGGCTCCCGGTCTGTCGGTGAAACCGGGCGATCGGGAACATCCACTGCTCGTCCGCGGTGGGAAGCCGCATGTGGGTCTCGCTCTCGACGGTGTGTGCCTGCACCCCAAAGGTGTCGTCGTAGAACCGATACCCGCCCCGCTCCACCAGCCAATCGGTCAACGAGTGATTCACCCGCAGTCCAACGGCCCACCGGTCGCGGGCGTCCGGCAGCCGTTCGGCCACGCGAAAGTCGTCCGGCACCCCGAGCGCGGCAGCGACGATCACTTCGTGAAACGGCGTGGACAGAAAACCACGCTGCAGGCTGAGCCCGACATCGACCGTGGCCACGGTGCGGCGACCGAGAATTTGCGTCAGGGTCAGCGACAGGTCGGTGGTGTGCCGCCGGGCAGCCCCCTGGTCGTCGCCGTTGATGTCGAAGAGCGAGATGGTATCGGCGAAGTACCGACCGAAGGCGGCCAGGGTCGTGTTCTGTTGGTTGAAATTGCGGGTCCACGCCACCCCGGCCATGCCGGACGTGTAGTCGTACTCGCTCGAAAAGCCGCCACTGACCCCGAGCGTCTGATTCCCGAAGTCGCGAACGACTTCGAGGGTCGTGAACGTCCGCTGATCGACGCGTGACGCACTGCTGACGTGGTCGTCGATGTTGTCGGTGGACGCCGACGTGATCTGATCGAGACCGATGGAGGTCTTGACCGCCCACCGATCATTGATGGCCCAACTGGCGGCGACCACCGGCGACACCACCTGGAGGTCCTCGGTCCCCAGACCGCCAGTGACCGGCGAAGGTGAGATCGAACGCGCCGTCCGTCAGAACGGACACCTTCAGCGCGCGCCGAATCAGCTCGAACAGCTCGCCGGACACGGCCACCGGGTATGAGCCAGCGGCCCGGTTCACGGCGCTGGTCTCCGAGGTCTCGCGCCAGCTGGAGATCACGGACTCGATCCGGTCGATCTCCAGATACGCCGCGTCGATGGCGGCCTGCGCCGCCGCCCGGTCCACGTGCACCGCCGTAAGCTCGAAGCGGGACCCCATTTTCAATCGAACGTCCCGTACCGTTTCGGCCCTCGCGGGGCTTACGCCGACCGCGAGCGCACAGACCAGTCCCGCTCCCCACCAGGCCCCGTGTCTCCGCGAATGCGTGGTCATACCTGTTCGGCCTCTGGCGCCGACCGTGGCGCATGTGACAAGAGTTAGAGCAACCGATGTGCCAACCGCGATCGCCGGTTCGGCGGAGGGTGGGGTGGGACGAGTGGGCTCTGGCGAGGACGCTGACCGTCTTCACGCAAGGACAATGGCAGATCGATCCGTGTCCTTACAACCGGAGCTCCACCGCCAGCGGCAGATGGTCCGAACCGGGAAGTGGCTCGGACTCAACCGCGCTGACCACCGTGGCGGGAGCAGCCGCGCGCGCACCCTTGACCAGAATGTGGTCGAGCTTCTGCCGGTAGCGCAAGCGCAGGACCTGCCCCAGCCGCAACAGTCGACGGGCCGGATCCGCCGGATCGATGCTCGAGAACATGTCGCTCGTCCAGGCGATATCGGCGGAGGCGTCGGCGAAACCGCGCGCCAGAGCGACATTCAGCACGCGTCGCGTCGAGGCGGTGGCCCCCGCGGAACGGTACGACCCGCTGGTGTTGAAATCGCCGCACAGCACATCCACCGAGTCGTCGTCCGCGGGCCTGTCGTCGTCGAGCCGGGCCAGCAGGTGGGTGAGCTGACGCTCGCGGTGGTCGGGGCCACCCGCGAAGTCGAGGTGGAGGTTCACGACGCGTACGCAGCGGTCCCCGACCCTGAAAACCTGGACATAGGCAGACTTCGTGTCCGGCACGCCGCCCTCGGTCTTCAACCGTGCCACCCACCCCAGCTGGTCGACCTGCGGCAGCGGCACCACGACGCCGCGCTCAGAGACCACGGCGGAGCGAAACAGAAAGCCGTTGCCATACTCCTTGTCCGGATAGGACATGACCGAACGGTAGGTCCACTGATACGGCCCCTCGAGATCGTCGGCAAGCCGCGCCAGCGTGTTCCTGCCGCCGGCCGGCACCAGCGCCTCCTGCACCGCGACGATATCAGCCTGCCGTAGACGCGGCACGGTGTCCAGGTGATGACGAATCTGCTCGTATTGGATCCCTCGCTGCAGGTTGTAGGTCACCAACCGTAGCGTCTGGCTCATGTTGATCGCGTCCCGGCCGATTCACGACATCCGCTCGCCTCCCGGCGGCGATATACCGTACACTCGGTCCCCGGCGCAGCGAGCATGCCCGGGCTCGAACCCGCTCACTGTACTCCTCGTCGCGCGGTCATATGAGAACCACCAGCCCCGCCTGACGATGACCGCAATCCTCGGTATCTCGGCGTTCTACCACGACTCGGCGGCAGCGATCCTGGTCGACGGTCGCATTGTGGCGGCAGCGCAGGAGGAGCGGTTCTCGCGCGTCAAGCACGACGCCGGGTTTCCCACCCAGGCCATCGACTACTGCCTGGCCGAGGCGGGGCTCGGCGCCGGAGACCTCGACTACGTCGGGTTCTACGACAAGCCGTTCCTGAAGTTCGAGCGGCTGCTCGAGACCTACCTCGCCTACGCGCCCCGTGGCTACCGCTCGTTCATCCACGCCATGCCGCAGTGGCTGAAACAGAAACTGCACCTGCCGCGAGAGATCAGACGAGGCCTGCGCGGCGAATATGCCAAGGCCATCACGTTCACCGAGCATCACGAAGCCCACGCGGCCAGCGCGTTCTTCCCGTCGCCCTTTCAGGACGCGGCGTTTCTCACGCTCGACGGGGTCGGGGAATGGGCCACCGCCAGTTACGGCGTCGGGCACGAGAACCGGATCGCCCTCACCCACGAACTGCGATTTCCGCACTCGCTGGGTCTGCTGTACTCGGCCTTCACGTACTACACCGGATTCAAGGTCAACTCCGGCGAGTACAAGCTGATGGGACTGGCGCCCTACGGCGAGCCGACCTACGCTCACCTGATTCGCGATCACCTGATTGACCTCAAGCCGGACGGATCGTTCCGGATGGACATGCAGTACTTCCAATACTGCGAAGGCCTCCAGATGACGTCACCGGCCTTCGACGCGCTCTTTGAAGGACCGCGCCGAGATCCAGAGTCGCCGATCACGCAGCGAGAAATGGATCTCGCCGCCTCGATCCAACTGGTGACCGAGGAGATCATGCTGTCGGCGGCGCGTCACGTGCATCGCGAAACCGGCCAGCGCCATTTGTGCCTCGCCGGCGGCGTCGCGCTCAACTGCGTCGGCAACGGCCGGCTGCTGCGTGAATCGCCATTCGATGAGATCTGGATTCAGCCGGCGGCCGGCGACGCCGGCGGCGCCCTGGGGGTGGCGCAGTTCATCTGGTATCAGCTGCTCGACCAACCGCGGCCGGCGTCGGACGGCGACTCCCAGCAGGGCTCGCTCCTCGGCCCCCGATTCTCAGACGACCAGTTGTCGGCGTTCCTGGACCAGGAGGGCGCAGTATATTGCCGCTTCGATGAGGACCAGGCGCTCTGTGATCGGGTGGCGGACTTGCTGGCGGACGAACAGGTGGTCGGGTGGTTTCAGGGACGGATGGAGTTCGGGCCACGCGCGCTTGGTTCGCGCAGCATCATCGGCGACCCACGCAGCCGGGACATGCAGTCGGTGATGAACCGAAAAATCAAGTTCCGGGAATCGTTCCGTCCATTCGCACCATCCGTGCTACAGGACCGCGTGAGCGAGTACTTCGACATGCCGGAGGGCCAGGAAAGCCCGTACATGCTGCTCGTGGCGCCGGTCCACGACTCGATACGAGTCCCTGACGCCGGGGACGACACCCTCACGGGGTTGGCAAAACTACAGGTCCCGCGGTCCACCGTGCCCGCCATCACGCACGTCGACTACTCAGCGCGTGTGCAAACCGTCGATGCCCTCCGGCATGGGCGCTATCATGCGCTGCTACGCGCCTTCGAACGCCGCACCGGGTGCCCGATGCTCATCAACACGAGCTTCAACGTCCGGGGTGAACCGATCGTTTGCCGACCCGAGGAGGCGTATCGCTGTTTCATGGCGACGAACATGGATGTCCTGGTGCTTGAGGGTTTCGTCCTGCTGAAGTCGGAACAGCCCAACACCGCGCCGGCCACCGAGGCGTACCTGGCCCAGTTTTCGCTCGACTGACCCACACATCGAACCCATGGCCGTCCTCGAGATCAATACCAACCCCACTCGGCGCGATCTGCGGTGGTTCGGCCTGCTGCTCCCGCTGTTTGTCGCCATCGTCGGCACCGTCGTGTGGCGGCGCACCGACTCGTTGACGCCCGCCACCGTGGTGTGGGGCGCCGGCGCCCTGCTCAGCGCCGTGTTCGCGATCTGGCCCGCCAGTCGCCCACGCATCTACGTCGGCTGGATGTACGCGGTGTTTCCGATCGGGTGGGTTCTGTCGCATCTGCTCCTGGGGGTGATCTATTTTCTGGTCATTACCCCGATCGGGATCGCACTACGGATCCTCCGCGGCGATCCCCTCGACCGCGATTTCAAGCGAGACGCGCCCAGCTATTGGAGCGCCCACACGCCGCCCGAACGAGTCGAGCGGTATCTCCGCCAGTTCTAGTACTCAGGCGGGGCTGCGCCCCGAACCCCACGCGGCCACTGCGCGGGGACCACGAGAGCCCCACTCCGTGGCCGCGGGGCGCGCATGGGCGCGCCGGGACCGCCAGCGTTGCCGGGCCTGGGCGCCCGTCTGGCGGCGTTGCCGCCTCGGCCACAGATTTGATTGTGGCGCACGGCTTTAGCCGTGCGATCGCAGGCCTGAAGGCCTGCGCCACAG
>JAPYUM010000172.1 GCA_029940535.1 Vicinamibacterales bacterium
CCGGCAGCAGCACCTTGTCGGCGAACAGCCGGACCAGGGGCAACAAGATCAACCCCACGACTGTGTAGTACCCGAACTCGCTCAGGCTCTCGTTCCACGACACAAAATCGCCGTCACCCGCCAGGCGAATGATGTTCCCGAAACCGATCAACACCCCGGCGAACGCGACGCCGACCGCGGCATTGTCTTTTTCGATCTCATCGTGCAAGTCGTATGACGTGATCTTGTCGTACAGCAGCCCGGCCACGACCAGGGCCGCCAGACCCGCGAGCCAATAGACGAGGCCGGGGACCAACCCGCCCTCGCCCGACATCGCGCCGGCGGTGATGAGACCAACCGCGACATAGTTGCCACCTTCGACGGCGCCCATGCCCGTGTTGCGGTCCTCGACAATCTCTCGCTCGTTGTCAAATTTCGAAAAGACCACGGTGTCGTTGACCCAGGCCGACAGATTGAGCAGCACGATCCCCAACAGACCGTAGATGACCAGACCGATCACGTCATCGACCACGCTGAAGGACGCGGGCCCTGACACCACGCCTCCCAGCACAATCACCAGGCCCAGGTAGTAGCCGGATACGGCGAGGGCGACGGCGAGGTTGTCCTTCTCGACCAACTCCGTCCGCAGCACGAAGCTCCGGTGCAACGCGTCGTAGAGCCACTTGCCCAGGACGAGCAGGCCGAGCACGACCGCCAGATAGACGAAGCCCGTTCCGATCTGTTCCACCGCCATATCGCCCCTTTACTTCCCGCCGAAGCGGGTGCCGCCGGACGTGCGGCTCCTGACCCGCTCCCCAAATGACCGGCTGCTCGCGGCCTGTCGCGCCTGTTGCCGTCGAAAAAAATTGGGATTGGTCTGTCTGGTGACAGTTCCGTTCGACCCATACTCGCCGCCGGGACCGTAGTAGGTCTGTCCACGACCGCGCGCGGTCTGATATCCGTTCCAGTCGTTCCGATACACCGGGCGCCCGAAGCCGCCGATGACGTGGCTCAACAAGGCGTACTGCCCGTAGAACTCCCAGAATGAACGGCCGCCGCCGTCGTTACGCCACTGGCCGTATCGCTCGTTGCCAACCTGCTGGTAGCCGGGTGGGTGCTGGCTGTTGTCGACCGCGCCATCGGCGCCCTTCGACAGGATGACCATACCGAGATGGGGCCGATACTGATCGTAGGCCTGTCGACCGACCTTCTGCCAGTCCAAGAGGGAGTCGCGGAAGACGAGATCCTCAGACCCGGCTTGCGGCTCGCCGATGACCACTCGGTACTGATGGTAGTACCCATCCTCACGCATGTCCTGCAAGGAGACGGAATACTCCGGGTACTGTTCCAACTCCACCTGCAGGCGTTCGAGCGGCGTCGTGCTGTCGCACCCGAGGGTGGCCAGCACGGCCAGCACTCCGAGCGGGGCGACGACGAACGAATGACGGCGCACTAAAGACTCCCTGGCAAGATGTGCGTGAACTGATAGTCTTCCACGACGAACCCGGCCGCGGCTGCAAATTCGGTCTCGCTCCATTGCTCGACCCCGACAAACGTCGTCTCCGCTCCGTCCACGAACTCCCAACGAATCACGTCCCGTCCGGCGCCGGTGCCATCGGGCAGCATCTGACCGGAGTAGGAGGCGTCCAGATTGAACTCCGTCCCCTCGAAGCCGATGCGCTCGGGCGGATCCTCGTGGTCGAGAATATGCTGCCGCACGTCGCCGGAGATGTCGCCGACGGAGATTTTTCTCGAAAGAGACCAGGCGCCGTCGGCCCGTTCCAAGAATCGCTGCTCATCGGCCGCGGTGATCTCCCACTCCTCGACGCTGTCGTCCTTCCCCGAAAAATTGTAGCGGCAATAGCCGGTGACCTGCCACGTCTGCATGTCGTAGTCGACGAGATAGCCGACTTTGAGCTTCTCCAGCACCAGGTCAGCCAGAGGATCCGGTGCCTCGTCCGCGGTCTTTTTTCCGAAAAGGCGATCTCTTAAACCCATGGGCACATTCGCTCCCTCGTCGCGCGTACCCGCCGAGCGCCACGCCCCAGAGCCCAACCAACGAACATCTGGGACACGACACTAGCAGGAAACAACACGACCTGCAATTCTCCGATCACCTGCGAACGCCTAGCGGTGACGCCCCAGTTCGTCCATGAAGTCAGGCCGGCGCTCTTTCTGTTCACTACTACGCCGAAACCCCGCGCGTATTCCCCACTTCATGAAGACGAACGCCACGGCGGCAATCGCAAACAGCAAGAAGATCGACCCGCCGAAGAACAGCCACACCCGGGTCTTCGAGATGGCCAGGGCGACTGCAAAGCTCACCCCGATCAGCGTCATCAGCCCCGAGAGCCGGTGAAACCCCGGCACCTCGGCAAAATCCACGTTCTGACCGAGTAGCACCAGGGTGACGACCATGGAGACGATCGGCAGCAGATACACGAGCGCATTGACCTCCAGCAGGTTCGCGGAGGTAAAGAAGAGCGAGTAGGCGGTCACCACGGCGGCAAACAGCCCGGGCACACAACTGATGTAGACCAGCGTCGCATAGAGGTACTTCCAGGGCGTCGTCCCGCCTTGTCCACACCGATGCAGCCGCCCCACCACCCAGGTCGCGACTGGCACGCTCACGAACACCCCGAGGAGGGCCCACGGATACCGGCCCGCGAACACGAGGAACTCTTGGATAGTCACCTGGCTTCACCCTACGCTCATGGTGAAAGCGTTTCACGATCGGACGGTCGCCGACAAGCCACGCATCGGCACGCGCCAAAAAAAACGCCGGCGGAGGCAGTGAGCCTCCGCCGGCGCGTGGTACGCGTTGGCTGGAAGACGAGATCTACCAGCGAGCGGTGGTCGACAACCGCATGATACGTCCATTGTTGATGGTGGACGCATACTCGAAGATGCCGCTCTGACGAGCAACCGACGTGCCGCGCTTGCTGCGAGAATCCCGCTCGAACCCGGCGTTGGTCAGGTTGAAACCCTCGGCCCGCACTTCCCAGCGAATCCGGCCGCCCAGATCGATGGTCTTGGCGATGCTCAGGTCCATCTGGATCCAGTAGGGCGGGAACTTCACGCTGTTCCCCGGCAGCAACGTGAAGGTGTGGTTCCCGGTGCCGGTGCCATTGGTTGACGGGGCGGTCCCGCCGTTGGCGGTGGCCACGATGGGCGCGCCAAGTACGCACGTCGGTGCGATGCAGTTCTCCGTTGTGAATGCCGGCCCGTTGGCGCTCGTGCCGGTCCGGCTGTACCGCCACTGCTCGGGGAAGTTCTGTCCCGCGTAGCCCCCCGCGTTAGCGATGATGGTGCCGGCGACCATCAGGTCCTGCCACGGCAGCGGGTAGTTCCCGGCGATCTTGAACTCGTGCCGGTACGGCGTGGGGTAGTCGAACGCGTTGCAGAACCGGAGCTGGTTCGGGTTGTTCTGGCTCTCGTTGTAGAGCGGGCAGGCGTTGACGAGCCCCCCACCGGAGAACCAGCTGGTGCCCGGCGTGTCGGTGCTCCAGCCGCCGAAGACCGAACCGCCGCCCTGGAGTCGACCCTGGAAGCTCAGCTCGAACCCGGTGTACTGGTTCTTGAAGCCACCCCCACCTTCGTAGTTGATGTCGAGCTCGTCCACGAGCGCGCGGACGGCCGGGTCGATGTTGTAGCTCGGCATGGTGCCGACATACGGCAGCGGCATGGTGATCTGGATCGGGTCAGCGAAGTTCGAGAAGTCCCGGAGCACGTTGTTCTGGTTCTCCACGTTCTTGTACCACCGGCGCCGCCATTCCGCGGTCACCGACAGCCCGGGCCGGACTTCCTGCTGGACCCCGATGGTCAGCAGATCCTGGTAGCCACGCGACAGGCTCGGGTCGGGGCGGTCCGTTTCGCGGACGCCGAACCCTTCCCGGCCGAGCGCACCGATCTCCCAGTCCTGGGCGATGTTGTCGCCGTTGGTGCCGTAGTCGTTCGGGCACCCGATGCCGTCAACCGAGCATCCCGGGACCAGTAGGCCGTCCGCGCCGAGCTGGATGTCGTTCCAGAGCCGCGCTTCGGCGTCCCGCAACGACGGCTGATAGCGGTCGGCAAAACTGTCGCCGAAGGCGTTCTGGTAGCGGTTGAACCCGAACTTCAGCGCCGTCTTGCCGTTGCCAAACGCGTCGTAGGCCAGGCTGAACCGCGGCGACCAGTTGGGGCCGAACCGCGGGAAGTCGGTCTCCGGAATCAGGGTGAAGTCGGTCACGTCCGTGAACCGGCCCTGCGGCTTGACCAGGTGGGGGATGCGAATGTCCGCTATGTCCATGCGGATGCCGAAGTTCAGCGTCAGCTGGTCGATGGTCCAGGAGTCCTGCGCATAGAACCCGGTGTCGTAGTCCACCTCGACCCGCGCGATCGTCGGGTCGTTGAGCACCACGACCTGGTCGGGGTTGCCGATCAGCCCGGGGGGCAGCCCGGCGAGGTTGTTGACCTCGGCCCGGTTCGACTCGGCGGTGATGAAGTCCGCCACGACGCCGAACGGGTTCGGGTCGTCGTCGTATTCCTGGAAGAGGTTGGCGTTGGAGAAACGCGTGGTCCGTTCGCTGGACCAGGAGGTCTCGAAGCCGACCTTAACGTTGTGCGACCCGGTCACGTAGGAGACCGACCCGATCAGGTTCTGTTTGAACGGATAGTTGACCGTGCTGCCGCGGTTGGAGCCGTATTCGTCGAAGCCGAGTCGATCGTCCCGCTTGGAAGTCCAGATACCGCTGGGACCGCCATACCAGGGGTCGCCACCGGCCGTCTGCGCGATATGGGTGGCGCCGCCCACCGGCCAGAAGCACGGGGTCCGCGCGCACAGGGCGACCGTGTCCGGCCGGGTCTGCTGCACTTGCGGCTGGTAGCCGATGGGGTAGACCTCGCCGTTCACGGAGAACCCGAACTCGGCCAGCATCCGGTTGCTGAGCGTGCCGGTCCACTTCGTGCCGGCGGTGTAGTAGAGGATCGGGCGCCGCTTCTGTGAGGCGGTCTCGATGTCGTCGCCCTCGCCATGCTCGTGGAACCGCACCTTGCGGATCCGGTCGAGATAGGCCGAGAACTTGTTGCGCGAGTTCGCCTGATAGGTCAACCGCATCAAGCCGCTGGTCAGCCGGTTGTCGTCCTTCCCGGGGCTGCCATCGCGGAAGAAGCTGTTGAGCACGATGAGGTCGGTCGACCAGTCGCGCACGGACCCAAAGAACCACAACTTGTCCTGGACGATCGGACCACCAAGGGACGCGTTGAGGTCGTAGACGCGGTCGATACGCGGGGAACCGTCACGCGCGTCGCCCTGCTGCGTCGACTGGACCCCCAACTCGCCAAAGCGCTCGTTCCAGACGTCGCTCTGCCAGCTGCGGTGCGAGCCGCCGAAGTAACCCATGCCGCTGAAGGTGTTGCCGCCGTCCTTGGGCACCATATTGACCCGGATGCCGCCGCGCTGCGTATCGGCGCCGGCGCCCGAGGTGGTGAACGACGTCTCCGCGTTCATCTGCGGGTTGAAATACATCTGATAGGCGCCGTTGCCGATCGGAGAATTTACCTGCATCCCGTCGACCAGCACCGTGGTGTCGACGCCACCGGCACCGTTGCCGTAGATCAACACCTGCTCCATGGCCCGCGCGCCGCCGATATCCGGTAAGCTCGTGCGGACGCCCGGCACCAGGGTGCCGAACGAGTAGAGGCTGCCACCGGTCGGAATGGCATCCAGCGTCTCGGCCGTCAGCACCTCGACGCGCTCCGCCTGCTGAATGTCGACCACCGGGGATTCACCCGACACCGTGATGGTCTCTTCGACCGAGCCGACCGCCAGCACGATGTCGATCGTGATGGTGACGTCGCCCGGCAGCGTGACTTCGTTCCGCACCGCGGTGCCGAACCCGGGCAGGTCGTAGGTCAGCGTGTAGGTGCCCGGACGCAGGTTGACCACTTGGTAGGCACCCGAGCCGTCGGTGACGGCAAGACGCGAGCCTTCGATGAGTGCTTCACTGGCGGCCGTC
>JAPYUM010000045.1:0-31533 GCA_029940535.1 Vicinamibacterales bacterium
GACACAATTGTGTAGGGCCGGTCGGCCTGGTTTCTACAAGCTTGTCGTACAGCTCTCGGCGCCCCAGGTCTGCGTACCAAAGTCGCTCTCCTGAGGAATCGTATGAAACTCCCAGCGCAATGTCCCGGTTCCCGCGTCGAGCGCACGAGGGTAGGGATAGGTGGGCGCACCCCCACCACGGGGTCTATTGAGATGGGGGGCGATGTGACGTTGTCCGGGGCCGAAGACGTTGGAGCCGAGCACCAGGATGTCCTGATAGACCACCGGGACGCCGTTGTAGGGCACTCGCAACGTCGCCTTACCGCCGGTGCCAAATGCCAAATCTCGCTCGCCCGTCTCGGCGTTCAGAGCGATAACCTTGTTCAGACTGGTGAAGAAGATACGGGCGCCGCTGCCCTCGTTTCCCGGCCAATACGCGACGCCACGAAACGAGGCCAGACCATCCGTCAGCTCGTGCCGCCAGATCTCCTCACCGGTCTCCGCCTGGAGCGCCACGACCCGATTCCCCGCCGCCAGATACATGATGCCGTCGACGACGATCGGCGTGACCTGCTGGAACAGCTCGGCCGGGCTCGGCCCCTCGATGAATCCGTCGTCGGGATGGAAGCGGTAGGACCACGCCTCTTCGAGCTGGCTGACCGTGTCAGGACTGATGTCGGTGAGAGGTGAGTAACGCGTCCCGGCCAGATCGCGGTTGTAGGTCGGCCAGTCCGCGTCCGAGTTCTGCGCGACCGCGTGCGTATCAAGACCGACCGTCGCCATCCAGGCGAGCAGACAGATAACCAGAACCGGTGACCGGAAGCTGAAGAGACCAACCCCCTCTCGACCACGATCTACGTTGGCCGCGTGAGTCATACCGGCTGGCGTCCTCGTCTGGTTGCGGCGACTCTATCGCTGAGGTTCCGTCGAATCCCGACCATCCAGGGGTGCGCCCGTGCCGGACGATCCAAGAAACAACTTGCTCCCATCGATGAACGTCACATTACGCCCGTTGGCCTTGTTGGAGCCGTCTTTGGCCTGAAAACCCTCAACAAAGACCTCGGTCCCGGCCAGCAGGTCCTGCTTGGTAAACCCACGCCGAAGGAGCGCGGTTGGTGGCCCGCCCTCGATCATCCATCGCTCGGTCGAACCATCTGCCTGCGCCACGTCGATATGGATCCAGGTGTGCGGATTGACCCACTCCATCCGCACCACGACACCGCTCATCTCAAGCGGTGCGTTGGCGTCGAACTCGGCCGCAAACGCGTGATGTGCCGACGCAGGTGTCACGCTGGTCAGCGCTAGCAGTCCGATTCCGGCCATCAACAAGGCTCGTCGTCCTCGCATGCTCGTCTCCTCGGCTCTCATCGGCCGTCCTGCTGCTGCGCTTCCCACTCACGAAGCTGCTCCCGTTTCTCCCGCAGCTCGCCTCGGCGGATACCCGCCTCGCGGGCGGCCTCGTCTAGCGCCCACTGGCGGTCCACCTGCGCCCCACGGATCGCGTTGATCATGCCGTAGTTGTGCTCGTGACAGGCATACTCGAAGAGACGGTCCTGATTGCCTTCGACCGCCCAGGAGTCGAGTGTGAAGTAGTTCACCGTGCTAAACGCTTGCACGAACACTTCCGAGTCGTCGACCGTGTATTGATACTCCAGCGTGTTCTCGGCTAGACGACGAAAACGCTCGGTCAAACGCAAAGTCTGCCCGTCCCCCGGGTAGTAGTGGACATGGGCCGATCCGCCAAACGGCCCCCCATGCGCCGGCACGGCGTTATTGACCGTCTCCTTGAAGTTTGCCGTCTCGACCACGAGCGTGTCGCCTTCCCAGCGCCCGCGCGAGTCGCCGTTCCACTGACGAACACCGGAGCCCAAGGGCGCCAACATCTCTTCACCCTCAGCGCTCACCGGAATGATGCGCACATATCCGTAGGGCATGACGATGCTCACATACCCCGGCGACTGCACGATTTCCTTCAGCGGCTGCTGGCTGCTCCCGAGCATCTCCCCTGGGAGCCCGTTTCGGGTGATGCATCGCTCAGACAGACCACGGTCCTCCCAGTCATCAGCCTGGCTGCGCACGCTCCGGAGCTCTTCTCGGGCGCCCCATGTGTCCAAGGTCATGGCGGTCAGCGGCGGCATCTGGCCGTCTTGCGGATCCACGATCTGGGACGTGCGAAGCGAGACCCCGGGAGTGGTCGGGTCGGCGCTCCAGAACGCGTTGTACTCGGCCCCGGCGATCCGATAGCCGGGTCGACCGTCGTCGGGCGCATCCGACCGCGCGTAGCGACGCACGTCCTGGTCCACCAGTTCTTGGGCAATCTGGTCGTCATCGTCATCGCTGATGACGCGTCGGAGCCCGAGCCGCTCCCGCTCGGCCGCCTCGTTCTCGGTCATGAACTCGCGCGTGCCAAACTCAGCCGGTCGCTCGAATGGCGTGTAGGTACGCGTGTCCCACATGCCCTGCAGATCCGGATCGCCCCAGGGGGTGCGTGGCGTTGTGTAGTCGTTCTCTTCTTGCGTGCCCGCCTGACCTGCGGTCGTCACCGACGCTACGCCGAAGAGCGCCAGGGCGACCATCACCATGCCGGCGCCGATTCGCTGTTGCCTCACCGTGCACCTCCCTCCTCGTCAACGAGGCCGCCATACACATACTCCTCCGCGAGATCGACACACTTGAACTCGAGAAGCCGAAGATTATCTTCAATCCGCCGATATAGCGGAAACCGGATCGTCCACGGCCGGGTGAACACCTCGGGATCCGTAATGGTCGCCTCATACATCAGGTGGTAGGGGCTCATTGGGGTATAGCGCTCCTCCACGCGAAGCGCCGCGCTGTGATAGTTACCGGCGCGGTCGAACCACGCCAAGCCATTGAACCCCGCCGTCTCAACGACCAGGCTGTCGCCATCCCAGCGTCCGTTCGACCACCCCATCCAGCTGTCGACCGGGGCTTCGCTCGTTCCATCGATCGGGATCGTGCGACTGGCGCTGGCGAACTGATAGGCGACCACCAGCCGGTTGGTGCTCTGGATGATCTGGAACGGAAACGGCATGTAGGTCGCGCGAGGCACACCGGGCAGGTAGCACTTGGTCTCAGGATCGCCGACCGTGTTGATGTTGTCGTGGTCCACTACCAGACGGTCCGCGAGGTTCTGATTCCTCCGGGCCAGCGCATCGGGCCGATACGGAATCTCACCACCCAGCACCACGCTCTGCCCGGGCGGCTGTGCCCCCCACATCCCCAGCTGCCGATGGAGCGGCCCCGCCTCGGCGCTGTGATCTTCGAGATCCCAGTTCGCGGTGGTGAACGCCTGCCAGATCCCGCTCAGGTCGGGGTCATCTGTGCCGGGGAGACGAGGCGCCACATAGGACTCGGCTTGGGCCAGCGCCAAAGGCGCCGCCACGACACTCGTGACCAGCCCTAACGCCGCACCCAGCATCACCTTGCAGACCATCGACCCGCCGCCGCGTTTCCGCATCACCCATTCCTCTCTGATTCGACGTGCGCCCCGTCCGGCGTGGCTACCGAGCGCCCCTGCCGGCAAATTCACCGACCCGACGATCTCGCCGGTCGCCTTGTCGCGCGCGATCAGACGAGGACCGCCATCGCTGGCGCCAGCCGTCAGGGCACTGATCTGTCGCGGGGGAGGTTCGGGGCGCATGACGGATCCGATAATAGGGATTATGTCAACAGGGGGGAGCTCTAATGCTTCCTATCGACACACAGATACCTCAATCAAAGGGCGAGAAGCGGACGTCAATGGCGTCCCCATCAGGTTCACGGGTTCAGCACGAACCGCTGTACGCGTTTGCCTTCCAGTGTTTCTCCAACGTAGATATGTCCGCTCGAATCGACGGCCAGACTGTGAGCCGCCGTGAACCCACCGGCGACGTGTCCGCCGAACCCGAACGAACCGAGAATCTCCAGGGTGGCCCGATTCAGCAGCCACACCTTCTGGTTCATGCCGTCGATGTTGTACAGATACCGCTGCTCGGCGTCACGCGAGAAGTCGACATCGAACGCCGATCCGAACCCACGGGTGCGACCGGAGATCACCACCTCGTCCACATAGGTGCCGTCCGTCTGGAACACCTGAATCCGGTCGTTGACGCGGTCGCACACGTAGACCAGACCATCGCGGGCAATGGTCGCGCAGTGGACCGGCCGACCGAACTGCTGTGACAGCGGGGCGTCCGGGTCATAGGTGTAGGCGTCGTCCGTCGGGGTGTTGCCATAGGCGCCCCAATGCCGCTTGTACTCGCCGGTGCTCCCGTCGAAGACGGCCACTCGTCGATTCCCGTAGCCGTCGGCGATGAAGACCTCGTTGGTCTCCGGGTCGACGTCGATCTCCGCCGGTTGTCCAAAGCTTTCCAGGTCGTTGCTCCCCTGGCCTTGCCCCTGCCGGCCGATCTGCAGGAGAAAGTCACCCGCCTGGGTGAACTTTAGGATCTGGGCGTCGTTGCCGCCGCTGCCCCCGATCCACACGTTGTCCAGGTGATCGACGAAAATGCCGTGTTCCGCCTCGGGCCATTCGTAGCCCTCGCCCGGTCCGCCCCAGGCCTGCACGACATCGCCGTCCTGATTGAACTCGATGACCGGCGGCGCGGCGCGACAACACTCAGCCAAGGGTGGATCGGCGGCGGCGCCCGCTTCCTCCGCCGTCAAACTGCCAGGTCGGTGAATGACCCAGATGTCGTCTCGGGCGTCGACCGCCACCCCGACCACGTTGCCGAGCGTCCAGTTGTCGGGCAGCGGTTTCGGCCAGTCCACGTCGAACTGGAACGCCGTGGCGTCTCCCGGGTCTCCGGGGCTGGTGGCAACAGCGGCGGCGGCCGTGTCCGTCGCCGGCGGTGGGGGCGCCTCGCAGGCCAGGGCAACCAGTGGGAGCGCGGCGAGGCCTGCCCAGGTAATCGGGGGACGGGGGTCAGTCACGGCACACCTCCAGCAGAGCAGCGAGTCTGCCAGTCACCTTAGCACGAGCTGCAGGACGCCGACACGGGCCACGGTCGACGCGGCGCTTGAGATACGGGAGGCGTCCAAGGTGCCCAGCCGGGGCTCTCATTGGCGCGAACCGGAGGTGGGGGATCGCGCAAGCCAGGAACCACCGACCCGGCTGGGCATCGCGGCTCCTGCTTCGAAGACGCCGCGGTGGGTCTGAACGTTTCTCTCGACCCTGGTGGAGCAACCACGGGCAGGAGGTCGATGTCGGACAGCTTCTCCGTGGCCGGCGTTCGTCCCGGGTGTACCGTGCCAAAATGACGGCTGACTAGCCAGCTCATGGAACTCACGAGCAGAAGGAGCCTCGATGCCGAGATGCAAGCACGTTGAACCCAGCGGTCGAGTCGGGCTTGTTGCCGGGCTCGCGATTCTGATATCACTCGTCTCGATCGGGGCCCAGGCTCAGAACCGGATGCCGCCCATTTCAGACCAGGCGATGACCGAGGCGCAGAGGGAGGCCGTCGAGGAGTTCAGGGAGGCGCGTGGCGAACCCGGAGGTCCGTGGGCGGTGATTCTGCGGAGCCCGGACCTCCTCAATCGGTTGCGGGGCGTGAGCGACTACTTGCGGTTCAATAGCGCGTTACCACCTCGCCTGTCCGAGCTCGTCATCCTGATCACCGCCCGCGAGTGGACACAAAACTACGAGTGGGCCGCGCACCATCCGCTGGCGCTGGAAGGGGGGCTGAATCCCGATATTGCGGCGGCCATCGCCGACGGGCGACGCCCCGCCGGAATGGCCGACGACGAGGAAGCGCTGTACGACTTTTGCACCGCGTTGCACCGAGACGGGAGGGTGAGCGATGCCACCTATGCCAGAGCGCTCGCCGAGTTCGGCGAGCGGGGCATCGTCGACATGGTGGGGCTCAGTGGCTACTACACGCTGATCGCGATGGTGCTGAATACGGCGCGAACACCGCTGCGGCCGGGCGCGACGGCGGCGCTCGGGCCGTTCTCGCGCTGACGGCGGGCGTCGGCGGAACGTACTAGGGTTCGATTGTGAAGTCGGCGGTCCAGGTGTGCTGGCCCCAGTGAATCACCAGACCGACCTCGCCGGGACGGCGGGGCACCAGATAGGCCTGCAACGGGCGGTCGGTGGTCGGTCCGCCATGCACGTGTGTCAGGTCAATCTCGACGGCGTCGAATGCCGGGTCGTGCTGGGTGCCCCAGGAATCGGCCTCGTGGTTGAAGACGAGCCGCCAGCCATCGCCGACCGCCTTCAGCCAGAGGCCATAGGACCCCGGGTAGTTTGGCGCGAGATTCTCGGTCGGAATCAGCGTGTCGCCGGACCGCAACGACACCTCACTCCGAAGGCGGATGACCGCCGAACCCGACAACGCCACAATCTCTCCGTCTGCGGTCGATTCCAACGCCGCGAAATCGCGGTGGTCGGTACCCAGTTCCTTCGGAAAATAGACCTGGATCGCCTCGCCCGTCGGCGTCGCGACCACCGTCTCGTTTCGGGTGCCTAGACGCGCCCCTCGCCAGCGGGCGCTGGTGTCCGAGTCGCGGGTCAGCGACGTGGCCGGACCGATGTTGGAGGTGCGCTCGGGTCGTGGTCGTGCGGCCAGTTCCACGAATTCGAAGTCGGCCCGCCAGTAGTGTTCCCCCCACAAGAGCCCAAGTTCGCCGTTGTCGTCTCCGGCCGGCAGCAGCGTCACCAGCGGTGTGCCTGAGGTCTCATCTGGGCGGACGAGGTGGGTGAGCGGAATCTGAACCGGTTCAAGCGGTTCGGTCTCCGGTTCTTCGGCGTCGTCGTTCTTGGTCCCGGACTCCGCCTCGTCGTCGTCTTCTTCAAGGATCGGACGGGCGTCGAGAACCCACGTGCTGCCGCTCCGGGCCAGCCACAGCTCGTGGTCAGGTCCTGACCGCGGAGGGTCGTCGCCCGCCTCGGGACCGAGTGGGCCGATTCTGAGTGCACGGTTGCCCTCGAGTCGTCCAAGGTGGATCTCGGCCGACGCGCTGGTGGCAGCGTCTAGGACGGCCAGGGACGCCGGGTCGTCCGCTTGAAGCGTGGAATCGTATGACACATTGATCTGGCGTGCGCTGAGCGCCAACGCGGTGCGCGCCAGGGTGTCTGGTTCTTCTGTCTGGGCGAAGCCCGCGTGCGGGAAGAGCAAGGAGAGCCCTACGAGAGCCCCCGTCGGAAACAACCGCAGGTGCCGGTGATGCATGGTGGAGGCTGACCTGACGAAGATGCAGCCGGCACGGTCGGTGGGAACCGATCGCGTGCCGGCTGCGTGGAGTCTCTAGTTCTCGCCTTCGGTCGACTCGGCGTCGATCGCTACCGCGTACCCGATGAACCCGAGCGCCATCTCGTCGTCGGTCCGGGGGCCGTGCCCAGGCGTCAACTCAGGGTCGAAATCGTATCGAGCCGCGCGCTCCGACGAGTTGTCGTACCACTGGCTGACGTCGATGCGGGTGCCCTCGGGCAGCAGCTTCGGTTCCTTCAGCTTGTAGGTTTCCTGCCACCCCTGGTCGTAGCCCGGGACGTCGAGCAACAACTCTTCGCGCCCGTCCGGATACGTCGCGGTGTAGCGGGCCGCGGTGGTCCGCAGGTGCCCGTGCGGCCAGTACGTGAGCACGTGGGTGTCCTTTTCGAGCGTGCGCGAGGCGCCAATCCGATAGTTGTCGATGCCCGGCGGCAGCTCGAAACCGGTGTTCCCGATCGAGTCGTTGATCACCCGGTGCGTCACCGGTCGCTCCTCGACGAAGAACGCAATCTCCGGCTGGGTCCACACGCCACTGCCCTCGCCCGGCCGCTTGTGGTAGTGCATGTTGTAGGTGATGGTCGAGCCCGCTTCCAGCCGCAGGCCGTAGCCGTCCGGAAGCATCACTGCTTCGGCCCCCTCCGCGATACAGGTGAGCAACTGACCCGCGCCAGCGGCGCCCTTGTCGGCAGCCTCGCTTGGGTCAACCTCGGGGTTCGGTGCTCGCACGAAGCCACACATGTGGTGGGCCACGTTGCCCGCGCCGGTCTTGAACTCCCAACCACGGATCCACACATCGTCGGGTAGCTCGGCCTCGGCCAGTGTCTTGAAGAAGCTGATGTTCAGGTCGTACACGTCGTCGTCGACGAAGTAGGGCTCGTCGAGTTGAAAGACGAAGTCAGGGGTGCCGAGCGACCAGCCGCCGCTCGTGTTTTCGACGAACTGGTGCGGCTCCGGCGCGTCGGTCGTCTCGCCCGCGGGCGCGCCGGCCTCGACCCACTGCACGAGCTTCCCGATTTCTTCGTCCGTGAGCCCGCGTTCGTTCGAGAACACGTCCTTGGGACCGGCGGCGTACCAGGGCGGCATCTCCCGGGCCTCGACCTTGCGCGCGATCGCGCGTGCCCAGGGACGCGTTTCCTCATAGCTCATGAACGACATCGGCGCGATGACGCCCCCGAGGTTCAGGCCGTCTTCCCGATGACAGGTCTGGCAGTTGTTCTGGATGATCGGCAGCACGTCCCGGTAGTAGGTGACGTCCGCTTCATTGTTGGCGAGCGCGTCGCCGGGCGCCGCGAAGACTGCCAGCACGGCGATCGCCGCGGGGACTACGAGCGAGCGTATCCGGATTCTCATCAAAGTACTCCTTGCGCCACGTGCCGAAACGAGAAAATGCTCCGTTGGTTGTACCACCATGCGGTTCGGTTCGCAATGGGGTTTTTTGGGTGCGAACCGGCCGCCGCGAGAGTCCCGGCGTCACCGCGGTGGCGAGCGGTCGGTATTGATTTACCTGATGCGCGCCACTACAGTGGTGACATCGTCGGAAAACTGGGTACCGGCCCGCCGGGTCGCCCGCTGGAGATCTATGTCGAAACGGCTGACGCGGCGGGTTGGCGCAGTGGCAGCGAGTGCTGCGCTGTTGCTCCAGGTGTCCGCCTCGGCTCGCCAGACGCCCGGTACCGAGACGCCTCACGCTGATTCCCATCGCGAGCTGCTCGACAGCTACTGCCTCGGTTGTCACAACGATCGTCGGGTCGCACAGGGGGCGGCGCCGGTGTCGTTCGAGCATCTGGACACCTCCGATGTCGGTACGGACGCCGAGGTCTGGGAGCAGATGGTCAGCAAGATGCGACTCGGCATGATGCCGCCGGTTGGCAGCCGTCGGCCCGACCCGGTTGCGCATGAGCGATTCGTGACGCGGCTGGAAGCGGCACTCGACCACGCCGGAGTCGCGCAACCGGACCCGGGTCGTCCGCCGATCCGGCGCCTCACCGCCGCCGAGTATCGAAACGCCGTCAGCAGTCTGCTGGCGCTCGATGTCGATGAGCGCTGGCTGCTGTTTCCTCCGGATGACGTCGACCAGCAGGGGTTTGGCACCAACGGCGAGGTCCTGTCGGTGTCGCCCGCCCTCTTTGACCGCTATCTGTCGGCGGCGAACCGGATCAGCCGGCTGGCGGTCGGTGACGCCACCATCGGTCCCGGTTTTGCGGCGACGACCTACGACACGCCCCGGTTGCTCTACCAGGACGACCGGATGAGCGACGACCTGCCGTTCGGGTCGCGTGGTGGGCTGGCCATTCGCCACCACTTTCCGCTCGACGGCGAGTATGAGGTGAAGGTGCGGTTGCGCCGAATGATCTACGACTACATCGTCGGGATGGGGACGGAGCAGCAGGTCGAAGTGCGTCTCGATGGGCGGCTGGTGAAACGGTTCACGGTGGGGGACGCGGACCGGATTGGCTACCCATCCGCCTACAGTTTCTTCGGCACTATTCGCGGGGACCCCGACTGGGAACAGTTCGTGTCGATCGACGCTGACGCCGGATTGGTGGTCCGGTTTCCGGCCACCGCGGGAAAGCATCGGCTCGGGGTGTCGTTCGTCGGGGCGAGAACCGAGGCCACGGGGATTTTGGAGCGGCGACTGTCAGGCTTCTCGCTCAGCGGGCTGGGGTTCTATGACGGGAACGCCGCGGTCGAGCGGGTAGAGGTGGCCGGCCCCTACGACTCAACCGGACCGGGAGATACCGCGAGTCGAGCCAGAATCTTTGTCTGCCATCCAGACGCCGCTGGCGCCGATGACGCGGGCGAGCTCGCCCGCGATCGATGCGCGACGCGCATCCTGTCGGCGTTGGCGCGTCGCGCGTATCGCCGGCCGGTCAGCGAGACCGATCTGGCGACGCTGCGACCTTTTTATGAGACCGGTCGCGACACGGTCGGATTCGAGACCGGTATTCAGAAGGCGATCGAACGGCTGCTCGTCGCGCCGGAGTTTCTGTTTCGGGTCGAGCGCGACCCGGTCGACGTCGCGGCTGGGGCGGCGTATGGGCTCACCGATCTCGAACTGGCGTCGCGGCTGTCCATGTTCTTGTGGAGCGATATTCCCGATGAGCCCTTGCTCGCGGCGGCCGAAGCCGGTCGGCTCAGCCAACCGGCCGAGCGCGAGCGGCAGGTGCGTCGGATGCTGGCTCACCCCAAGGCCCGTGCGTTGGTGGACAACTTCGCCACCCAGTGGCTTCAACTCGGCCGCATCCGTGGAGTGGTGCCGGACGTGGACGTCTTCTACGAGTTTGACGAGAACCTTCGCGCGGATATGGAGCAGGAGACGGTTCTGTTTCTCGACCACGCGATCCGCGAAGATCGTGGACTGCCGGAGCTGTTGAGCGCCAACGACACGTTCGTGAATGAGCGGCTCGCACGGCACTATGGGATCGCAGGCGTGTATGGTGAGCGATTTCGGCGGGTGGAAGTCAACGACGACCGGGGCGGGCTGTTGGGGCAGGCTAGCCTGTTGACCCTGACCGCATATCCGACTCGCACCTCGCCGGTACTACGAGGGAAGTGGGTGCTGGACAACCTGCTCGGCATGCCGCCCTCCGACCCGCCGGACAATGTGCCCGCGCTCGCCGACAACAATGGCGCGGCCGAGCCGAAATCGGTGCGCGAGCGGCTTGAGTTACATCGTGCCAACCCGGCCTGCGCGTCGTGCCACCGGATGATGGACCCGCCCGGCTTCGCGCTGGAGCACTTCGACGCGATCGGGCGTTGGCGGGCCACTGACGCAGATGGCGCCCCGGTCGATGCCGTCGGCGCCCTGGCCGACGGCACCGAGGTCGATGGTCCTGCGGCGTTGCGTCGTGCGGTCCTTGCCTACGAGACCAGCTTTGTGCGAACCGTTACCGAGAAACTGCTGACCTATGCGGTCGGGCGGAGGATGGTCGCGGCCGATCAACCGGCCATCCGGAAAATCGTCGCGGATGCGGCGGACGACTATCGATGGTCGTCGATTATTCTCGGTGTTGTCGAGAGCGTGCCGTTCCAGATGAGGAGATCTGAGTCATGAGCGTGATCACCAAACGCGCGATATCGCGTCGGATGTTGCTTCGTGGGCTGGGCGCGTCGGTGGCGTTGCCGTTCCTGGACAGCATGGTGCCGGCCCTGACCGCCGCGACGCCGACGGTCCGATTCGGTGCGGTCTATGTGCCCAACGGGATGGTGATGCAGAACTGGACCCCGGGCAGCGTCGGGACCGGGTTCGAGCTGACCCCCATCTTGGAACCGCTGGCCCCGTTCAAGGACCAGATGCTGGTGGTGTCCGGACTCAATTGCACGCCGCCGCCAGGTACGCGTGGGGGGACCCATTCGCGCGCTGCCACCCGGTTCCTGACCGACGTGCACCCCGGCCTCTGGAATCCGGAGGCGGTGTCCATGGATCAGATCGCGGCCAGGGATCTGGGCCGCCATACGCCGCTGGCGTCCCTGGAGCTTGGACTGGAGGGAGCCAACTTCGCGGGATCCTGCGACAGCGGCGGTTTCAGCTGCGCCTTTTCCTACACCATCTCGTGGCGTGATTCGTCGACCCCGCTGCCGATGGAGCACAACCCGCGGGCGGTCTTCGAGCGGCTCTTCGGGGACAGCGCCACCACGGACCCTGCCGCGCGTGAGGCGCGTCGGCGCGAGCAGCGCAGTCTGCTCGATTCCATCACCGCTGACGTGGCCCGACTCCGAGGTGCGCTCGGTGCGGACGACCAGCGCAAGCTCGGTGCCTATCTCGACGCCGTGCGCGATGTTGAGCGCCGCATCGAAGTGGCCGAGGCACAGGGCGATCGCGAGGTGCCGCTCGTCGAGCGTCCGATGGGTGTGCCGGCCGACTTCGCCGATCACGCGAGTCTCATGTACGACTTGCAGGTGCTGGCGCACCAGACGGACCGCACCCGGGTGACGACCTTCATGAGCGGTCACGAGTTGAGCGGTCGGACCTATCCGGAAATCGGTGTGCCTGACGCGCACCACCCGCTGTCGCATCACCGGGGCGTGCCGGACGCGCTGGCGAAGCTCACGAAAATCAACCGCTACCATGTGGGCCTGTTCGCCGCGTTTGTGGAGAAGTTGCGCGCGACCCCGGACGGAGACGGGTCGCTGCTCGACCACATGGTGTTGATGTACGGCGCCGGGATGAGCGACAGCAATGCCCACTCGCCCTACAACCTGCCGATCGTGCTGCTCGGCGGCGGGGCGGGAACCCTGCGGGGTGGACGGCATGTGTCGTTCGATGAACGCGACCGCACGCCGCTCGCCAATCTCCACGTCACGCTGCTCGACAAGCTCGGGGCACCGGTCGAGCGGATTGGGGACAGCACCGGACCTCTGCCGTCGCTCCTGGCCGGGAAAGGCGCGGACCGGCTGTCGGAGATCTAGTGTCGTATCCCAGCGGAACTGCCAGTGGATTCCGGAGCGCGGCGCTTGCCGGCGGCTTCCTGATCACGGTCTTCGGCGGTGTTGGCGTCTGGGCCCAGGCACCGGACCTGCGTCTGATCGATGCCGTCAGGGCGGAACGGTCCGAGGCAGCGGAGGCGCTGCTGGCCGAGACCGACGTGAACGCCACCCAGGCCGATGGTGCGACGGCGTTGCACTGGGCCGCGTACCTCGACAACGAAACGATGGCGGCACGGCTGGTGGCGGCTGGCGCCGTCCCCGGTGCCGAGAATGATCTGGGCGCTACGCCGCTGACCCTGGCGTGCGAGAACGCGAACCCGGCCATGGTGGAGCTGTTGCTGAAGGCCGGGGCCGACCCCAACGCGGCGTTGGTGACGGGGGAGACGGTGCTGATGAGTTGCGCCCGGACCGGGAACGCGTCCGCCGTCCGCGCGTTGCTGATGGCCGGCGCCGACGTGAACGCGCGCGAGCAGGCGGAAGATCAGACAGCGCTGATGTGGGCCGCCGCGCGGCGCCATCCCGCCGTTGTGCGACTGTTGCTCGAACAGGGCGCTGATGTGGCGGCGCGCTCGCGCGAGCGACGGCAGGTGATCAGCCGGCGCTTGCAGTCCGAGCTCAAATACGGCGAGCTAGGCCGCAACTACGGGACCGACGCGGAAGAGACCCGGGTTGGCGGATTTACGCCGCTCCTGTTCGCGGTCCGGCAGGGCGACGTCGAGTCGACTCGTCTGCTCCTCGAAGCCGGGGCCGACGTGAACGACCGTGCGCCCGATGGCGCCAGCGCGCTGGTCGTGGCGGCGCATAGCGGCCACGGGGCGCTCGCGCTGTTCCTGCTCGAACGAGGCGCGAACCCGGATGCGGCGGCGGCCGGTTATACCGCACTCCATGCCGCGGTGCTGACTGGAGATCTGGCAGTGGTCGAGGCGTTGTTGGCCCATGGCGCGCGGCCGAATGCGCAGGTCACGCTGGCCACGAAAGTGACGCGGAACGGCCAGGTGCTGATGATCGGGGAGCATCTGCTGGGCGCGACGCCGTTCGCTCTCGCCGCGAAGTTTACGGAAGTGGAGATCATGGCGGCGCTCGCGGCCGGCGACGCGGACGCGAGATTGCCATTGAAGAACGGATGGACGCCGCTCATGCTCGCGTCGGGGGCGAGCTGGCGTTACGCCGTGTGGGATCGGCGCGACCGGGCGCTCGCCAAGTCGCCCGCGTTCCAGGCACAGATGTATGACGAGGCGAGAACCCTGGCTGCGGTCACGCTTGTGGCCGACCAGGGCGTTGACCTTGACGCGGTCGATGGAGACGGCAGTACGGCCTTGCATCACGTCGTCGACAAAGGGTTCGACGCGGTCGTCGCGCTGCTCATCGACCGGGGCGCCGATCTGGGGGTGGCGAACCGGCGTGGCCAGACGCCCCTGGCCATCGTCGCCCGCGGCCGCACCGGCAATGTAGAGGCGGCGCCGGCGACCGCCGACCTGTTACGCTCGCGCGGCGCGCCGTGACTCCTGAGCGCGCGTTCCCTCACCCGCACGCCTATACGCAACCCAGCGGCGTGGTTCACACGAGACGTATGCAGCTATGAGACAGAGATATTCGCAGCGGTTGGTCGGGGGCGTGGCGTGGACATGCGGCGCGCTCGTCGGGCTACTGTGGACGGCGTCTGCGGTCACGGCGCAGGACGACCGCACCGTCAAGGAAGGCGTCTATTCCACGGCCCAGGCTGTGCGTGGGCGAACCCAGTATGAAGCCACGTGCATGCGATGCCACGGGGCCGACCTCACCGGCGGCGCGGGTCGGTCGTTGACCGGCGACGTCTTCGTGCGGGACTGGACCGGTTTGACGCTGGACCGCCTGTTCGAACGGATGCAGTCCATGCCGCCCGGTGCCTCGGAGGCCTTGGCCGGAAACGCCTACGTCGACATCATCAGCTATGTGCTGGAGCGCAACGGATATCCGGCTGGAGACGAAGAGCTGTCGACCACCTTGCTGACGAGCGTGACCGTCGAAGGCGAGGACGGCCCCGGAGTTGTCCCGAACTTTGCGCTGGTGCGAGTGGTGGGATGTCTCGGTGGCGATGCGTCACAGTGGGTGCTCTCGAACGCGAGTGATGAAGTCCGTTCCGGCGACCCAGCTCCGTCGGATGGTGACGAGTTGGCTGAGTCCCAAGCGACGCCGCTCGGCGACCGCCAGTTCGGCCTCATGTATGTGTTCCCGAGCCCGGAGGCCTACCTGGGTCATCGGGTCGAGACCAAGGGGCTGCTTATTCGCGACGAGTCCGGTGGTGGCCCCGCCAGTCTGAATGTGACGTCGGTGCAGAGCCTGGCCTCAGTCTGTGAGCCGTAGCCGGACGGTGGTCCTGGACAAGCCGCTTCCCAAGGAGATCTGGGAGAACTGGTTGAGAGCGTCCTACGAACTGATTTCGTAGGGGGCGGAGAGAGTTCACGGCGCCTCAATGACCTCGGCGGTGCTGCGTTCGAAGTCTTCCTGTTGACCTCGAGAACAGGCGACATGAGCGCGCCGATGGTCGCGTCGCGTCCCCGGAACGCTCGATAGGCCTCGGCCGGGTCGACGGCGTTCCGCACGGCAAAGAGGTTGTCGACGAGCTTCTTTGCCAGGTCTTTGTCGTAGAACCCGCCCGGGGCCTCCGCGAATGCCTCCGCCGCGTCCGCGGTCAGCACATCCGCCCACATGTACCCGTAGTAGCCGGCCGCGTAGCCTTCGCTCGAGAAGATATGGCTGAAGTGCGGGCTGCGGTGCCGCATGACGATCTGGTCCGGCATCCCCAGGTCCGCCAGCACCTCACGCTCGAACGTGTGGGGGGCGAGCGTGGTCGGGTTGGTAGTGTGAAACCGCATATCCATCAAGGCGCAGGCGAGATACTCGGTGGTGGCGAATCCTTGATTGAATGTCGAGGCGTCTCTGATCCGGGCGACAAGTTCCGGGGGCATCGCCTCTCCGGTCTTGTGATGCACGAGATAGCCGCCGACGACCTCGTCCGTGAGTAGCCAGCGCTCGAGGAGCTGCGACTGCAACTCGATGTAGTCACGCACCCCGCCGTTGAGCGACGGGTAGTCGACCGTCGACGAGACGTAGTGCAGCGCATGCCCGAACTCATGAAACAATGTCGTGGCATCGTCCCATGAGACCAAGGTCGGTTCGCCGGGCGCCGCCTTGATGAAGTTCGAGTTGTTCGATCCGAGCACACTCACGAACGTATCGAACGTTTCGTGCCTGCGATAGGTGGCGGCCCACGCGCCCGACCCCTTGCCTGGACGCGCGTAGGGGTCGAGATTCCAGACCCCTACGTGGGCGCCGTCGGTCTGGCGCATGACGTCCCACACGCTGACGTCGTCATGAAACACCGGAACGGAACCATCCGTGATCGGCGTGAAGGCAAAATCGAACAGCGCACCAGCGACGAAGAACGTGCCGTCGCGGAGGTTGTCGAGCTGGAGATACTGCTTCACAGCGCCGAGTTCTGTGTGATCGTCGATTCGAATTCGGCCAGGCGCGGCGCCATGTCTCCCTGCACCTTTCGGAATGCAGGGGTCGACACGTTGGAGCTCCAGACCTCGTAGTAGGCAGACACGCGGCTCAACCCACGGCCCGACCGCTCCAGCGCAACGATGGTGTTTTCGAAGGTCGGGGGCTCCGGGTTTGACGCAATCGCATCGATCTCGGCGAGTTGGCTGGCCATGCCCGCCTCGAGCGCCGGCTTCAGCGCGCCCAGCGCCATCCGGTCGAAGGCGGGGACACCGCCGAACGGACCGGCCCAGTCGGCGAGCAGGACGTTGTTGTGGTCGGGAGGGGCGGAACCGGTCACGGCGCCGTGTCAGGGTCGACGCCCGCCGCCCGCATGGCGTCGCGAATGGCGTCGGCGGTCTCGACAGAACTGAGGATGTTCATGCCCCGGTGCATGCCGATGGCGATGTCCAGCGGGGAGGCGCCCCGGTCGTTCTGCTGGTTCCACACCGCGATGTCGGCACCCGCCTCCGCCAGCAGCGTGACGACCCGGGGAAGGTGCTTGTAGGCGGCGCCATGCATGGCGGTCTCGCCCTTGTCATCCACGGCGTCGATGTCCAGACCCATGTCCAGCACGAGCTGCACCGCCTCCAGGACTTCCGCTTCCGTGCCGGGGTCCTCTCCCGGTGACGACGTGCCCAACCCGGCCGCGACCATGAGCGCCGTCGAGCCCTCGTCGTTGGTCAGCGTCGGGTCCGCGCCCGCCTCCCTGAGCAGTTGCAGCAATTCGGCGTCGGCGGTGCGGGCAGCGAGGAGGAACGGCGTGCCGCCGATGAAGTTGAGCCCGGTAATCCCGGCCGGCGGCCGGGTGGTCACGCGGGCGTCGAGATCCGCACCCTGCGCAATCAGCTTGCGCGCGAATTCCAGGCTGGTCATCTCGCCCGAGCCTCTCGGCGCCGGATTGTTGCTTCCGGCGATGCCGGCCTTGCGCACCCACGAGAGCTGATGGAGGGCCGTCCAGCCACGGGGTGCCGCGTTCGGGTCGGCGCCACGATCCACGAGATAGGCCGCCAGCTCGAAATGCGCGTTGCCTGCCGCCAGAAGAAACGCGTTCAGTCCCGCGTTGGACGCCCGACGTTGCTCCACGCCGCCGGCCGTGAGTGTCGAATTGATCGATAACTGTTCATCGAGGTTGGCACCCGCCTCCAGCAGTGTCTGCACCACGTCGGTCTGTCCTTCGCGCGCGGCGAACAGCAACGCGGTGAATCCCCGGTTTGACCGAAGCCCGGGGTCCGCTCCGTGGGAGAACAGGGTGGGAATGACTGCGGCGTGGCCCTCGGCCGCGGCCCACATCAGCGCCGTCTGCCCTTTCCAGTGCTCCTGCGCGTTCACGTCGGCGCCGGCATCGAGCAGCAACTCGACTGCGTCGACGCTACCAGACCGCGCGGCGGTCATCAGCGCCGTCTCGCCCTCCATCAGCGAGCTGTTGGGGTTGGCCCCGGCGCCCAGGAGCGCTTCGATGACCGGGCCGTCACCGTTCACGCACGCGAGCGACAGTGGCCGAACGCCGTAACGGTTTCCGACGTTCGCCACCGCGCCGGCCTCCAGCAGGTTCTGGGTGATCTCCAGTTGCCCGGCATAGGCCGCCCAGTGCAGCGGAGTGGTGCCATCCGGCTCCGCGCCGTGGACGTCGGCGCCCTGGTCGAGCAGGGTCCGCACGCGCGCCACGTCACCCACCTTGACCGCGTCAATCAGCGGCACGTCTACGGCCGTCGCCGACAGCGAGGCCGGCGGCGCCGCGAGTAGCGTCACGAGGGCGAACAGGAAGAGTCTTGAACGAGGCATGGGCGTCTCCTACAGCGATAGCGGCTCCATGACCTCGACCGCGTGGCCCGTGCTGTCGACGAAGCGGTCGAGGTGCACGCCCACGTCGTCCAGCAACGCCAGGTGCAGGTTCGCCAGCGGCGTCAACTCGTCGTACTTCACGTGACGCCCGCCCCACGCCTTGTCGCCGCCGCCGCGGGCCACGACGATCGGCAGGTTCCGGTGGTCGTGGACGTCGGGGTTGCCCATCCCGCTCCCCAGCATCAACGTCGAGTGATCGAGCAGCGAGCCGTCGCCGTCAGCCGTCGAGGCCATTCTGTCGACCATGTAGGCGAACAACGACACGTGATACGCGTTGATTTTCGCCAGCTTGGCCAGTTTTTCCGGGTCGTTCACATGATGCGACACGGGGTGATGCGGCTCGGGCACGCCGATCTGCGGATAGGTGCGAGTGCTGGCTTCGCGCGCCATCTGGAACGTGATGACCCGGGTCAGGTCGGCCTGCAGCGCCAGCACCTGCAGGTCGTACATCAGCTTCACGTGGTCTTCCCACTCGACCGGTACGCTGGTTGGCCGGGTCAGATCGGGCAGTGGCGAATCGGCCGTCTGCTGCTCGGCCAGTTGGATGCGCCGCTCGACCTCCCGCACGGTGCTGACATACTCGTCCATCCGGGTCCGGTCTCCCGCACCCAGCGTATGCTGCAGCTTCGCCATGTCGTCCAGGACCCAGTCCAGGATGCTGGCGTTCTTCCGCAGTTCGGCCCGGCGCTGGTCCGGCGTGCCGCCATCACCGAAGAGCCGTTCGAAGACCACCCGGGGGTCAGCTTCGGCCGGCAACGGCGACGTGGGCGACGCCCAGGACAGACTGTTCTGATACACGCAGGCGTATCCGTTGTCGCACGCGCCGACCTGCACGATCATGTCGGTGCCGAGTTCGAGCGACGGAATCGGGGTGTCGCCGCCGATCGACTGGGCCGCGACCTGGTCCACCGTGACCCCCAGCTCGTAGTCGCTGCCTTCGGTCCGTTTCCCCTTGAGACAGCTCAGGAACGCGGCGTTCGACGAGGCGTGGTTTCCGGTCGTGTGCGCGTTCTCCAACTCCATGTTGGTGACGACCGTCACGTGCTCGAGATGCGGGGTCAGGGCCGCCAGGGAGGGCGACAGTCGGGTCAGCTTCCCGACCTCGGTCGGTGTCCAGGGCGCGGGATTCATCCCCATCGGGATGAACACGTACCCGAGCCGGCGCGGAGCGTTGGCCACGGTGGCCGCTTGGGCCGTAAATGCCGGCACCATGGAATCGAGCAGCGGCAGCGCCACCGTGGCGCCAAGACCCTTGAGGAACGTGCGGCGCGGCAGCGCCATCTTCGTAATCATCATGGTTGCGATCTCCGCATCTGGAACGGCGTGCTTTCGACGATCCCGAGCACGAGGGACGAGAACCGGTAGTTGTCGCGAGCGGCGTCCCGCAAGACCTGTCGGACTGCAGGGCCGTCATAGTGGTCGAGCCCGCGCCCGAGCGCATAGGTCAGGAGCTTCTCGGTCATGGTGCCGACAAAGACTTCGGGACGGGCCAGCAGCGCCTCTCGCAGTCCCGCCACACCGTCGAACGTACCCCCGCCCGGGATGCTCCCGGTGGCGTCGATCGGCGACCAGTCGTCGGCGCGGTCCCGCCAGCGGCCGATGGCATCGAAGTTCTCCATCGACAGACCGGCCGGATCCATCAGTCGGTGACAGGCGGCGCAGACTGCGTTCGCGCGATGCTGCTCCATCCGGTCGCGCATCGAGCGCGCGGCAACCCCTGGCTCAGGCTCCTCCAGGGCCGGAACGTTCGGCGGCGGTGGCGGTGGTGGCATGCCCAGCAAGTTCTCGAGAATCCACTTGCCGCGGAGCACCGGCGAGGTCCGGGTGGCATACGAGGTCACCGTCAGGATGCTGCCGTGGCCAAGCAGTCCGCGACGTGGGCTGTCGGCCGGCAGCTCGACTCGGCGGAAGTCGTTGCCGTAGATACCCGGGATGCCGTAGTGGCCGGCCAACCGCTCGTTCAGAAACGTGTAGTCGGCCTGCAGCAGGTCCACGACCGTACGGTCTTCGTGGACGATGCTGTCGAACAGGAGCTGTGTTTCCTGTCGGAACGCGCTCCGCAGATTGTCATCGAAATCGGGAAACAGTCGAAGGTTGGGCGCGGCCGTGTCCAAGTTCCGGAGATACAGCCACTGGTCGGCGAAGTTGGTGGTCAGCGTGTGCGCCCGGGGGTCGGCGAGCATGCGCCGTACGTGGTGCTCGAGCGTGGCCCCGTCCCGCAGTCGTCCCGCTTCCGCGTCGTCGATCAGCGCGTCGTCTGGGATGCTGCTCCACAGAAAGAAGGAGAGTCGCGACGCCAGCTCGATGTCGCTGAGCTCGTAGGCGGCGCCGGCGGCCACCCCGTCGGGGTCTCGCTCGATGCGGAACAGGAACTCGGGGCTGGTCAGCAATGCCCGCAAGGCTAGCTCGATTCCGGCCTCGAAGCCTTCTCCCGCGCGGCCGTCTTCGTAGAACGCCATTGGCATCTCGATGTCGCTGAAGGTGACCGGTCGCCGGTAGGCGCGCCGGGCCAGGCTGGAGATGATCGTGGCGGCACAGTCTGCCTCGTCGGTCGGCGTGGCGGGGCGGCAGCTGAAGATGCGGTCTCGGCTGGGCGTGTCGCCGGCCCCGCTTGGTTCGAACGGCCCGCTGATGGACACCGAGTGCACCGCCGGCTGCTGACGCGGATGCCGGTCCTGGTTGAACTGTGCCTGATACGGTTGTCGCTCTGTTTCGATGAGCGCCGAATTCTTCTGCAGAAACGCGGTGCCGAATGTGTGGGGGCCGGCTGAGATCGGAATCCGCACATTCAAGTGCTTGTCGACATCTTCGTCGGCGTAGTAGCTGCCAAACCGGTTCCGGTCCGGCACCACGTTGAACAGCTCGAGTCGCTCGCCGTCCAGAGTCATTTCCAGGACATGCGATTCGCGGAGCCCTTCGACGTTCTCGTTTCGGTTCCGCGCCAGTCGGACCTCGATCTCGTACTCGCCGTCGAGCGGGAAGGTGTGCGCCACCTGGGTTCCGCCTCGGGTGCCGAACGGGAGCCCCGCGAGGTGTCCCTCCTGCGTCGTGTCCGGCCGCACGCTGACCACGCGGCTGCCTGGCACGATGGCCATGCTGCCCACGGCCAATCGGCTGATTTTCTGTGCCGCTGCCAGATACCGCTCCATCAGGGTCGGCGACAGCTCTACCGCACCCACGTTGTCAAACCCGAAGCTGGCATCGTCTTGCGGAAGGAGCGACGCGACATCCACATCCAGGGCCAGGAGATCTCTGATGGCGTTTCTGTACTCCGTGCGATTCAACCGGCGGAACGTGTCGGTCCGGCCCGGATTCGGGGCGGTCGCGGCCAGAGTGTCCAACTCGGTCTCGAGATACGCGACCAACTCATCGTAGGCGGCCGGGTCTGGACGCGGAGCGCCATCTGGCGGCATCGCCCCGGCCCTGAGCTTACGAAGGGCCCGCTCCCACACATCGGCGTGATTGCGGACGTCGTCGAGCGCCGCGCCTTCCAGGGAGAGCCCGCCTCGCAGGGCACGGTCGTTGTGGCAGCTGAGACAATACCGGTTGACCACCGCCTGGTCCGCCTCGGCCATCGCAGCCCCGGGCGCGCCTTGCTGAGCAAGGGCCGTGGTCTCGAGGTGTGGGACGGCGAGGGCCGCTACGAGAAGCGCGGCGGCCGCCGATCCAAGCCCAAATCTACCCATTCCGACCTCTCGCCTATAAGAGAAAGAACCGTGTTCTGGATCTTACACGTCGTAGGCTCGAGAGTCACTAGCAGCCCGTGGTGAAAGCCCCGTGGCGCGCCCCACTCTTCTCTGTCCATGTGCAGATCGGAGATGATTCTCAGCGACATGCCCCGTTTCATTTCCGTCCTCCTCCTCGGAGCGGCGTTCTTCGTGACGTTTCCCGGGGGCGCCTCGGCCCAAAGCGGGTCCGCTCCGGCCCCATGGTACGAGCGCATTCAGTTCGGCGGCGATTTTCGGTCGCGCTACGAGGGGTTCTATCAGGACGGTCGCGAGACTCGGCACCGGGGTCGCTTCCGACTGCGTCTCCGGATTGACAGCGACGTCAACGACGATACCCATCTGCAGATTCAGATCGCGAGCGGCGACCCCGGCACCCCGGTGTCGACCAACCAGACACTCACTGGTTTCTTCAGACCGAAGCCGTTCAACCTCGACCGCGCCAACATCAGATACAACCCGACCGGGGCCTCCGCGCTGACCCTCGGGGTCGGCAAGTTCGGGTCGCCCATGACACGCACCCAGATGCTGTGGGACGACGACCTCAACTTCGAGGGTGGGTACGAGCAGGTGGCGTGGGACGTGTCGGACACGGTCGACGTCACGCTGCTGGCTCTGCAGACGGCGGTGAACGAGGTGAGCGGAGACGCAGACTCATACATGCTGGGTGGTTATGGCGAGGTGGGGTTCGCGTTTGGTGGCCACCGCCTGCACGTGTCGGTGGCCGACTACGGGTTCGCCAACGTCGACCAGGTGGCGGTCGGTCGTGCCACCGGGCTGCTCAACAGCCTGCTGACCAACTTGGTCGAGCGGGATGTGGACGAGAACGTCGTCGGACTGGTCTCGGACTTCAACATGGTCGACACCATCGTGGAGGCCAAGTTCGACACCGGGCGCGAGGACTACCCGTTGCGTCTATTGGGCGAGTTTCTGCGGAACACGAAGGCGGCCTCGGACCGCGACACCGGACTGTGGTTCGAAGCGGAGTACGGCGGCTCGCGAACCCTCCGGACCTATGCACTCGGTTACACCTACGGGCGGATTCAGCAGGAAGCGGCCCTGTCGCCGTTTGTCTTCAGCGACATGCCCGGCACGAACACCGAGTTGCACATGTTCAACATCGCCTATATCCCGCTGCCCAACCTGTCGCTCGACCTGACGGTGCACGTGACAAGACGCCTCGACGTTGACGCTGGCGCCAGCAACAGCTGGCTGACGCGGCCCCACGTCGCCGCCATCGTCCGCTTCTAGGTTTCCGCGCGAGGTGCCCGTCTGGACGGCGTTGCTTCCTCGGCCACAGGCCGCCTGCCTGCTCCCTCCTTGCGCCTTGCCAGCCGAACACCTCGCGCGGAAACCCCCTGGTGTCGCCTTGGCGCGCGCCCTCGCCTGCACACCAGGATTTCGTCCGGGCTGCGTCCGCACCCCGCCGCAGTTCAAGACCACGGTGAGCCGATTACCTTCGCCGTGTTCGAGCGGTTCGCGGCGCGCGGCCGCCACGTGGTGCTGTCGAGTCACGTGCTGCACGAGGTCGACGTCATCTCCGACCGGGTCATCCTGATCGCCAACGGCCACGGCATCGCCGACGGGGACGTACGCGGCATGCGCGATGAAATCGACGAGCACCGGCGTCAGTATCTCGTTCGCTGCCCCGACCCGTCTCGGCTCGCCTCCCGGCTGTTCGAGCACGAACACATCACGCAGGTCCAGGTGCACGAGGGTCGACGCGGGCTTCTGGTGATGACACGCAGCCAGGACGATTTCGCCCGGGCGCTTGGCCATCTGGCGGTTGACGGCCACTCCGTCGAGTCGGTGGTGCCCGTCGACGAGAATGTCGACGCGCTCTACAAGTATCTGATCGGAGACGGAGCATGACGGGCGCCAGCCGGCTGCGACAAACCTGGACGATCACGGTGTTACAGCTGCGTCGAGTGTTTCTCGCCCGCCGCGAGGTGCTGCTGTTGGGCAAGTACCTGGCCGGGCTTATCGCCTCCATCGCGATCTTCTCGCTCGGCGCCGCACTGTGCTACCTGGTGATGTTGTGGCCGCACGAGGCCGTCGCGCGCGCCGCGTTCTGGCCCGACCCCGGCGCGCCGTTACTGGTCCAGCTGTTCATCGCTCCGGCCGCGCCGCCCACGGTAGCCCGGGCCGTTTTCGGGTTATTGGCGCTCACGGCCGTGGTCCTCTGGATCGCGGCGCTCTCGGTGCGGCGACTCGAAATTAACTACAGCGCCGACTGACCCGAGGTCGCTATCGTCCGCCGTTCGTGGCGTCGGCCGCGCTGATCTTCCAGATTCGGTTGCCGCTGTCATCGGAGACCAGGAGCGCGCCATCCGGCGAGACGACCACGCCGACTGGTCGGCCCCACTGCCGGACTTGCGTGCCGTTCTGGCCGGTGCTGGCCAGGAAGCCGGTGAGGAAATCTTCGAGTGGCCCTGGGCGCCCGTTGGCCAGCGGGAAGAACGCGACTCGGAATCCCGTTGGAACCGTTCGGTTCCACGATCCGTGCAGCGCCACGAACCCACCATTGCGGTATCTCGCCGGAAACTGCGTGCCGGTGTAGAACGTGATGCCGAGCGGAGCCGAATGGGCGGGGAGGAGCACATCAGGCACGATCGCGCGGTCGACAAGGTCTGGAAACGCGCCGACGAACTTCGGGTCGTAGTGGTCGCCGATGTACGAATAGGGCCAGCCGTAGAATCCACCGTCTTGGACGGAGGTCACGTAGTCTGGAACGAGATCGTCACCGAGGTTGTCGCGTTCGTTGGTCGCCGTCCACACCACGTCGGTTCCAGGTTGTAGCGCCAGGCCCACGGGGTTGCGGATTCCCGACCCGTAGACGCGGGCGCTCGTGCCGTCGGGGTCGACTTCCAGAATCGCGGCCCGACGACAGTCTTCGCCGTCGTCGCTGTTCGAGGCCGAGCCGACCGCGATGTACAGCTGGGTGCCGGCCCGATTGAACACGATGTTACGGCTCGAGTGCCCTCCCGTCGGTAGCTCGAGCAGCTTCTCTGGTGCGCCCCGTGCCGCCATGTCTCCGTTCTGATATTCGAATCGGACCAGCGAGTCGGTATTCCCCACATAGAGGTAGCCGTCGGCGAAGGCGAGACCAAAGGGCAAGCGCAGTCCGCCCGGCCCACGTCGCAGGTAGTCGGGAGGCGGGGTGCACGCCAGGGGGTCGGCCACCAGGGCCTGGGGGCCTTCGAGTACGCCCAAGCGGGGGGCCGGCCGGCCACCCGCCCGGGCCGGCGGCGTCGGTTGCGCCGGGGCGGGCCAGGTCTCGCCGTCGGCAAAGACACCGCGGGCTTCGAAGACCCCGTCGTTGTCTGCGTCTCTGAGAACCTGAATCGAATTCGTGGTGGGCGAACTGACGAACAGATCGCCGTTCGGCGCGTACATCATCATCCGCGGCCCCCGCAGCTCCGCGTAGCTGGTCACCGAGAATCCGGCCGGGACTATCGGCACGGCCCCTTCCGGTCGCAGCATCCGCTGGCTCCCGTTGGCCGTCGCCGGCGAGGGGCTCGGCAGCCCGTCGGCACGCGGCTGTGGATGCACCGTGTTCTGCTGCGCCACGACAACCTCGCTGGTGACGCCAACGCTCATCAGGCATCCCAGCGCGAAGCGGACCCACGCGCGCGGGTGGCGTGTCGTACGTGCTACTACCGTCATCGGTGCACTCCAGTCATGAAACGTCCGGTCCCGGGGCCAATTCTAGTGCCCCGCAACCGTGATTTACCACACAGGTCGGCTGTGCGGTGTGTGGCACATCGCGGCGGCAGGACCCTGAGAGAGTCCGGTGTCTCGCGGACGACGGCCCTCGCGTGATTCTTGGCGTGACACAAGCGCCTTGGAGCGACATGCATTCCGACGTAACCCGGATCATCCACGCGATCGAAGACGGGGACTCTGGCGCGAGCGAAGAACTGCCCGGCCTCTGTCGAGTACCATCGCGGGTCGAAAAGGCTGTTGCCGGTGACGGTGCGGCGTGTGAACGTGGAGGGTGGATGTGAGCGGTCTGAGCAAGCTGGGCCAGTGTGTCGGGGGGTGGCGTGGAGTGAACCGGTTGCAGGACCCACACACCGGTGCTCCAGATGATTCGACGGGGTCCGCCGTGGTGACGACGCTGCTGGAGGGTCGGTTCGTCCGGATGGACTACAGCTGGGCCTATCAAGGCACTGACCAGGAGGGGTCGCTGTTGATTGGCTATCAGTCAGACCGGGCGCGGGTCACCGCGCACTGGATCGATTCCTGGCACATGTCGGATGGCGTCATGCCGTGCGAGGGGAGAGTCGAGCCGGACGGGTCGGTCGTCGTGCGTGGTAGCTACGCGGCGCCGCCCGATCAGGATTGGGGATGGCGCATCGAGCTCAAGCCGGCCGACACGTCGACGCTCACGCTCACCATGTACAACATCACTTCCAAGGGAGAGGAAGCGCTGGCCGTCGAGGCGCGATACGAACGAGTCTGAACGCCGAGCGATGCGGCGTCAGGGGCGGCCGTGTAGCGTATCCGCTCACGATACGCTGGTGAGTCAGTATCCGGTGGTGACCACGGCGCGGCTCGGGCCGGTTCGGAATTGAGGAGACGCGATATGAGCGACTTGGCGTCGAAACAGTGTGTGCCGTGCCGGGGCGGCGTGCCGCCACTGCAGGGTGACGAGTTGGTGACCTATCAGACCCAGCTTGGTGGCGGGTGGCAGGTCCAGAACGAGCATCACCTCGAAAAGGCCTATCATTTCGACGATTTTCGCCAGGCGCTGGATTTCACCGTGCGTGTCGGCGAGATGGCTGAGGAGCAGGGGCACCACCCCGATATTTTTCTGTCGTGGGGACTGGTCAAGGTCACGATCTGGACCCACAAGATTGACGGGCTGACCGAGAGCGACTTCGTGTTCGCGGCCAAGTCGGATCAACTTATCGACGCCTGAGTTCGCGACCCCCACCTTATCGGTAGAGACGCCGGGCGGCGGCCAGTACCAGACCGCCGGTCGAGTGTCGTCGCGCACACGACCGCGTGTCCGGACGGACCAGGTTGACCGACCCCGTCAGTAGGTGGCTGCCCTCCGAAGTCCCGATTCGTGGAGTGCCGTGCTGCTACCTGAGTCGGCATGCGGCTTGCGATCTGATTTCTGTGAGACGCCGGTCGAGGAGGACGTGTGAACACCGACCCCGGGAAGACACCAACATGCGCTCGGAACCGAGCCAGTTTGTGGTTGGCGACGTGCCGGCTGGTCCTCGCCGCGTTCGCGATCGCCGGCGCCGTGGCGGGGCTGTTGGTAGCCGCCGACGTGACGGCGCGACGGGTTGCCGGGCTTGTGTCGACGGTCGTCTGGGCTGGTCCGATTCCCGTGACTGGGCCGGCCGACGAGGGTCACCCCGTCGAGACATCCACGCCCCAGATCGGGCGTCCTGCTCACGGTGAGGTCCCCGTCGTCACGCCGCCGATCAACGAGCTGTAGTCCTGTTTCTGGCCGCCAGACTTGTTGCCGTACGGGTCCTTAGCGACGCAGTTCGCGACCTTGTCGTTCGAGCTCCCGTGCCCCGGCCAGGATGCCGGAGAGTCCGATGTTCCCCTCGTGACAGGCGTACTCGAAGATCGGCCCATCCGTGCGGCGCAGCGGAATCATCGCCGTATAGGGCGCGGTGTACACCGTGGCGTCCGTGACGGTGTACTCGTAGGCTACCGTGTCCGGATCGAGTCGGGTCAGGCGTTCGATCAGGTGCATGTTCGGGCCGGTCAACGCGCTGTCGCTGCGGAAATTGGTCGTCTCGATGACCAGGGTCTCACCGTCCCAGTGCGCGCGTGACACACCTTTGAGCTGCCCGAACGGGGGTTTCGCCGTGTCCGCGAGGGGGATCACTCGCGCTTGTGACGCCATCTCGTTCTGGATGACCACATGATCGGCCGTCTGGAAGATCATCATGTTGTTGTTGTACGCCCCGGCGCGCAGAGGTGGACCCGCGACGGAGGTTCCGAGACAGCGGTCGGTCATGGTCCGGTTCTCATACGAATCGTAACGGTGGATTTCCGTATGAGCCCGTCGTTCCCGCGCGGCCACTTGGGCCGCTTCGGTCCGCGGTGGGCGCCGTCCATTCGGGGGGTCGATGATCAATGACGTCCGTTTATCAGAGGTCAGCTCGATGCCGCGTTCGTACCAGAATTCGTTGTATGACAGCACACCGCCCTCGGCCCGGGGCTGGTATCCGGCGTTTGGCGCACCCGACACCGGGTCGAACAGGTCACGGTTCTGACGGGTGCGTTCCGACGCCTCGAACGCCGCCGCCTCCTCGGCCGACAGGCTGTCTCGTCCTTCGAACTGGGTCGGTCGCTCGAGCGGCGTCAGCGTGCGGAAGGTGAAGATGCCCGAGACATCGGGTTGACCATCCGGGGTCCGCATCGGCGTCCCGCCAGTCTGCGCCATGACGGGCGGGGCCGCGAGGGCGAGCACGAGCATTTGGGTGAAGACCGCCACGAAGCATTTCTTGAGCATCTATTGTCTCCCCTGGATATCGGCCACCACGCGTCGGGCGTGACGTCCGACATCACCACAGTAGACGTCCGAACGGTCGAACGCAAGAGGCGGCCGCAGACCTTCTGGGGACACCAGTTGGTGAATGCCGATTAGAACGCAGCGACCGTGCGTCACCTCATCGCCTTGACTCGTGCGGATAATTAGGCGAGGGTGCTGGCTCGCCCGCGCACCGGGCAAGAGGGTAGCGGCGTGGCCCACGCGAGGCCGATCTGGGCCATCGCACCAAGGGGATTTGGTCCGTCAACTGCCATGGGCATATCGCTTGATTCGAGTATTCGCGTGAACGATGACGTGCTGTTCGAGGATCTGCACGGCGAGGGTGTACTGCTCAATCTGAAGACCGGCGTCTATCTCGGACTCGACCCGGTCGGCACCCGCGTGTGGCAGGTCCTCGAGAATCACCACGTCCTGTCGGACATCGTCAACACGATGGTGTCGGAGTACGACGTGGACCGCCAGCGCTGCGCCGACGACCTGCTCGCCCTGATGTCCGACCTTGAGCAGCATGGACTGGTCACCCTGACCGACCCGGCTGAGTAGATGAGTGGCATCGTCGGCATCGTCCAGTTGGACGGAGCCCCTGTCGACCGCGAGCTACTCGAGCGCATGACAGGGTCCCTCGCGGCGCGTGGGCCTGACGCACAGCAGACCTGGGGCCGCGGTGGCGTCGGCTTCGGTCACACGCTCCTCCGGACGACCTGGGAATCGAGCGGTGAATCCCAACCCCTCACGCTTGACGGCCAGACATGGATCGTTGCCGATTGCCGCGTGGACGCGCGTGACGAACTGTTGCGGGCGCTGGCCGATCGCGGCTGTGCCGCGGAGACGGACGCGCCGGACCCCGAGCTGATCCTTCGCGCGTACACAGTCTGGGGCGAAGCGTGCCTCGACCGTCTGCTTGGCGATTTCTCATTTGCGATATGGGATGAGGGGCACCGAACCCTGGTCTGTGCTCGCGATCATTTTGGTGTCAAGCCGTTCTTCTACGTCCATGTCGACCGGACGTTCATCGTCAGCAACGACCTGAACTGCCTGCGTCTCCACCCGTCGGTTCCGACGAGCTCGATGAGATGGCGATCGCGTCGTCGTCGACATCCGGGCGGATCCGGTTGGGTCCGACTACATCTGGTGCTGGAACACGGAGATTCGGGGAGACGATGGCGCCGGACCCGTGAAGGCGCGGTTCCGCCAGTCCCAGCTCACGAGCGTTCCGATCTCGAAGGACTGGATGCGGAAGTGTAACGGCGACTTTGTACCGTCGCCGACGCGTGACGCGGAAATTGACGGGATGATCCTGGATCTGTTCTCGATCGGCGTCAGCCTCGAAGCGATCTCGCGCCGCGTCGCGGTCCGCTTCCCTGACCGTTTTTCCGAGTGGCAACAGGCGCTGACTCGCGCCGGGGAGCTGTCGTTCCGCTACAGTCGGTAGCCGACCGCGCTACCCCTTCCTGAACCATCCGCCCGCACCCTCGATGAACCGCCACCCATACAGCGCTGGAAGCAAGAGTCGCGGCGCCTCCCTGTAGGTCTGCCGCATGAACTCGGCGGGAGGGAAGACGTGCTCGCGCAGCAGTTGGAACCGGGGGAGCCAGCCGGGTAGGGCTCTCAGGTCACTGACGAGCACGTCGACCTTCCGCAGGTGCTGTCGGAGATAGACCGCGGAGGGCTCCTGCGCGCCACGTGCGACCAATTGCCGTAGCCCCTGGATGAGGCCCTCGGGAAGGGTAGTGTCGAATCGTGCTCGGGCCATCAGCAGACCCTGTTCGCAGACTGCGCCAATGGACTTGTCGCGAGCGGTCTGGAGGAACTGGTCGGCCTCAGACGCGCGGAGCGCGCCGGCCAGCAGATGTATGTCATACAACCAGATCAGGCGTTCCTCGCCGTGATGGTGTGCCACTCGGTGGATGCAGGCGATGGTGAGCGCGTGGACCGGATCGATCGTATGCGCCGTCGAACCGAGTGCCGGGAGCGCCACCGCGCGTTCCGCGAGTTCGTCGAGCGACAGCAGGTTGGCGAACACTTGCGGAATGCTGATCTGCCAGTGGACGTCGAAGGTGTGCTCGAGGCCGTACCGGTCGATTCTGCCGTAGGACACCTGAGAGCGGACAAACGTGCCCGATGTGCACGGTAGACGCGCGTAGTCCAGACCATCGAAAACCGACGCGGGGGCGCGCCGCGGGAAACGGGTAATGCGTGAACGCGAGCGCCGCGCCCTTGAAGACGAGCGGATTGACCCCTTGCGCCGCGAGCGCCGCGATCACGTCCCTCAGTTCCCGTCGGGCAACGAGCTCAGCGGCGACTTCTTCGCGCAGCACCGCCTGAAACGTTGGCCCCGGCGTCGGACACGGCGATTCGGCCTGGCCCGATTGGGCCAACGCGGCTGCCAGCAGCAGGTGCACGCCTTCCTGTCGCGCCGCGTCGAGGACGTCGGCGGAGGGGAGGTCGTACGCTGCGGGCCACTGCGCGTGATCGGCCCGAAGCATCCGGCAGAAGCAGTCGGTCAATCCCTGTGGCATCGCCGTGTCTTTCGGACGAGGGGATGCGCGCGTCGCTGCGTCAGCTGTGCAGCGGCAGAGTCGTGTACTCGTCCGCGATGCCGCCATCGAGCAGCCGACGTCCCTCGTGTTCAATCCACGCGTGCGCGTTCAGGCCGTCACCGGCTCTTCTGACGCCGATCCGAAGCTCGGCTGGAATGCCGCGTCGTCTCAGAATCCCAAAGAGGATCAAGCTCTGTTCGAGGCATGGCATCCGATACAGCGCCGAGATCGCTGCAACCAGTCGTGCCGCACGCCGGGGGTCGAGCTCTGCCACTAGCGCGGGCCGACGACCGCTTGTCCGGCCCAGCCGGCTGATGAGCGTTCTCGGGGACAGAGATCGCAGGCCCAAGTCGACGCGGACAGCGAGGGCCATCGCCTCCGCCAGCACGATGCAGTCACGGAGCGAAGGCATTGAGGATGGAAGACAGCGCCCAGGTATGGGCTACGGTCCCTCGGTGACCGAGACAGTGATGTCGAGCGGGACGGACAGGTGCCCGTCGTCGGCCATGGCTCGGACCACGTAGGTGCCGGGGGCGCTGAAAATGGCGAATGTAACCTCCGCGTGCGTAGGTGCATCTGTTGCCTGTACCGGTGCCACGGGTTGGGCCGCGGCCGGAGTGGCGGTCACGCAGATCCCAAGGGTCGCCAGCGCGACGGCACAACAACTGGTGCAGAGACGGCGTGTGCGAGAATGAGCGCTCGTCGCGGGCGGCGGAACCTTCACCAAAGACAGCCCGCGGCGCGTGTGGACATCGCGATAG
>JAPYUM010000045.1:31633-34139 GCA_029940535.1 Vicinamibacterales bacterium
GGGCGGCGGAACCTTCACCAAAGACAGCCCGCGGCGCGTGTGGACATCGCGATAGTGCCATCAACAGACCAACCAATCGGGCGGCTTGACGTGCGCCGGACGCACATCCTTCCGCTCGTCGTCGGCGCCATCGGGTTCTGCGTCCTGGTCACGCTGAATTCAGGTGGGTACCACTACGGGGTCTCCGACCAGGCGTTCTACATTCCGGTGGTCCTCGACGAGATGGACCCGCGGCTCTTTCCACACGATGGCGCGTTGATCGCCGCGCAGGATCGTTTCCTTTTTTTCGACGACTGGTTCGCGCCGCTCGTGCGCACGAGCGGGATGTCACTTCCGGCGGCGTTCCTGACGGGGCAGGTCGTCACGTTGCTGGTGCTCTACGGCGCGCTCATCGGTCTCGGCGTAGCCGTCTACCGGAGCTGGTGGACTGTCGGGGCCCTGTTGGCGCTCATCACCGTCCGGCATCGCATTCCGGACACGGGTGCCAACTCGGTCGAGGGGTACTTTCATCCCCGCATGCTGGCGTTCGCCCTGGGGCTGTCGGCCACGGCGCTGTATCTCGCTGGACGGAGCCGGTTGGCGTTGGGCATCGTGGTCGTGGCCATTCTCGTTCACCCCACTATCGGGTTCTGGTTCGCCATCATGGTCGGCGGGGCCGCAGTGTTGAGCGGGGGTATTGCTCCCAAGACGCTGGTGGGGTGGTCCGTGCCGGCAATAGTGGCCGGCGTCGTGACCTTGGGTGGCCCGTTGCGGGAGCAGCTTGTCGTGATGGATCCGGCGTGGTTGCGGCTGCTGGTCGAATACAAGGACTACCTGGTCGTGCGCGGGTGGCCGCTCTCGGCCTGGCTCAGCAACCTGGGTATCGCCGCGCTGGTCTTCGGCTTGTACCGATACCGTCACTCGCTTGGGGTCGCGAGCCGCCGGGAGGGTGCGCTCATTGGGGGCTGCGCACTGTTGTTGGCCGTGTTCCTTGTCTCGGCCGTGTTCTCGTATGGGTCGGTGGCGCTGGCGGTGCAGTTGCAGGTGAACCGGGTCTTCTGGCTGATGGACTACGTGGGCGTCCTCCTGCTGGCCTGGCTCCTCGTCGAGGGTCCGTGGCGAGCTGGCGGACGGAACCCCGGGCGGCGGGTAGCGCCGCGGCGAGCGCTGGTCGCGGTGATCGTGCTGTTGGCGGTCTGCCGGGGGGGGTATCGCGGGTTTTTCGAGCGCCCGGAACGACCGGTGCTGCAGGTCGGGTTTGAGCACAGTGACTGGAATCACCTCATGGTCTGGGCGGCCACACAGCCGGTGGGTACCCATTTCCTGGCGGACCCGGTGCATGCCGCGCGATACGGGACGAGCGTGCGGGCTGCCAGCGGCCAAGATGTCTATCTGGAGCTGATCAAAGACAGCGCGCTCGCCATCTATTCCTCGGAGATCGCGTCTCGCGTCGCCGAGCGGGTCGAGGCGATTGGTCACTTCAACGAACTGACCGCCGAACGAGCCGGGGTGCTGGCCGAGCGGTATGAACTCGACTATCTGATCACTGAGCAGCACCTCGAACTACCGGTGGCCAACCAGGCAGGGCCGCTTTTCGTGTACGCCCTGGGGTCGTAGCCGTCGAAGGAGACGGACGAATGCAGAAAGTAAAGATCGCGACCTGGTCTCAGGTGTCGGACCGAACTCCCGTGGGTGCCCTGGTCAGCAACGTTGACCTCGTTATCGTGCGGTTCGACGACAACCACTCGGTGCTCTACGGGCGCTGCTTGCATCGGGGCGCGTTGATGTCGGACGGGTGCGTCACCGGCGACAACCTCATCTGTGGCTTGCACGGCTGGGATTATCTGTTCCATACCGGCGTGTCGAGCTACAACAACGCGGAACAGTTGGCGAAATTCTCATCCTGGCTGGAGGGTGATGACCTCTGTGTCGACCAGGACGAAATCGAGACCTGGGAGAAGGCGCATCCCCAGCCGTACGACCGCACCCCGTATCAAGGGGCGTTTCAAGACCCGCACGGCGACGCGGCCGAGCCGCATGTCAGTTTGATTCGACGTCTGGCCGATGAAGGGCTCGAGTATCTTGGGCACCACGGTCCAGTGACGTCGATGGGCGTCTCGCGGGAGCAATTGCCGAAGTGGGACGACATCCAGTTCGTGACCGCGCAGCTGGCCCGGAAACCGCAACTCGACGCGGTGCCGGTCGCGACCGAGGTGGTCATTGGCCCGGGGGGGCGAGCTGGCGGGTACCGGCATCTGTTCGGGTGAGGGCGGCATGTTGCCGGAGGAGCACGCCGAAAACTCGCGATATTTCTACGAGCTGGCCAGTGGTCGGTTCGGGTGGGCGCTCGAGAAGGTCGCTGACGTCCAGGCGTTCCATGTCAAGCTTGGCCAGGGGGCCAAGACCGGCACCGGGGGCATCTGCCCGGCCCCAAGGTTCAAGGCACGATCGCGGAGGTGCGCGGGCTCACTCCGGGCACGGACGCGATCTCGCCGTCGACGTTTCAGGACCTGGAGAACGAAGACGA
>JAPYUM010000173.1 GCA_029940535.1 Vicinamibacterales bacterium
CGTGTGCACTACGTCAGCCATTACACCTCCTCGTCACCACACCAGAGTCGTCGCCAGCAGACGAGGCGGGTGAACGCCTGATGCTACATTCATCGGCCCCGCAGACCAAGACGGCGCTGTCAGGAGGCTTGCCGACGGGCACCGTCCGATACCCGCCGCAGAATCAGCCGGTCGAGCTCGCTCGATGGCAGTGCGCGATACCCCGCCCTTTGCGCCCTGGGTGCCCCCATTCTCACTCCGCCAAGGTCGCCGTTACTCGAATGCGGAGGACGTCGATCGCCTCTCCAAGATACTCTTGAACTGCGGATTCCGCCGACCCTGTCGGTGGGACCGATATTATTCGCCGGTGTGGGCTCTGGGACATCGGCCCACGTGGGCCGGATGCCGACTCCAATCGGCCTGAGGCCCTCGCGGGGCGATGAGCAAGGAGGGCGATGAGCAAGGAGAAAGAGAGCATCGTCATCGTCGGGCTGGGCGGAATGGGATTGCACCTCGCCAAGTGGCTCGCGCACGAGGGCTACTCGATCACCGCCATCGAAGCCAGCGCCGACCGGGTGGCCCGAGCCGACCGCGAACTCGACGCCCGGCTGCTGCAGGCTGACGCTATGACCTTCGACTGCTGGAAGCAGGTCGCTGGCGAGCGGATCGACTACCTGATGGCGGTCACCGACAACGACGCGGTCAACATCACCGCGTGCCTCATCGGGGAACGGTGCGGCGCCCGTCGCAAGATTGCGAGGGTCCAGGGCCTGGAGCTGTGGGCGCCGGATGCGTTGCTCACGCCCAAGGGTCTCGGGATCGACCTGGTCATCCGCCCGAGCGAGCTGTGTGCGCAGGAGATCGCCCGACTGCTGAAGATGCGGTCAGGGGCCCTGGTCGTCGACGTCGACGCGGACATGGTGGTGGTCTCGGTGCGGGTCACGACTGACTCGGTGCTCGCGGACAAGACACTGAGTGCCATCGCGGGGGAGCTCGGCGGCTTCGACTATCGCATCGTCGCCATCGCCCGCGGCATCGAGACGATCATTCCCGGCGGCGATCACGAGGTCAAGCTGGACGATCACGTGTTCATCCTCGCGCATCGCGAGGACCAACCGGAGCTTCTCCAGGCGTTGCAGATTAAGAAGCAGCGCAAGCACACCGTGATGGTGCTGGGTGGAGGCCTCATCGGGCAACGCGTAGCGGAACTGTTGGAAGACCACATGCCGATCCGGCTGTTGGAGCTGGATGGGGCTCGGGCCGAGCGTCTCGCGCACCGTCTCAAGAAGACGGAGGTCCTGCACGGCGACGCGCGAGACCCTGACACCCTGATCCGGGCTGGTCTGTTCGACATGGACACGGTCATCGCCGCCACGAAGGACAACGAGACGAACATCATGGCAAGCGTCAGCGCGCGTCACCTGCGTCGCTCTCGCGGACATGACGCGGATGGCCTCAAGACGATCACGCTGGTCCGAAAAGAGGAGTACCTCGCGCTCGGTGCCGCGCTGGGTGCGGACATCGTGCTCAACCCGAAAACTCTTGCCGGTAACTCGATCCTCAAGTTCATGCGACGCGACAAGCTACTGGCGGTGACGCACCTGCACGGCTGTGAGGCCGAGGTCGTGGAGCTGGTCCCCGACCCCGGATCTCCGATCACTCGCACCCCGCTGAACAAGCTGGGAGACCAGATGCAAAACCGGATGATCATCGGCGGCTTCCGGCGCGGCACGACGTGGCAGGTCGCGCTGGGAGGGACGCAAATTGAGGCTGGCGACCAGGTGATCTGCATTTGCGTGTCGCGGGATCTGCCGGCGTTGGAGAGATTGTTCGACAAGTGATGCGGCGATGAACTGGCGCGCGATCGCCCACGTCGTGGGAATCCTGCTCCTCGTCACGGCCGGGGCGATGGTCCTGCCCGTGCTGTGCTCCGTGCTGTACGGCCGCGAGGGCGACCTGCTCGCGTTGTGCGCCGGAGTCGCCGTCGCGGCGGCCACCGGGGTGCCACTGTGGTTCCTGTACCGCCGCGAGCGGGACCTGGGACTGCGGGAAGCATTCGTGATCGCCGCGTTCGGCTGGGTGATTATCTCAGCGGTCTCCGCGCTCCCGTTCGTGATGCACGGCTCGATCCCGTCGTTCACGGACGCATTCTTCGAGATGATGTCCGGCTACACGACGACAGGCGCGACGATCCTCGCCGACATCGAGTCGGTGCCGCACGGGTTGCTGCTCTGGCGCAGCGAGACGCACCTGCTCGGGGGCATGGGGTTCCTGACGCTGACGGTGTTGTTCCTGCCGCACGGAATGGGCGGCGTGCACCTCTTCCGCGCGGAGTCGAGCCCCGGGCAGGTGATCACGAAGGAGAAGTTCCTTCCCAGAAACCGCGACGCGGTACGCTGGTTGTGGGTCATCTACCTCGCCCTCAATGCGATGCAGGTGCTATTGCTGCTGTTGGGGGGGATGTCGGTGTTCGACTCCCTGTGCCACGCGTTTGGCACGGTCTCGACGTCAGGGTACTCGCCGAGGAACGCGAGCGTGGGCGCCTACGACAACGCCTACTTCGACTGGGTGATCATCGTCTTCATGTTCCTGGGGGGCGTGACCTTCATGCTCTTCTATCTCCTGGCCCGCGGGGACTGGCGGGTCCTGAAGGTCAATACGGAGTTCCGCTGGTACGTCGGCCTCGTGGCGTTCTTCTGCGTGATGGTCGTGTGGCTCTTGTGGAGCGCCGGGACGTACGGCCTGGCCGACTCCGTGCGCCACGGGACGTTCCAGGTCGTGTCGCTCTTGACAACAACGGGGTTCACGACGGCGGACTACGAGCTGTGGCCGCAGTCCGCGCAGATGTTCCTGTACGCGATCTGTTTCGTGGGGGCCTGCGCGGGCTCCACGACAAGCGGAATCAAGGTGGTCCACTACGTCATCATCTGGAAATACGGACTGGCGGCGATCAAGAAGATTTTCTTCCAACCCCTGGCGGTCGTGTCGGTCCGGCTGAACGGCCAGCCGATCTCGCAGCAGGTCATCGCGCTGGCCGTCTGCTATTTCATCGTGAATATCTTCCTGGTTATCGGCGGCGCCTGCGCCATGGTGCTGATCGACGACATGGACATGCAGTCGGCGATGAGCTCGGTGGTGGCGGCCCTGATGAACATCGGCCCGGGCTTCGGCGAGGTGGGGCCGTCCGAAACGTACGCCGATATCTCGGCGGCCGGCAAATGGTTTCTGGCGTGGACGATGCTGGTCGGACGGTTGGAGATGTTCAGCGCCTTGGTGATCTTCTACCCGTCATTCTGGCGGCGCTAAGGACACTGACCAGGTCTATCTATTCGATCAACGAAGGTAACTACTCTCGTTTTCCCGACGGCGTCAAGAAGTACATCAAACACTGCCAGGTCGACGACGACGCGACCGGACGTCCCTATGCGTCACGGTACATCGGCTCGCTCGTCGCCGATTTCCACCGCAATCTGCTCAAGGGCTGGCCGCGCTGACACCGGTCGACTGGAGCCCATCCCGGCTGCGTGACTGCGGTCGCCGCGTGATGCGCCGTTTCAGCAGCAAGGTTGCCCGGTCCGGAACAGCGCGGTAGGCTGTCGGCGCCATGCCCGAAAAGATCCCTGCGCTTGACGGCGCCGCACCGGCGCTCGGCGACATGGAGGGCGCCGCGTTCCGAAAGGCGGGACACGAGATGGTCGACTGGATCGCCCAGTATCTCGACGGCGTCGAGGGCTACCCGGTCTTGTCACGCGTGCGACCAGGCGAGATTCGTGACGCGCTGCCCCCCTCGGCTCCGGAGACCGGTGAGTCTTTCGAGGAGATTCTGGCCGATATCGAGCGGGTCATCGTGCCGGGGATCACTCACTGGAATCACCCCGGCTTCTTCGCCTATTTCGCCATCAGCGGCAGCGGCCCTGGCATCCTCGCCGAGTTCCTGTGCGCAGCCTTCAACGCACAGGGCATGCTGTGGCGCACGTCTCCGGCTGTCACCGAGCTGGAGGAGGTCGCGCTGGGTTGGCTGCGACGATTGGTGCGGCTCCCCGACACGTATGAAGGCGTCATCTATGACACCGCCTCGATCGCCACGTTGCATGCGTTGGCGGCGGCGCGCCAGGAAGCCGTCCCGCGGGTCCGTGAGCACGGCCTCGCGGGCCGACCCGACATCCCGACCCTGCGAGTGTACTGCTCGGATCACGCCCACTCGTCTGTCGACAAGGCGATCATCATGCTGGGCCTCGGACTGAACTCGCTCGAGCGCATCGAGGTGGACGAGCAGTTTCGGATGCGTCCCGACCTGCTCGCGGAGGCCATCAGTCGAGACCGGCTGCACGGCATCACCCCACTCGCGGTCGTCGCCACGGTGGGCACGACAGCCGTCACGAGTGTCGACCCGGTAGCGGCCATCGCGGACATCTGTGATCGCGAGCAGTTGTGGTTGCATGTGGACGCGGCGTACGCCGGGGCCGCCGCGATGGTGCCTGGCTTCGAAGCGACCGTAGACGGGTGTGACCGTGCCGCATCGTTCGTGGTCAACCCGCACAAGTGGCTGTTCACCCCGTTCGACCTCAGCGCCTTCTATTGCCGGCGGATGGACCGGGTGCGGGAGGCGTTCTCGGTAACGCCTTCCTATCTGCAGACGCCGAACTCCGAGCCGGTGCGTAACCTGATGGACACCGGCGTTCAGCTCGGGCGTCGCTTCCGGGCGTTGAAACTGTGGATGGTGTTACGCCACTTCGGCGCCGAGGGGATGCGCCGGAGACTGGCGGAACACATCCGGCTGGCGGCGCTGTTCGCGAGTTGGGTCGATGCCAGCGAGACATTCGAGCGGCTGGCGCCGGTGCCGTTTTCGGTGGTGTGCTTTCGGGCCTGCCCACCGGGGCTTCAGGGCGAGGAGCCGACGCTCGATGACCTCAATAGACGGCTACTGGACGACGTCAACGCCACCGGTGACGTGTTCCTCTCGCACACCAGCCTGGACGGCCGATTCGCACTGCGGTTGGCGGTTGGTCACATCCGGACCACTGAGCGCCACGTCGCCCGTGCCTGGGAGCTGCTGGAGAAGCGGCTCGCGGCTTCGTGGTCGTAGCGCGCCCCTTCAGGGCCGCCGACACGACATCAAGTCGTTGTCGCGGCTTCCAGACGCCAACGCTCTTCCCATCCGTTCTCGAGCTGTTCGACGACAACCAGCCCGTTGAATGGAAACGACGCAGACGACGCCGGGTCGTCGTCATCACCAATGAGATGACGCAAGAGTCGAGCCAGATGCGGCATGTGACCGGCGAGGAGGATGTTACGCGTCTCGCCCAGGAGCCGGTCGGCAATCCGCGGTGGGTCGCCCGGCTGCATCCACCGCGCAGCCGAGAACTCGGCCAACGGGTTGCAGGCCCGCCAGTAGGCCTCTGCCGTCTGGCGAGCGCGCAGCTTTCCGCTGTGCCAGATCACGTCGGGGCGCACCTTCCGCTGCGCGGCCTCGCCCGACAGCCGGTCTACCTGCGTGCGGCCCAGGCTCGATAGCGGACGTTGCGGGTCCTCCGTCGGACTGACGGCGGCGCCGTGATGAGCGAGATACAACAGCATGGTCAGGGTTTCCTGGCGATCCGTCCGCCTGGCGGTGTTGCCGCGTCGGTCACAGGCCGCCTGCCTGCTCCCTCCTTGCGCCTTGCCAGACGAACGGCTTGCCAGGAAACCGCATCAGCACCCTCCCAGTAGGTTGCCTGGCGCTCCTAACCGAGACCGACCTCGAGAACGGTAAAGAAGAGCCAGCAGATGGCGCTGCCAACGATCGTCATCGACAGGCCCCAGACCATGAGGTTGTTGAACAGCTTTCGACTGTCCTCG
>JAPYUM010000174.1 GCA_029940535.1 Vicinamibacterales bacterium
TGACTGATCGGCACACTCATCCACTCAGGAATCGGGAACCGCTCCTGATACGCGCCGCGCAGATACGCCAGTTCTTGCTCCGGGGTCGCATCCTCGCCGCGTGACACATACCCGTAAAGCTGGGTCGGTCCGATGATGGCGAGCTTGTCGCCGTAGGTCTCGTGGAGCTGCTCGAGCGCTGGCAGTTGCCGCTTGCAATCCGGACACCAGTGCGCCCAGAAGAAGGCAATGACGACTTTGCCATTGAGGCTGTCGGCCGACGGAAGTGGCGGTCCCAGATGCTCATCGACATCGAGCACCGGAAACGGCTGGCCCTCAAGACCGAGGAGCAGCGCGTTCTTCTGGATGCGGGTCTCGATCGACGTTCCGCGATACTGCTCGCGCTCGTCGCTCAAGAACTGGACGGCCGCGGCTTTGTCTCCGGCCGCGTTCTTCGCCTGACCCAGCACCTCGATGCCCGCGCCAAGCGCCAGCGGCAATTGCCCATCCGCGTCGAGGTCTCTGGACGACAACAGCGCGATGCTGCCATCGCGGGCCTCGCGTGCGTACTGCTCAGCCACGTCCCACTGCTCGGCGAAACTGGCCCCACGTCCTAGCCACGACGCGGCGAGCAGCCAGTCAGGGGACGCGGTATCGTGATGCGGTCGCTGCGCTTCGATCAGCGCCCGCGCTTCGTCCACCTGTTCGGCCCAGGCCATGTCCCGCAACTGGCCGACCAGTTCCCCGATGTCGGTCGGCGCGGTGGCCGACGCCCCGGCGGCCACCGCATCTGGTGCCGCAACCGGTTCGCCATCCATCGGCGAGGATCCACATGCGGCGCCCAACGCCACGGCGACGATCAACGCAACTCCAGCGAACGTGCTTCTCACCATATGCGACGGTCTCCAATACTGATCGACAAATGCGATTCCCAACGCGTGAGACGCGTCACAACCGCTCTTGGTTCCAAGACAAGGGAAGAACACCCGCAATGTACAGGAGTGGGCCGTTCGGTTCAATTGGCGTCGCGACCTATCCGGCCGTACCGGGCGGGGGTGACCGACGAAGTAACGCCGCCAGGCGGACGGTTCGCCAGGAAACCTAGCGGTGCCACACCAGGCGCGCGTCCAGGTCGACCCAGTCGCCTCCCTGGCGAACCTTGACCGGCAGCGGTCCGCGGCTCTCCAGCATCGTGCGCCCGTCGGGCGAGAAGAACAGATCGACCTCGGGTGCCACCCACCGCACGAACATGCTGCTCGCCTGCATGCGCACCCTCACCGCGGGACGGTCGAGATCCTGTGTCGCCCCCTGGTGCTGCAGGGTGAAACGCACGATACGAGCCCGGTCCAGCGCGACGAGCCGGAACGAGACGTCCTCACCACCGACCAGTCGATCCCACTGACCGGCGACGAACGATGGAATCTGATCGATGGACAGGGCATCCGGGGTCCAGTCGCGACGAACGTTCGACCGTTTCCCGTCGCGGACGATCTCGAACAGGGCGTCGGTACCAGACACCGTCATCTCGTACCGCTCGTCCATCTGACGCTGCTCAAGCTCGGCCCGCACCACGGCGCCGCCGACATACGTCACGCGCTCGATGTAGACCACCTGACCGGAGGCGTCCACGAATCGGACGTCTGCCACGGTCTGTCCGTCGGCGGTCACCCGGGTGCGCTCGAGTGTGAAGAGCGGTTCGGCCAGGTCACCATCCCGCGCCAGCACACTGGCGCGCTCCACCGGTGCCGTCTGGAAGGTCGCCGCCAGCGCCAAGAGCAGCACGCGGCTCACCATTTCATCATGCCTGTTATATGGTAGCGTCACTGCCGTTGACCCACCAGCCGCCACCTCCCCGCCGTCACCCACACCTGAGGGACGCCCCCCCAACTGCTCGCCCTCCTCGTCGTGCTCGTCTGCGTGGGGGTTGGATGCATGGCCAGGCTGGGCCGAATGGAGCGGATGGCGCCGGAGGCGCTCACGTCTACCCCCGCACGACGCGCACGCGGCGCCTATCTGGTCGAACATGTGACGGTCTGCCTGGACTGCCACTCCCAGCGCGACTGGGATCTCTACTCGGCCCCTATCATCGCCGGGACTGAGGGACAGGGGGGTGAGACATTCGACGACCGTCACGGTGTATGAGGCGTGGTCTATGGAACCAACATCACGCCAGCTGGTCTCGCGAGCTGGACCGACAACGAAATACTGAGGGCCATCACGGCGGGCGTCAATCGAGACGGAGACGTGCTGTTCCCCGTCATGCCGTATTGAAACTACCGGTACCTGACGCAGAGCGACGCGGCTGCCATCATTACCTACGTGCGCACACTGTCCCCCATCGAACATCCGGTGCCGCCGCGCCGGCTGAACTTTTTTTGGAGTTCCTCATTCGGTCGTTTGCCATCGACCGAGTGCGTCTGGCCCCCACGCTCGATGAAGGAGACCCCCAAGGGGCACCTGATCCGATCCAGTACGGTCAATACCTGACACGCCTGGCAAACTGCGGAGATTGTCACACACCGAGGACGCTGGCCGGGGAACCGGAACCCAATCGGGAGATGTCCGGCGGGGTCGAGTTCACCCTGCCGCAAGGTCTGGTGCAGTCCACGCCCGACCGTGACACCGGCATCGGGCGATGGACCGAGGAGAGATTCGTGGCGCGATTCAAGTCATTCGCGGACTCCGGGTTACGTGCCCGGGCGGTCGGACCCGCCGGCATGAATACCACCATGCCGTGGACGATGTATGCGGGTATGAGCCGGACCGATCTGGAGGCCATCTACGCCTACCTGCAACAGGTGCCGGCGGTGCGCAATCGCGTGGCGCCGTTTGCGCCGGACCGCCTGAGGCGAGACACAACTGCTTCCGACCGCCGTTGACCGCCGGAATCGGGAACGACGGAGCCTGTATACTCAGCCTCTCATGCGACGGACTCAGCCGGCTACGGTCGTAGGCTTGGCCGCGGGCCTTGTCGTCCTCGTGTCGATCGCGGCCTGCACGGCGTCTGCCCCTTCCGACACGCAAGACGCCGGACCGACGGCTGAGATCGCTGACGAACCGATCGCGCCACAGCCAACATTCATCAACCTGCTCCCCTGGGGCAAGGTCGACTTCACACGCGGCGAGTTCGCCTCAGCCGGCGATTGCAACGCCTTCGTGCGGGCGCTGCCCAACTACTCCGGCTACACGACGGCGGAACGATGCCAACCGATCGACGATCCGGTGTACTGCACCGGCTGGCAGGATGACGAGGGTGACCACGTCGACTGTTTCAAGGGGGTCGGCGGATGCGAGGTCGAGCTTCAACGCCACGACCTGCTGGCCGAGAGCGGCTCGCGCACCATCGCCACGCGCTGCGAATCGTCGGCCTTGGACGAGGCCTGGACGCGCTACCAGGCCGCAAACGCCGCGGAGTAGACGGTCCGCTAGGCGTCCGAGCGACTTTTTTCAGCCGGAGGCGCCGCCCATCGGCGGCCAGGTCTACGGTTCGGCCGATGCCGGCGACACGTGGACGTCGATCGTGAACGACCTCCCCCGGGTGCAATCCGTTGAGGTCCAGACTCTGCCATGATCCGGGTCGCGCTCCCTACGCATCTGCGAACGCTGGCGAAGGTGGACGGCGATGTGCGCCTCGACGTCGCGGCCCCGGCGACCATCGGCGCGGTCCTCGACGCCCTTGGAGGGTACTAAGAAACACAAGAGCGGTTTCCTGGCAAGCCGTTCGTCTGGCCAGGCGCAGGAGGGAGCAGCCAGGCGTCCGCCCCGCCCGATCGGGCGGGGGTGACCAACGAAGCAACGCCGCCAGACGGACGGATCGCCAGGCAACCTTAGGGCCCGGGGATGTGGCCTTCTGTCGACAGCCTGATGCGATAGAGGCTGGTGCTCGCAGTCAGATACAGGGTGCGGCCGTCGTCTCCCCACCCGACGTTGGCCGTCACTTCGCCGGTCGAGATCGTGCCCAGATGGGTGCCGTCCGGCGCGATGACCCACACGCCGCCCGGACCGGTGGCAAAGAGATTGCCGGCGGTGTCGACCTTCATGCCATCGGCGGCGCCGGGCGCGGTCTGGTCGTTGACATCGTAGAAGACACGGCCGTTCGACGCGCCGTCGTCGTCGAGGTCGTAGGCCATCCACACCTTGTTCTCGGCGTCCGAATTGGCCACGTAGAGCGTGGTTTCGTCGGGCGACAGCGCGATACCGTTCGGGCGGGTCTGGTCACGGACGAGCAACGCCAGTTCGCCGTCCGGGCTCAGTCGGTAGATGCCGTTGAAATCGAGCTCGCGGTCGGGCGATTCTTCGAGCCCCTCCAGGCCATAGGGCGGATCAGTGAAATACAGTGATCCGTCGGAGGCATAGACGGCGTCATTCGGACTGTTGAGCTGCCCGCCTTCGTACTGCTCCACCACGACCGAGCGCGTGCCGTCCGCCTCGACGCGAGAGATGCGTCGGTTCCCGTGCTCGCACATGATGAGCCGGCCTTCGGCGTCGAGGGTGAGGCCGTTCGAGCTGATCGAGCGCTTGCCAGCGGGGTCACCTTCGAACACCGGGTCGATGAACGTGCTGGCACCATCGGCCTCGCTCCACTGATAGATCTCGTTGCCCCGCACATCGGAGAACAACAGCCGAGCATTCTGGCGGTCCCATACCGGGCCCTCGATGAATTCGAAGCCATCCGCCAGCTTCTCGATGGTCGCGTCTGGTGGGATCAATGCGTCGACTCGAGGGTCGAGACGCTGGATCTCTCCGATGACCGACCCCTCGGCCGGTGCCACGGCGGCCTCCTCTTGGGCGGCGGCGTCATCCACGGGAGCCTCCGGCTCCGGAGCGGCGCAGGCGGCGGCGAGCACGGTTGAGGCGATCACGGCGAAATGGCGAAGTCTTGTCATGGTGGGGCTCTCTCCAGAAGAACTGATTCTAGAACAAACGACGCCGTTGTGGCCCGGGCGGGTCTGAAGACCCGCGGCTACGACGGCAACCGACGGGGCAGGCGCGGAAACCCGGGAGCACGACCGCATCTCCCGTTCATCGCGGGTGCGAAACAGGATGGTCCGCGCACGCTCCCACAGGTCGAACAACCTGCTCACACGACACCTCGCTCCCAGTGCAGAATCCCGTTGACCGCGGCGGTGGTGCGTGCCCACTGCTCCTGTTCCTTCTCGAGCTGCGCGCGACCCTCTCGCGTGAGCTCGTAATACCGGGCGCGGCGGTTGTTCTCGGTCTGGCGCCACTCCGACCGCACCCACCCCTTGCGCTTCATCCGTTGCAGCGCGGGATACAACGTGCCCTGCTGGATCTCGAAGACCCCACCGGACATCGCCTCAATGCGCTGCGCCATCCCCCACCCATGCATAGGTTCCAGGGCCAGCGTGCGCAGGACGAGCATCTCCAAGGTGCCCTGCAGGATGTCGGCGCGACCAGCGGTCATGCGGTTCTCCTTTTGACTATCTGAAGGCAAAGTACACGAACACCTTTAGATTGTCAAAAGAAGCACAGCGGAGGGTCGGCCGTGTGAGCGGAGGTGAGCCTGAGCGACGTTGTCGCGCCGGAGACGGATCGGGTCGCTATCGCCGGATGGTGATGTGCCCGCCGTCGCTGCGCACACGCAGCTCGGGGCCACCGCCATTGAGCTGTCCGGACAGTCGATGACGCGACACACGCCCCCGGACGGCTACGGGCGGCTCGACCTCGATCGGGCCGTCGTCGGATGAAAGTCTGAGATCGGCGGCGAAGTCGTCGGGCAGCACGAGGGAAATATCACCGTCATCGGCGTGAATCGCCCAGTTGTCCTCCATGCTCGACCCGGCGTGCGCG
>JAPYUM010000175.1 GCA_029940535.1 Vicinamibacterales bacterium
GGTTCGGCACCCAGGTGCGGAACGAAGTCACGCTGCCGTCCGACGTCACCATCACCATCGACGTCACCCTCGCCGTCGGGTCGGTCGAAGAGACCATCACGGTGTCGGGTGAATCCCCGGTGGTCGACATTCAGCAGGCCGAGCGCGTCGAGGTGCTCACGGCCGAGACTCTGGATGCCATCCCAACCGGTGGCAGCCTGTACTCGTTTGGCACCCTGGTTCCGGGCGTCCGCACGAGCTTGCCGGACATCGGCGGCGCGCGGGCCATGGAGCAGGTGCTCGTCTATGGCAACGGCGCGGGCGGCGTGGACACCACGGTGCTCGTCGACGGGATGCAGGTGAACTCGTCCATCGGCAACGGCGCCTACCAGATGTATTTCAACCCGCAGATGAACGCGGAGACGTCGTTCACCACCTCGGGCGCGGGCGCCGACACCCAGCGGGGCGGCATCCGGATCAACATGGTCCCGAAGGACGGTGGTAACCAGTTCAGCGGCCAGGCCTACTTCGGTGGGTCCCATCGCGGCTGGCAGTCGAGCGTGTGGAACGAGCGTCTCGGCGAGCTCGGCGTCGCGTCGAAGGCTCAGGGCGACGCGCGTGACGGCGCGCCGCGTATCGACCGGGTGTATGACCTCAACACCTCGCTTGGTGGCCCGATCGTCAAGGACAAGCTGTGGTTCTTCGGGTCGTTGCGCGACTGGTCGACCGACCTGATCGTGCTCAACAGCTTCCAGCGGGACGGCAGCCCCGGGCTCGACGACAACCGGCTGACCAGCGGACTGATGCGCTTGACCTACCAGGCCACCTCACGCAACAAGTTCTCGGCCTACATCGACCGGATCCGCAAGGTGCGGTTCCACGAGCACAACGAGGGCGTGGACGTCACGACGGCGTCCTACAAGCGCCGGCCGATCCTCTACTACACGGCGGCGGCGAAGTGGACCGGCACGCTGTCGAACCGGGTCCTGGCCGAGTTCGGGTGGTCCGTCAACGGTGAGGTCTACCCGCGCGGCAACCAGCCTGAGGTCCACCAAAATGCCCCGGAGAACCTGTTCACCTGCGCGGCCACGCCCTGCTTCCCGGGGGAGATGTCGGGTGCGCAGTACACGAATCAGTTGGGGAGCGCCGCGGGCGGCTCCGCCTGGTATGGCGGCCCGCTGGGCGAATTCCTCAATACGACCGACCAGCGGATCAACAACCTGCAGTACGGGGCGGCGCCGAACAACACGATCAACTTTCCGTTCAAGAACAACCTGATCGGGTCAGTGTCGTATGTCACCGGGTCGCACAACGTCAAGGTCGGGTTCGAGCACTCTTGGGCGCGGGAGACGGCGGTCCGGAACAATAATGGCCACCTGAGACGCGTGTACGGGGACGACCCGAACCCGTTCGGCATTGAGCTGCCGTGGATGACCGCGGACTCGCCCCAGTCGTCGACGAACATCGCGGCGGGGACGGCGCCCGGACTGATCGGCGATCCTCGCTCGGTCAGGGTCTACAACGACCCCAACCTGTATCGGGTGGATGTGGGCTACGACACCGGCTTCTACGCGCAAGACTCGTGGACCATCGACCAGCTGACGTTGAACTACGGCATTCGGTTCGACATGGCCGACGCGGCGATTCCACCGCAGATCGTTCAGCCCGGCCGGTTCGTCAATGCGACCAACTTCGGTGACCTTTCGGTGTTCCCGAATCCGGTGGACTTCCCGAGTTGGGGTCCCGATTTCTCGCCGCGGTTCAGCCTGGCCTACGACGCGTTCGGCAACGGCAGGACCGCGCTGAAGTTCGGGTTCAATCGGTATATCAACGCGTTCGGGCTGAGCTTCCCGGGCCGGTATCAGCCGTCGCTGCGGGACGCGGAGTCCCGGCTCTGGAACGACATCACGCTGGCGCCGGACGGTCTGCTGCCGGCCGGTTGCTCCCTCAGTGGGGTCGGCTGTGCGGACCCGTATGGCACCAACGGCGACAACATCCCGCAGGACTGGGAAATCGGCGAGCTCGCGCGCCAGGGCTTCGGCATCCGGGAGACGGACCGGCCGGGCGACGATTACACCCGTGGCTACCAGGATCTGCTGACCATCGGGGTCCAGCAGGAAGTCCGGCCGGGTCTGTCGGTGACCGCCGAGTGGCGACGTCGTTGGTATCGGAACGTTGAGAACCGCGACAACGTGTTGCGGAACTTCAGCGACTTCGGTTCCCCGCTCAACGTCGTGGCTCCGCTGCCGTATGTGGGCACCATTCCCATCTACAACATCGACCCCGCGGCGCGGACGCTGGTTGAAGAGATCGACCGGAACTACACCGGTAGTGGCGAAGGCTTCAAGAACCAGTACACCGGGTTCGAGTTGAGCTTCCAGGGTCGATTGGCGGGGGGCGGCTCCGTGTTTGGCGGTTGGAGCACGGACACGCCGGGGACCAGCTGGTTCAGCGGTGGCGGTCTGGTCAATGCCTGCCCGCTGCGCAACGAGGTTGAGGACAACCCGAACCAGCTCCGGTTCTGCAACGCGTTCGACTACCCGACGCCGTATCGGCACGAGTTCAAGATCGCGGGCAACTACCCGCTGCCCTGGCAGGACCTGATGGTAGCGGGCACGATCATCGCCAACGCGGGCGGCTATGCCGGGGACAGCATCTCCGAGACCAAGTCCATCACCCGGACGTCGAACACGTACGCCGCGCCGTTCTACACCACGGAGAACTGCACCGGCACCTGCGTGCTTGGGGAGTCGATCATCACCAACGCCAACGGCGGGGTGGTGTCGCCGACGGTGGGCACGAGCACCAGCGGGACCACGATCACGATGTTGCCCGGCAACAGCGTGAAGTTCCCGCCGTACTGGATCCAGATGGACGCCAGCATTGCCAAGACCATCGATCTTGGCGGCCGGATTCGTTGGGAAGTCAGAGCGGAGGGCTTTAACCTGAGCAACGCCGGATTCGAGCGTGGAACTCGCTCGACCCGGGGCACGTCGGTCGGCCGCCAGAGCGGTATCTTCAACTATGCGTCCACCATCAACAACGGACGTATCCTCCGGCTATCGACCACCGCGCGCTGGTAGATTTCGTCTTACCAGTTCGTAGGCACTACGCGCCGGTGGAGGCCTTGGCCTCCACCGGCGTTTTCTTGTACGGCGACCCGCTGTCGACAGACGAGCGAACGGGGGAGGCCGACGTTCAAAGAGCACCAACGCATGATCGGCCGCAACACATGCAGGCGGCATGTGATCGAGACGCAACGCCGTCCAGGCACCATCTTGCGCCCATGCGGTTTCCTGGCGAGGCGTCCGTCTCCTGAGGAAACGAGGAGCCGGCCCACCTCGACCGGGCCACAGATTTCAGTGTGACGCCCTATCCGTTTCCTGCCCGAGGCTAGGACACTGACCAGAATAACCTGGCCAACTGGGCCACCGGGGCATCCCGCCCGCCATCGTTGCTCGTCGCTTACATACTCCCGGTATGCGCGCTCCTCACGCCTTGTCAGACGGGCGCCACGACGCCCCAAGTTGAGCAGGCTATTCTGGGTCAGTGCCCTTAGTGCCGCAAGCGCGTGAGGAACTGGCAAGGCGCGAGGACGTTCCAGCCAGGCCGGCTGTGACCGACGAAGCAACGTCGTTCAGACGGGCGGATCGCCAGGAAACGTCATCCACCGGTTCTGTCGCAAGCGAACGCCCACCCGTGCTCGCAGGCGCGGGCGTAGAGCTCCGCGTCGGACCAGTCGGTGAGCCGCAGGCCTCCCTCGTTCAGGAGCAGCCGCAGGTCGCCTGTCCCCGGATCGCCGCGGACGGGGGCGGTGGTGTTCGAGGTGTTGAAGCAGCCGGGCTCGAACCCTTGCTGGCAGGCCTGCCCGAACAACAGGCCGGAGAACTCCAGGTTGGGCTCGACGATCGCGCCCTCGACGTAGTGTGCGCCCATCTCGTTGCAGGCCCAGCCGGAGCCGCCCTGGCAGTACAGGACCTCGTACAATGCCAGCGTCGCGCAGGCCTTTCGCAGATCGTTGTCGCAGGCCTCCTCCCAGAACACGAGGCTGTCGCCGGTGTGGCGCCCGTCGGCACCACCGCGCGCGGCCATCAGGAAGAAGAACGCTCCCCAGACCGCCATGTGCGCCAGGTTCGCGCTTGGCGGGATGGCGATACCCTCGATGCGGCCCACGAGGAACGTCTGCGGGAGCTTCTTCGCCAGCTGGTCGATCCGCTGTACGCCCAGGTTCAGAAGCGGGACGCACAGGAGCTTGTCGTAGAAGGTCGGCTGCTGGAACAATCCCAACAGCTCGTAGAGTCCGAAGACGGTCGCGCCATAGAGCAGCCCGAAGATCAGCTTGCCTGGAGCCGTCCTCGGTGAGGTGGACGGATCCGTCACCAGCAGATGGAGTCCCAGGAACACCGCGATCGGGATCTCCGAGTCGATGAAGAACGGCACCCCGACGATCTGGGTGTACAGCGCGCTCAGCCCGAAGAGCGCCGCCGCCGCGAAGGCCGACACCAGCGTGATCGAGAAGAAGTACATCGCCACCAGTCCCACGACGAACAGGAACAGATAGGGCTGTGGCGCCAGGTTGAGGGTGGTGGCGATCTGATCGCCCCAGGTCAGGTTGGTGGTGCCGGTGGCAAGCAGCGCCAGCGAGAACAGGCCCAGCGAGAAGGCGGACGGATTGAAGATGTGGACCCGCCGGCCGTCCCGGTTCCAACGCACGAACTCCTTGCCCAGGAAGCCGACCCCGAGCATCAGGAACTGCAGGTAGAACCAATCGTCGTGGAACCACAAGAACAGGTTGGTGCTGAACAGGATCGGGAACGGCCCGAAGCCCAGGGTGTAGCGTTCACGCCGCGACCAGGCCAGCAGCATGTCGAACACGTAGCAGAACAGGAGCTGGCCGACGAGTAGCCAGAAGTGGTCGGCGACCGGCGCCCAGTAGGTGCCCCAGTAGATGAAAACCGACGTATGGAGGATGGCCTGAATCCAGTGCTGCTTCCGCAGGACGACATCGAACCGTCGCGGCGCGGCGCCCTCGAGGTGCTGACGGAGCCACGCCTGCCACACCAGCAGTACGATGGCCGTGAGCCAGAACGACCACGTGAGCGTCGGGTTCTGCTGCACTCGCGGAAGGAACGACAGGCCCAGGAGACCGGCGGTAAACGCGAGCGGGATCAGAAGCACGCGACGGGGCGACGCCGTCCTGGCGACGCTCGTCGCGCCTCGGGTCTTCTGTCGAGAGCCTGTGTGCTTTGCCCGTTTTTGTTTCGCTGCCATGGAAGTGCCGTCGGTTGTGCCGTCCAGTGCTCGATCGTACAGGAAACCGTCAACGGAGTGTGATCGGACTTCTCGATCCGCAAACGCGGCATTGCCGGGCCGACTGCGGTTCGCGCGCGTGAGGTATCACGAGGACGCCGACGTCATGGTGGAAGGCCGAAGCTTTCCTCGTCTCAACGCCCGGCGCTTCATGATGAAAAAGATCACCGGCGTGATGATCAGCACATGCACAGTCGACGTGACCATGCCGCCGATGATCGGCGCCGCCATCGGCTTCATGACGTCGGACCCGATCCCCGTGCTCCACATGATCGGCAGCAGCGCTGCTAACGTGACCCCCACCGGCAAGTGATGAATCGTGCTTGCCAGGGTGTCATCGGCACGCTCCGCCGGCACAGGCGGACAAGGCCATCAGTTCCCTCCCGACGGCGAGCGCCGAGGCGGTGAGTCGTCGCGAGACCAGTATCAGCATCGTCACTCTCATCATGCGGAGGGAAACGACGAATGGCTCCTAAGCATCTTGCCCTGCCACCGCGGCCG
>JAPYUM010000046.1 GCA_029940535.1 Vicinamibacterales bacterium
GGCGGCCAGAAGCGGCCTGGTTCCTGGGACGGCCACGCCGGAGAGCAGCCCTAGGGTTTCCTGGCGAGGCGTCCGTCTGGCGGTGTTGCTTCCTCGGTCACATGCCGCCTGCATGCTCCCTCGTCGCGCCTTGCCAGCCGAACGCCTCGCCAGGAAACCGAAGGTGTGCAACAGGGTGCCTGGGCGGCGTTGCTTCGTCGGTCACAGCCCGCCTGGCATGCTCCCTCGACCTCTTCAGACGGGGCTGGGCCCCGGCCCCTACGCGGGCCCTCGCGGGGGCCCCGAAGCCCCACTCCGGTACGCTCGTGTCGTCATTCGTAGCCGCGGGTCTTTAGACCCGCCCCCGGGGGCGGTCTAGAGACCGGGAGCTACGGACGTTTTCCCCGAGCCGAACACCGAAAACACCCTTGGACGGTTCCACGTCCCTCCCGCCCTGGGACGCCAGATCCGTCCCGACCGCATTCCGTCGCCCCTATGTCGTTGCCTGGACACTCCATCAACCGCCTCGTACACTCTGGAGAGATACGTGCGCGACGGGCCTGATCCGAGGTGGGTACCGCGCGCGGAAGACGCGCTCTCACGTGCATAGCAGAATCAAGGTCACCGTCGTAGGTGGTGGCGTTATCGGGTGCGCCGTGGCCTACGAACTGGGTCGTCGGGGCCTCGAGGTCTGCGTGCTCGAGCGTCGGGACGTGGGCCTGGGGGCGACCCAGGCGTCGGCCGGGATGCTGGCGCCGTTTATCGAAGCGGAGCACGCCGGACCGCTGTGGCGACTCGGCATCCGGGGTCTCGAGTTGTACGACCAGTTCGTCGCTGATGTCGTTGGTGACAGCGGGGATCCGGTGCCGTACGGGCGCTGCGGCACTATCGAAGTGGCGACGGACGCCCTCTCCTTGGCGAGGTTGGAGCGGTCCGCCAGTGAGCTGGCGGCAGCCGGGGTCGCTTGCCGGTTGGTGAGTGGCGCCCAGGCCATCGCCGACGAGCCCCACTTGAGCCAACAGGTGTCTAGCGCCCTCCTCATACCGTCGCATGGGTTCGTCGGGGCGGGGCCCCTGACGGCCGCTCTTCGGCGAGCTGCCGTTCGGGTGGGCGTGTCCTTTCGGTCGCGGTGTACGGTGAGCCGGCTCGGGCCGACCCCCGAGGGAATCGAGGTTCAGACCGACGGGGGACCGCGACTGAGCGATGTGGTGGTGCTGGCGGCCGGGAGCTGGAACGACCAGGTGGGGATTGAGGATGGCGCGCCGCCTCGGGTCAAGCCGGTGCGTGGCCAGCTCCTGCAGCTACGGTGGCCGGCCGGCCCGCCTTTGACGAAGGTGGTCTGGTCGTCAGGATGCTATGTGGTGCCATGGCCCGATGGCACGACGCTCGTCGGCGCCACCGTCGAGGACGTTGGTTTCGACGAGCGCGCCACCGTGGCGGGGGTGAACGGTTTGCTCGACGCGGCCCGGGAGGTCTTGCCGGTCACCACCCGGGCAGAGTTCGAGGGGGTGCGAGTTGGTCTGCGCCCAGGCACAGGGGACGACCTGCCAATTATCGGGTGGTCGCACGCGGTGCCCAAGCTCCTGTATGCGACGGGCCACTACCGCAATGGTGTGCTGCTGGCTCCGCTCACCGCGCGACTGGTCGCCGACCTTGTGCTTGATGCGTCACCGGACCCGATACTCGACACGCTGGCGCCGGGACGCTTCGAGGCCGCAGCCACCCCGCTAACCGGTGCGTCTGTCGTCGGGTCCGACACCAGCAGCGTCGCGGAATAACGCGCGGGGTTCGGGGCGCAGCCCCGTCTAAGTAATTGAATCCGTGCGACACGCATCAACCCCGAGACGGCCCAGACATGCACGCCTGCGTCGGTTGGCCTGGCGAACCGTGCGTGTCGTCGGTCTGGGCGCCTGCGTCGCCGTGGCGGTGTCGACGGTTGCCATCGTCGTGTTGCGCTGGGCGCCCCCGCCGACAACGGCGTTCATGCTGCGTCACCAGGTCGGGGTGTGGCGGGCCGGGGCGTCCGAGGCCGGCGTGCGTTACCGGTGGGTCGACTGGGCCGATATCAACCCCGAACTGGCCGTGGCCGTCGTTGCCGCCGAGGACCAGCGCTTCCGGGAACATCACGGCCTGGACTTCGCGGCGATCCGTGACGCGCTCGAGGAGCGGCGTCTTGAGGGTCGCGTGCGGGGCGCAAGCACCATCTCGCAGCAGGTGGCGAAGAACCTGTTCCTCTGGCCGGGCCAGAGTTGGTTGCGAAAGGGTGTTGAGAGCTACCTCACCGTGCTCATCGAGCTGGTGTGGAGCAAGCGCCGGGTGCTCGAGGTCTATCTCAACGTCGCGGAGTTCGGAAACGGCGTCTACGGGGTCGGGGCCGCCAGCGCTCGTTTCTTCGCCCTGGAGCCGGCCCTCATCGACCGCGAAGAGGCGGCACTGCTGGCCGCCGTGCTGCCGAATCCGAAGCGGCTCGACGTGGCGCGCCCATCAGCCTATGTTCGGTCGCGTCAGAGTTGGATCCTTGCGCAGATGGAGCAATTGGGTGGTGTCAGTTATCTCGATGACCTCCGATGACGAAGGCTGGGCCACGGTTCGGCTCGCGTGGTGAAAAGTGATAATCTCTGCGCGGTGTCGGCGCGTCAATGAGCGCCGAATCTGGCAAATGCGGCCCCCTGGGCGCGCGCTGTCGTCAAGTCGCGCTTGGGGCAGCGTGGGCCGTGAGGTCCTCTGGGCCTGCCGCAATCGCGCGGTGCTCGTGACTCGCCCGCAAGGCGGAGTGATACAGGATGGAACAGGTTCATAGGGTTCAGATCGTCGCCCCAGTGCGCGGCTGGGGGCAGACGACGCGGCCGGACGCGTGGTGGCTGCAGCCCCTCGTCGTGTTTCTTGGGCTCTCGACGGCCATCGGGTACATGACCTGGGCCGCGTTTCAGGGCGAGTTCTACCACTTTGGCCCGTATCTGTCGCCACTCTATTCTCCGGAGTTGCTGGGAGGTTCGCCCCACAGCCTGTTTGGGCCGCAGCCCGCGTGGTGGCCGGGATTCCTCCCGTTCTCGCCCGCCTTCCTGATTCTGTGGGCGCCGGCCGGGTTCCGGGTGACCTGTTACTACTATCGGGGGGCCTACTACAAAGCGTTCTGGGCGGATCCGCCGTCCTGCTCGGTTGGCGAGCCGCGGTCGACATTCCTTGGCGAGAACTCTTTTCCCCTGATCGTCCAGAACATCCACCGCTACTTCATGTATCTGGCCCTCTTGTTTCTGGTGTTCCTGACCTACGACGTGTGGAATGCGCTGTGGTTCGAAAATGCCGCCACCGGCGTCGTGTCATTCGGCATTGGCGTCGGCACGCTGGTGCTGGCGTTGAACGTCGTCCTGCTCGGCAGCTATTGTTTCGGGTGTCATTCGCTGCGCCATCTGGTGGGTGGTCGACACGACCGGATCGCGGGGCTGGCAGTGCAGCGATCGTGCTACGACTGCGTGAGCGGTTTCAACCGCCGGCACATGCTCTACGCTTGGATGAGCCTGGCGTGGGTCACCTTTTCGGATGTCTATGTGCGGTTGTGCGCGATGGGGATCTGGACAGATTTCAGACTGTTGTAGGCCCGTGGTTCGGGGCGTCGCCCCGCCCGACTGAAAATGACATACGAATCCTTCGAATACGACGTGTTGGTGATCGGCGCTGGAGGCGCCGGTCTGCGTGCCGCCATCGAGGCCTCGTCCGCTGGGGTGTCGGTCGGTCTCGTGTGCAAGTCGCTGCTGGGCAAAGCCCACACGGTGATGGCCGAAGGTGGCATGGCCGCCGCCCTGGGCAACGTGGACGACCGGGACGACTGGAAGGTGCACTTCGCCGACACGATGCGTGGCGGACAGTACCTCAATAGCTGGCGGATGGCGGAGTTGCATGCGCAGGAGGCGCCGGCTCGGGCGCGAGAACTCGAGGCTTGGGGCGCCGTGTTCGACCGCACCAAGGACGGGAAGATTCTTCAGCGGAATTTCGGCGGTCACAAGTATCCCCGCCTCGCGCATGTCGGTGACCGGACCGGACTCGAGATGATCCGAACGCTGCAGGATCACGGGATCCATCAGGGCATCAACGTGCACATGGAGTGCACGATCATCGAACTGTTGAAAAATGGTGACCGGGTCGTCGGCGCCTTTGGCTACGACCGTGAGAAGGGGCGCTTCCGGCTGTTCACGGCGCGCGCGGTGGTGCTGGCCAGTGGCGGTATCGGGCGGGCGTTCAAGGTTACGAGCAACAGCTGGGAGTACACCGGAGACGGGCACGCGCTCGCCTACCGCGCGGGCGCGGAGTTGATGGACATGGAGTTCGTCCAGTTTCACCCCACCGGTATGGTCTGGCCACCCAGTGTTCGCGGCATCTTGGTCACCGAGGGCGTGCGCGGTGAGGGGGGAGTGCTACGGAACAGCGACGGGAAGCGGTTCATGTTCGAGGACATTCCTGACGCGTACAAGAGCTCGACCGCCGATGACGAAGAGGAAGGTTGGAAATACACGCAGGGCGACAAGAATTCCCGACGACCGCCCGAACTGCTGACCCGGGATCACGTCGCGCGGTGCATCGTGCGTGAGATCAAAGAGGGGCGCGGTAGTCCACACGGCGGTGTGTTTCTCGACATCGCCTGGATCAAGGAGCGTCTGCCGAACGGCGCCGAGCACATCAAGAAAAAGCTGCCGAGTATGTATCATCAGTTCAAGCAGCTCGCGGGAATCGACATCACTCAAGAGCCGATGGAAGTCGGCCCCACGACCCACTACGTCATGGGCGGCATTCGTGTCGACGCTGACACTCAGATGTCGACGGTGCGCGGGTTGTTCGCCGCCGGCGAGTGCGCAGCGGGATTGCACGGTGCGAATCGCCTCGGTGGGAATTCCCTGTCAGACCTGTTGGTGTTCGGGCAACGAGCGGGCCAGTATGCGGCGGCGTTCGCCAAGGAACAGACCACGGCCGCGATCAATTCGGACGAGGTGGAAGCGGCGGCGCGCCACGCGCTCGAGCCGTTCGAGCGAGAAGGGTCGGATGCCGAGGGGCCGTACCAGGTGCAGTTCGACCTGCAGGACATGATGCAGGCACAGGTCGGTATCGTGCGGAGCGAGGGCGAGATCCAGAAGGCGGTCGACGGCTTTCCAGGGCTACACCAGCGCGCCAATCGGGTCGGGGTGCAGGGCAACCGCGAGTACAACGCCGGGTGGCACACCGCCCTCGACCTGCGAAATCTGCTGATGGTGGCCGAAGCGGTGGCCCGGTCTGCGATTCTCCGGAAGGAGAGTCGGGGCGCGCACTTCCGCGAGGACCATCTGGAGAAGGACCCGGAGCAGGGCAAGCTCAATACCGTGATCCGTCAGGGGACCGGTGGCGAGATGGACGTCGTCCAGGAGACGTTGGCTCCGATTCGCGACGACCTGCAGCAGATTATCGAGGACAACAAGTAGCCCGCGTCATGGCGTAGGCACCTCGTTCCGGCTGCAGCCGGGAGCCACTGCCTGGCACGACGGGACAGCACGCAGGACGACGCGGGACAGCGGGAGACGTTGATGAGCAGCGCGACATTCCGAATTTGGCGAGGGAACGCGGACGGCGGCGCCTTCGAGGACTACACGACCGAGGTGTCCGAGGGGATGGTCGTGCTCGACGCCGTGCACCAGATTCAGGCGGAGAAAGCCAACGACCTTGCCGTGCGCTGGAATTGCAAGGCTGGCAAGTGCGGGTCCTGCTCGGCCGAGGTCAACGGTAACCCGAAACTGATGTGCATGACACGGTTGAACTCGTTGCCGCTCGACCAGCCGGTGACCATTGAACCGATGCAGACGTTTCCGCTTATTCGCGATCTCGTCACGGATGTATCGTGGAACTACGAGGTCAAAAAGCGGATCAAGCAGTTCGCGCCCCGGGCGCCCGATGCGCCGGATGGCAGCTGGCGGGTGGAGCAGTACGACGTTGAACGTGTCCAGGAATTCCGGAAGTGTATCGAGTGCTTTCTCTGTCAGGATGTCTGCCACGTTCTGCGTGACCATCGGCTACACGACAAGTTCATCGGGCCACGCTACTTTGTCTACACAGCCGCGCTCGAGATGCAGGTCCTCGACACCGCCGACCGCGTGAATGACCTTGCCAACGAACACGGCGTGGGCTATTGCAACATCACCAAGTGCTGCACCAAGGTCTGCCCCGAAGAGATCACCATCACCGACAACGCGATCATCCCGCTCAAGGAGCGCGTCGTCGACGAGATGTATGACCCGTTGACCAAGATGCTCCGAATGTTCCGTGGGTAGGTCCAGCCCGCCGCGCGACGCACCGCCGCGTGTGGTCAGCCAGTCTCGTTGCTGCGCGTCGATGTCGACCGGGAACTTGGTCGGTCGATCTGGTCCAGGACCTCGCCTCCCGCGTGTCTCGCCTTGAGATAGAGTTCCGTGGTCATGATGGCGGCCAACGGCGTGATGAACGGCGAAACCGAGGGCGCTCTCCGGCCGATCGGCTGGTTGCTTCGCGAGCGCCGACATGACCGCCTTCCCCAGATTCTTCGGTATCTTGGAAGCCCGCTCCCGAACGTCGAGCGGCTCGCCGTCTGGGAGGCCGTCGAGGAAGGACAAGGAGTTGCTCATCCGGGGAGCGGTTCGAGCCGGGATGGCGGCGAACCGACTTTCGACACCGCAATACACACACCGACGTTGACCAGCATGGCCACGACACCCGCATGGAGATTCCACAGTTGGCTGTGGCCGCTCGCCAGTAGGCCGGCGTAGACAGCGACGCCGGTGGCCAGGCCGGCCAGGGCCGCCGGAGTGGTGAGCCGGTCCCAACTGACCCCGAGGATGAAGAGCGGCGCGACCTGGGCCAGGATCTCCATCTTGAGCTCCGTCAGACCCCAGAGCGTGAAGCGTGGGTTGAGCGCGATGCCAACGAGGCCGGCCACGAGTACCCACGACACCATCTTTCCGACATGGGTCAGACGCGCTTCATCGGCGCCACGAAGCACGGTTGTGCCAAGTACGTCTTTCGCCAGTATCGAAGACAGACTCAGCAATACAGAGTCCGCCGTCGACATGATCGCGCTCACGACCGCCACGATCACTATCAAACTGAGCGCATAGAGGACCGGCGAGCGGGCGCTCCATTCAGTGAGCAGGAGGGGCAACACCTGGTCGGCTTCGATCGGGCCGGTGCCGGCGAGTTGCTCGATGGCGAGTATGCCGACCAGGAACACCGATCCAGTGGTGACCATGGGGAGGAAGACCATGACGCTGAACGAGCGCCTGAGGGCGGTGCTGTCCCGCGCCGCATAGATCCGCTGAATCGCGTGCGGATAGACGGCTCCTGACAACCCAATCAGCGCGAGCGTGCTGAACCAGTTGCGGCAGACGTCCCATCCCGGTACCGACACCTTCTCCGGAGCCTCTCGGGCGATCCAGGTGGTTACGGCCGCCAGGTGGTCCGGGGTGGGAGATGCCGCGAGCAGCAACCCGGTCAATCCCACCGCGAGCATCACCCCCTGCAGCGCATCGGTCCAGGCCACGGCTCGCATGCCGCCGATGGTCTCGTAGACGAGCACCACAAGTGTCAGGAGGACGACACCGACCCAGTACGGCACGGCGCCACCCGAGAGTCCGGCCGTGATGTGTCCCATGGCCATCAGTTGCGCCAGCAGGTAGTTGGCGATGGCGGCAATCAGCAGGACGTTGGCCAGGAGTGTAAGGGATGGCGAGTGGAACCGGTACGTGAGCCAGTCGCCCGGGGTCACGAAATGATGGCGCTTGGCGAGGTGGTGGAGTCGTGGCGCGAAGAGCAGGTAGGCGACGATGATCGCCATCATGAAGCCGACGCTCATCACCCAGGAGAAACCGAGACGGTAGGCTTCGCCCGGGTATCCGATCAGGGTATTGCCGCTGTACTGGGTCGCATACAAGGTCAACAGGAGGACGGGGCCGCTGAGTTGTCGGCCGGCGAGGTAGAACTCGGCCAGCGAGTCACCGGTTCGTTGCCGGCGGGCCGCAACCCCCAACGCCAGAACCAGGGCAAGATACAGCCCGACCGCGATTCCGACCCCGCCGCCGAGAGAACTGCTCATTGGCGTACCCGGTGCGGGTGGCGTGGGAGGTTGAACGGATTCATGCGTCCGGCGACTCCTGGCTCGGCCACAGGCGGTTGATGACAAACGCCGTGAAGAGGGCCACTCCGAATGTGGCGGCCAGGGAAATCACGACCCAGTGGGGCAGTCCGAACCAGAGCCGTAACGGCGCATCCGCTGGTATGTACCAGGGCACCGACGCCGCGAAGAGCAGCAGATAGACACCCCAGATCCATCGGGGGAATTGCCCGTTGGAAGCCGGTACAGGTTGCGCGGACGTCACAGGGCCGTGCGAGTCAGCGCCACTGTCTTGGTAGTCGTGCGGCATCGGCGCTCGTATGGCGAGGTGTGAAGCGGCCTCGATCGATTTCTTGTCACTTATCATAGGGCCGGAATGAACAAAATTCGCATGGGAGAACGCGCAATGAGAAAGTGGCTCGCCGGTGGTTTGGCCGCGTCGGTGTTGCTGGTCGTCGGTTCCTTCGCCGAAAGCCAGACGACGTCGTTGGCTGGCGTCATCGATTTTCACGTGCATTCAGGGCCCGACTCGAGACCTCGTTCGGTCAGCGATCTCGAAGTGGCCCGGATTGCCAAACGGGCCGGCATGCGCGGTTTGGTCTTCAAGAACCACTTTACGATGACGGCCGACCGAGCCTGGCTGGCGATGCAGGAGGTCGACGGGATTGAAATATTCGGAGGCGTCGCCCTCAATCACGCGGTGGGCGGTTTGAATGCGGAAGCGGTGCGACAGCTGGTGGCGTTCTCCGGTGGACGCGGCAAGGTGGTCTGGTTGCCGACCTTCGACGCGGAGTTTTGGATGACAAGAGCGGGGGACCCGGGTGAATTCGTTCCGGTCATGCGGGACGGTCGGCCCGACCCCGCGTTGGGGGAAATCTTCGATCTGATCGCCGAGCACGATCTTGTTCTGGCGATGGGGCATTCCTCCCCGGAGGAGGTCCTGGCGCTGATCCCTGAAGCGCGTCGCCGAGGCGTGCGGCAGATTCTGGTTACCCACGGTCTGGGACAGCAACCGACAACCGAGCAGCTCAGCGCGATGGTTGAACAGGATGCGATTATTGAGCTGGTGTGGCTTGCCGTGGGGAACGGAGAGTTCACAATCGCCGACTACGCGGCCGCCATTCGGGAGGTTGGCGCCCGCAATTTTCTGATGTCGTCGGACTTGGGTCAGGAGATGAACCCGCTTCACACCGACGGGCTGGTGGCATTCATGAACGGACTCCGGGCTGAGGGGATCAGCGACGCCGACATCGATCTGATGATTCGCCGGAATCCGGCGCGTCTACTTGGCCTCGACCCGTGACCCGAGGTTTTCCGACGAGGCGCCCGCGTGGACGGCGTTGCTTCCTCGTTCACCCCCGCCCGGCGGGCGGGGGTGACGCCTGCATGCTCCCTCGTCGCGCCTTGCCACACAGACGCCTCGTCAGAAACCCCCTTAGACGTTTTCAACAACCGCTAGTGAACACTGCCTCCGGGGTCGCCTTTTAACAGCCGTTCCCGGGCCGCGCGCTCCGCGTCGGCTGTCTCCTCTTCGTCCCAGACCCGCCGCTGTTCGGCGCGACGCCGACGATTCGCTCCGATCGCGAACAGCGCGAGCATCGTGATCAGGCTCCACAGGAACGCTGGCCCGGTCAGAAACGGAAGCCAGCGTCCCCAGACCCGCTGACGGCTCCAGAATCGGTCCAGCGCATGCGTGAGCGGCTCGCCGGTCGCGCCCACGAACGCGGCATCGAATCCTTGGCCCTGTCCGAGCAGTGAGAGCACGCGGGCTGCGCCATTTTCGCCGTGGACACGGAGCAGATCCCGCACCAACGCGCTGGCGACCGCATAGCCACGCTGGTTGGCCGCCCGGCCACCGCCGAACAGCCGTTCAAGGTCCGCCAACGAGGGGCTCCCATGTCTGATGAGTGTCCAGGCTAGGCGCGTGCGGTCGGACAGCGCGAGGGGGCGCTCCGCGGCCATCGCGAGGCCCTCGTTGAACCATCTCGGCACCGAGTGGCCGCGGGCGGCGCGGGAGAACAGGACGTGCGCCACCTCGTGGTGCAGGAGGCTTTCGAGCGAGTTCGAGGGATACCCGTTGGCTCGTGCCGGGAACAACACGACGAGATTGCGACCGGCGTCGGCGAAGCCGGAGATCCAGGGCGGCGTCCTCCGCGCGAGGTCCGAGTCTTCGGGGCTGAGGTAGACGTCAATCGGCGGGCCTGGGTCTCGCAGCCCAGCCAGGGTCATCGCGGTGGCGAGACGGGTCGTCGGAAATTGCTCGACTCGTGCCGACAGTGCGCTGAGGGTGTCCGGCGCGTTGATGCGGAGCGTCGGGAGAGACTCGGGCTGGCCGCGGGCCGGCGCCGTCGCGCCGACGAGCAGCACCATCCCGAGCGTTGCGACAAGAAAGGCTCGCATGCTGGCACGCCGCGACGCCCGGTTAGAACCCCGTTAACTTATTCCTGAGCGGGTCCTCACAAAACGAGCGTCGGTACTTCCATAGACCGTGATGTCTAACCAGCGTCCACCGAGAACCTCCGCTGTCGATTCGGCGAGGACGGCTGGATTGATCAGGGTGAGGAGCACACTCGCCAAGGCCGTGAGGGTGGCATGCCGGCGGCCATACAGATAGGCGGACGCCACGGTGGGCAGCGTGTAGAACCCCAGCACCATGCGCTGGCTGCTTACGATGAAATTCAGCAGCGCCGCGATGGCAAAGAGGGACAGAAGGAGCCACCGCTCCTTGTTGACCTGTTCGAGCTGCCGGCTGAGCGAATTGCCTGCCATGAAGGATGTGTGAGTCGGGTTCCTTGTTCGACGAAGATTTTTCGCCAGTATGAGGTGAAAGTCCAGTCAGGCACCTCGGTGTCGCCGCCCTCCGAGTGTCAGATGCGAGTGACGACGCTGTCGAACGGTCTACGCGCGATGTCGGGCACAGTCGCTCCGGCAGCCGGATGCCCGACGACCAGAATCAGGAACGGTCGTTCGCTCGACGGTCGGCCGAGAATGTCGTTCAGGAATCGCATTGGGCTGGGTGTGTGCGTCAGAGAGGCAAGCCCGGCTTGATGCAATGCCGCGATCAGCATGCCGGTCGCGATCCCTACAGATTCCTGGACGTAGTAGTGCTTGATCTTGTCGCCGTCGTCTACGCCGAACAGTTGCGCAAAGATCACGATCAGGCACGGCGCCTCCTCCAGAAACGGTTTGTGCTCGTCGGTTCCCAGTGGGGCGAGTGCGTCCAGCCACTCCTTCGGCGCGCGACCCTGGTAGAAGGCCCGCTCCTCTTCCTCGGCCCCTTGGCGGATACGTCGCTTGGTCGTCGGGTCCTTGACCACGACGAAGTGCCATGGTTGTTGGTTGGCGCCACTCGGGGCGGAGAGGGCCACCCGCACACAGTCGTCAATGGCGGTGTCCGGCACGGGCCGGTCGGAGAAGTGACGCACACTGCGACGTTGACTGAGAACCGCGCACAACTGCACGGCGCGCTCACACAACTCGCCGTCGTCGATGTGTCCAAGGCCAGGAAGCGGCACCTGCCGACCGCGGCGCGAGTTGGACGCCATCACTCACCGCTCGTCAGTCTGGCGATGGTCGCGCCGAGATGTGACTCGGAGGCATCCCAGAACTGGGCCACGAGCGGATGCCGTTCGAGCGCGCTGTGCACGGTTCGGCGTTGCACGCCGATGCCGCGGCCGTGAATGAGTCGCACCTCGTCAAGTCCCTGCATGTGCGCCGCCCTTATGAACTCTGCAACCACGGATCGTATGTCTTTCGGTGCGAATGTATGCAAGTCCAGCGTATCCTCGATTGGCACCACGTGGGTCATCGGCCTGTCGACCGTCGCCGCTTCGTCGCCGCCTTCTTGGGCCGAGGCGGCTTGAGGTAGTGCACAGTGACACTGGTGGTGATGCCTCCACGCACCGAGAAGTCTCCGACGACCGTCATACTGCGTGGCGAACAAGCAGCGACGAGGTCATCAATAATCTTGTTGGTGACGTGCTCGTAGAAGATGCCGCGGTCGCGGAAACCGATGAAGTAGTACTTCAGCGCCTTCAGTTCCAGGCAGCGGGCGTCGGGCACATAGGTGATCCGGATCTCTCCGAAGTCAGGCAACCCCGTCTTCGGGCAGAGCGATGTGAATTCCGGGCAGGCGATCGCGATTTCGTAGTCGCGTGACGGCGCGGGGTTAGGGAAGGTCTCAATTGATCCGACGGGCATGTTGGCATTATATCGAGTGTCCGTTCGACGTCCGTCCCGCGGTGTCCAAGTCGCGCCGCGGTGGGTGATTGACACCGCAAAACCTGGCGCGCTAGCATACGGCGTCCTTACCTGAAGGATAATTCAAAGCCGCCATCGGCGCGCGTGGCGGCGATGAGAAGATGAGATGCGCGCCTAAGCTAGGGGGACGCCGATGCCCGATGCCCGAAGGATGGGCAAGACCGAACTGTTCGCGCATTTCAGCGAGAAGTTCGGCATGAAGCGGACTGAAGTGCGCGATTTCTTCGATGCACTTCAAGCACTCTCGGAAGCCGAACTGAAGCGAACCGGTGAGTTCGTGTTGCCGGGGATGGTGAAGTTCGTGAAGCAAGACCGTCCGGCGAGAATGGGCCGCAACCCCTCGACCGGCGCCCAGATCCCGATTGCGGCCAAGACCGTGGTCAAGGCCCGGATCGCCAAGCCGTTGAAGGATTCCGTCCTGACGTAGTACTCGCGGAAGCGGAACCAGGGAGCCCGGTGTCCGGCCGGGCTCCCTGCGAGTTCGGTTGCGTCCCTCAGCTGGCGTGCCGCCGTGCTACACGGCGGAACCGACTCCGATGAGCGTGCGGCTGTACACCGACGCGTGCAGCAGACTGGCGACCTGCGTCTCGAGGCGGTTGACCGAGTCGGCGTCCAGGATGATGTGATCCTCCGGCTGGAACACGACTTCAGCGCTGAAACGCGCGTCGCCGTGCAGCGTGCGAGTTTCGTCGTAGCGCACGCTGAGGGTGCGTTCCTCCACGTCCAGGTTCGTCTTCTTGATCAGTTTTTGAAACATCGTTGTCTCCCTTGCAATGAGTGTCCTGTGGCCGTGATTCACAACATACGTCCGCGCCGGGGCAGTCCGCATCCTAGCTAGCGGCGCTCGTGGCGACCTCACGGCTGGCCGCCACCCGGTCGAATTCCAGCCGGAAGGTCGTGCCCCGTCCGAGGGTGCTTGCGACCGTGATCTCGCCGCCCAGCTGATCGACGATCTTGCGCGAGATCGCCAGCCCGAGGCCGCGTCGCTTCGTTGTTTCGAAGTCTTCGAAGATGTTTTCAAGCCGATGGTGCGGGATTCCGGTGCCGGTGTCGCGCACCGAGATCCGAACTCGAGCCTCCTGTTCTTCGACCGAAAGGGTCACGCCGCCGCCCGGCGCCGTCGCTTCGATAGCGTTCAGAACCAGGTTGCGATAGACACGGCTCAACGCGAATACGTCTCCCTCAATGAACGGTCGATCGTCCGACAACCGGATATCCAGGCTGACGTCGGCGGTATCCGCCAGCCCTTCCTCGCCAGTCTCCGCCGTCAACACGCGATAGCTGCGCTTGAGGATAGCCGTCAGCGTGTCACGCATGCCCTCCTCGTCGTCGACGACAAGTACCGTCTTGGATTTTGGACTCATAGACCGAAGGACCCGCTCCTCAGGCCCGGCCGGACGAGTGGGGCTACGACGCCCGGAACTGGCAATTTTTTCTTGGCCAGGGGGTTGAGGGACCCGTGGATTACAAGACGCGGTAGGGGTCGCAGGAAAGGTTGGTGGTTCGGGACGCGCGGCCCACGCTGCGCCTTGGGGCACGCTCGGTCGGTAGCGGTAACGCCGCGATCTGTGCGCTCGCTCCGCCGCGCGCGCCGTTCGTGAAATAATTTACCGGATGGTCCTGCGGTCGGGCGTCGCCTCGCGCAGTCGGCGGGGCCGGTGGCCACGGGCTGCGGCTGCGTGGCATCGTCGATCACGGCCCCTCAAATTGGCCCTACGAACAGTGTTACGAGACACAACCAAATGCCAACCGACGTACTGATGCCGCAGATGGGTGAGTCCATTGCCGAGGGTACGATTGTTCGATGGGTAAAGCAGGTCGGTGACTCGGTCGAGCGTGACGAGCCGCTCTTCGAGATTTCGACCGACAAGGTCGATGCCGAGATCCCCGCCCCGGTGGCTGGGGTGCTTGCGCAGATTCACGCTGGGGTCGGAGAAACGGTACCCGTCAACACCGTAGTGGCGGTGATCGGAACCCTGGGTGAAGTCATTGCCGCGGAGCCCGCGCGGACCGAACCGGTCACGCCCGCGGCCGCAACTCCGACTGATTCCGGTGCCCCGACCTTGGAGCCGTCACCCTCGCCGTCCGCTTCCGCGTCTCGCCGCCTGTCTCCGCTCGTGCGGCGGCTCCTCGCGGAACATGGCATAGACGCGTCGCGCGTGTCGGGTACGGGCGACGGCGGCCGGGTGACCAGGGCCGACGTGCTGGCATACGTGGCGCGGCGCGACACCGGCGCCCACGATTCGGACGGTCCAGAGGCGACGGTGCCGGCGCTCGGTGAACGGACGGAGCCGTTGGGCGTCATGCGGCGTCGTATTGCCGAGCGCATGGTCGCCAGTCGTCGGACGGCCGCCCACGTCCATACGGTCTTTGACGTCGACTTTTCACGCGTTGCCGCGCGCAGAGCGACCGGTGATGGTGGGACGCGGACGGTGGGATACCTCGCCCACATCGCGAAGGCGGTCTGCGGTGCACTGGTGGCGGTGCCTCGCGTCAACGCGTCTCTGGACGGTGACCGCGTCCTGCATCACGGGCGAGTCAATCTCGGCATCGCGGTCGCCCTCGAGTGGGGTCTGATCGTGCCCGTCATCAAAGCGGCCGACGCCATGTCTGTCGAGGAAATTGACGTAGCGATTACGGATCTGTCGACCCGGGCCCGCGCGAAGCAGTTATCGCCGGATGATGTCGACGGGGGCACGTTCACGGTCACGAACCCGGGCGTGTTCGGGTCTGTATTCGGTCTGCCGATCATCAACCAACCCCAGTCCGCGATTCTCTGCGTGGGCGTGATCGAGAAGCGCCCGGTAGTGGTTGACGACGTGGTTGTGGCCCGGCTGCAGTCCTACCTCACGTTGGGTTTCGATCATCGCCTCATCGATGGCGCCGTCGCCGATCAATTCATGGCCAACGTTCGGGACACGCTGGAAGAGCGCTCCAGCTGACGAGCGGGGTTCTCGAGTGCACGCTGACCAGGGCCCGACAGAGACGGCTGCCCCCGGCTTCCATCGGCCGCCGCTGGTCGTGCGCTCGCTCGGCGTGGTGCCCTACGAGGTCGCGCTCAACCGGCAGCGTCAGTTGGTCAAGGCGCGTCAAGCCGACGAGACCCCAGACCATCTGCTGCTACTCGAGCATCCCGCGGTCATTACCATCGGGGTGCGGGGTCGGGCGCACCCGCAGCACCTGCTCGCGTCCCGGGCCGAGCTTCGGGAGGTGGGGATCGACGTGCACGATGTCGCCCGAGGCGGTGACGTCACGTACCATGGTCCGGGGCAGATCGTCGGCTACCCGGTGGTCAGCTTGAAACCGGACCGCTGCGACGTGCGTCGATACGTTACTGATCTCGAAGAGATACTCATCCGAACGGCGGCCAGCTTCGGGGTGGAGGCTGGGCGGGTGGCCGGTCTGACCGGGGTCTGGGTCGGCAACGACAAGCTCGCCGCCATCGGCGTGCGTGTGTCGCGGTGGGTCACCAGTCACGGCTTTGCGCTCAACGTCGCCACCGATCTCGACCACTTCCGCTTCATCGTGCCGTGCGGTCTGGAAGGACGTGGGGTCACCTCGTTGGAGCGTCTACTCGGGACACCTCTCTCTCAGACCGAGGTCGAGGCGGCCGTCGCCAGCGAGTTCGCCAGCGTGTTTGGCCGCCGTGTTGTTTAGTCCTTAGACGGGGCTGCGCCCCGCACCCCACGCGGCCGCGGGGGTGTTACTGACTCCATGCCTGGGTTCGCTGGGCATACTCTCGCGTCCCTGGGAATCTTCCCGGGAATAACGAGCACGCCTTTCGTGTTCTGAGTAGATGAGAGACGGAGGCAAACGATGCAGCACAGCACAGGTGATCAGCAGCTGGTGAAGCGGCTCAAGGATGGCGACTCGACGGCGATGCCCGAACTGCAGGCCCACTATGGGGGACGAGTCTTTCAGCTGGCTCTGCGTTACATGAAGAATCGCGAGGACGCCGAAGAGGTGACGCAGGACGTCCTTTTGCGCGTGTTTCAGAAGATAGATGCGTTCCGTGGCGACGCGGCGCTCTCGTCCTGGATCTATCGGATCACATTCAACACGGCGATGTCTCGGCTCCGCACTCTGAAGTTCCGGCGACCGGCCGAGATATCTCAGGACATGCCGGAGTGGGGCGATGGCGATGCAAGCGCCTCTCGGGACGTGGCCGATTGGTCCGATCTTGCCGACGACCAGGTGCTTCGAAGTGAAATGCGATCCCGCCTTGTGACAGCGCTATCCCAGTTGCCCGAAATCTATCGGGCGGCGGTGCTCCTGCGCGACATCGAGGGCCTGTCGACCGAAGAGGCGAGCGCGGTCGCCGGAGTGAAGACACAGACACTGAAGTCGCGACTGCACTGCGGGAGATTGATGCTCCGCGAAGAACTCGGTGACTTTGCCGCCGGGCTGCTCCCTCCTTGCGCCTGGCCAGACGAACGCCTCGCCCGGAAACCTGTTCGTCATTGGCTTAGTGCGTTGTCGAGTTGTACCTGCTCGAGACGGCTCAGTCGAGGCGAGAGTACGGTTTCGACGCCGCTCGCGTCGACAGTGACGCCGGCCGCCTGAGCGCTGGCCGATCCGCTCCGGAGTTCTCCGACGAAACAGGCGAACGCTCGCCGAGAACGACCCGTCATCATCGCTTCAATGACCTCAGCGGCGGCCGACGCCAGCGTATAGGGCCCAGGTGGCCACAGTTGGCCCAGACAACGTCTGAGTCGAGCCAGCTGTGGCGGTGACAGTCGCTCGTCCAGAGGGTACCCGCCGATAGTGGCGCTGCTCCAGGGGACGACCGGATGGCTCGGTGGCACCCCCACGAGGTTGACGACGACCTCCGCCGGGGAAGCGTCGGCCTCGAGGGCGATCAGCGCCCGTAGTCCAGAGAGGAGCGCCCCGGGGGCTGTGCCAATGATCCGTTGTGGGTCGATCCCGAGGTTCCCGATACCCAGTTCGACCAACGAGGCGTGCGAGGCTCCGGCGCACACGATGGGGGCCCGCCGATTCAGCGTGGCTACCTGAGCCAGGATCTCACCGGCCGTCTCACTTTCCCAATCGTCGTCCGGCGTATCGGCCGGGCCGGTCAGCACGACGATGGCGGCTCCGACGACGCCATCGACGTGTTCCGTCGCCGTGACTCGGGTCTCGAATCGTTCCACTGGGCCCGCCTGGCTGATGTCCAGGGCCTTGCCCCTCGCGACGCTCGAAGCCGGGTCCACAAGACGGATGCTCCGCACGCAGTCTCGGCCGGCCAGGGCATGGGCCAGCGCACCACCGAGAGTGCCCGCTCCTAGAATCGCAACAGTCGACATCACAGTGACGACCCGGTCAGAATGGTCAACTTATTCCTGAGCGGATCCTTCGCGGCACGCGTGTCACCGGCGCGCCCAAGTCATCTATTCTAGTGTCGTGTCCGCCCGCCTGTCGTCTTGCCACGCGGGCGCCACGGTCCATAAGATATCAGCTGGCTCCCGACGCGAGCCGTGTCCCGCGGGTCACGCCCTCGTTGTTTATTTTCGAGAGGAACATCGACTTGATGACGAATGTGCCCGCGTTCGAAGGGCGGACGGCCATCGTGACCGGCGGCTCGCGGGGTATCGGCTTGGCTACCGCGGCGGCGCTCCGTTCGACCGGCGCGAACGTGTTGATTTGCGGCCGTTCCGCGGATGCCCTCGCCGAGGCCGTTGATCGGTTGCGGGCGGATTCGGCCTCCGGAGGCCTGGTCACCTCGGCCAAAGTCGACGTGGGCGAACCCAATCAGGCAGAGCGTCTGATTCGCACCGCCGTCGACGAGATGGGCGGCCTGGACATTCTGATCAACAACGCCGGAGTCGGCCGTTTTGCACCCTTGGCCGAGCTCTCTGACGAGGATTGGAGAGAAACGCTCGACACCAACCTGTCCGGGGCCTTCTACTGCTGTCGGGCGGCGATTCCGGTCATGCGTTCACGCGGCCACGGATGGATCATCAATGTGAGCAGTCTTGCCGGCCAACATCCATTCGCCGGCGGCGCCGCCTACTGCGCCTCCAAGGCTGCCCTCAACGCGCTGACCGAGTCGCTGATGCAGGAGGTCCGTCAAGATCACATCCGGGTCAGTTGCGTGGTCCCTGGTTCGGTCGACACCCGATTCGGTGGCCGTGGTCCCGGAGATGAGTCCAGTTGGAAGCTCGCGGCCACTGATGTCGCACAGACCATCGTCGACCTGCTCCGGCATCCACCCAGGAGTTTGCCGAGCCGCGTCGAGCTACGCCCGTCGATGCCCCGAAAGTAATGCCGTGACTCTCAACAAGAACCAGGGTGTCTCGCCAGAACAACTCGGTCACTACACCCTGCTGGAGCGGGTTGGCGATGGAAGCCTAGGATCACCCTTTCGTGCTCGCGACACGGTGCTGGGGCGAACCGTCCTGGTCAGGGACGTATACGAACGCTTCCGGGGTGATCCGGTCGTTCGCGCGAACTTGCTCAAGCGAGCCCGGGCGGCGGCGGCCGTGTCTCATCCCAACGTGGTCACGTTGTTCGAGGTGGGAGAGGCCCGGACGAGTTCTTCTTGGTGTTCGAATTTGTGCCGGGCCAAACACTCGATGAAGCGCAGGACGGTCGACCGCTTGGCGTTCGTCAGACGGTCGCCCTTGGGGTTCAACTGGCCGACGCGTTGGGTGCCGGGCATGCAAAAGGAGTTCTACATCTCGACGTCCGGCCCTCGACCATCAAGCTGAGCCGCCGAGGGCACGCCAAACTGCTTGATTTGGGTCTCGGCACGTGGGCCGCGCGTACGCCGTTGTCCACGGGTGGGTTCTCCGACGAAGCGGCCGGCGGCGCCGGAGGCGATTCGTATCAGTCCCCCGAACAGCGGGGCGGTGATCGGCTGGACGTTCGGTCAGATCTCTTTTCGTTGGGGCTGGTGCTGAACGAGATGCGGACAGGTCGCGCGCCGGTCGACGGCGACCAGACCGTGCCCCGGCCGAGCGAGGTCAATGCCGAGATACCGCCCGAGTTCGACGCGATCGTCGGACGGGCGACGGCGCATCGCGCCGCCGACCGGTATCAGAGCGCGGCGCCCATGGCGGCCGAATTGCGTAGTTTGGCCGCGATTCTCGACGTTCGCAGTGGCGACGAGGAGTCACCGACCTACATCGCCGTGACTGCTCCCGAATCGGACCAGCCCTCCGCACCTAACCCCTGCTGATTGTCGCCGCCGCCGTTGCCCGTGCTGGCCGTCGCGGTCTGGTTCGGGCTATCGCAGCGCGGTTGAGATGCGCGTCGGGGGCGTCACTCCGCGAACACGGTCAGTTCGACGCGGCCCGTTCGAAGCCTGTCGCCGGTCCTCAGTGTGGCTCGGTCGACCGGCTCGTCGTTGACATACGTGCCGTTCGTGCTCCTGAGGTTCTCGACGATCAGCGCGTCGTCACGGACCAACAGGCGACAGTGCAGCCGCGACACCAGGGCCGCGTCCAGCACGAAGTCAGCTCGCGGTCCCCGCCCCATGGTGCGGACTCGACCCGCGGTCATCCGGAACTTGTAGGGGCCGCCCTCCGCACCGTCATCCGAACGAAGTATCCACATGTGACTAGTCCCCTGTAACCGTAATACGTTGCATAAGTCGCCAGCGGGGCATCGCGCCTGAATGCGTTGTTCCGCGGTCACAAATCGCCACTTTGCTCCCCTGTCACGCCTGTTCATGCGCGCGCCGCGCTACCGACTTATACAACGTATTTACGGTTACAGGGGACTAGTGTCCCGTCTCAGAAGTTCGCTCACGGGACACTACGGGGTCCTCGCCAGCCAGTTGATCAGCCCGTTGGTCAACAACGGACTCACAGAGCCGCGGGAGAGGTCGCCATAGGCGGGTTGCCCGCTTGACTCGGTCTCGACGAGCACGTGGTCGAGGCCGTCGAGCGTGAGCGTCTCCACCGTGGCTTCCCGCCGACGAGTTCGCGCAACCTCCTCGAGTTGCTCCGTGTGGTGCGGTCCCACTTGCTGATCGAGTGCCCCTCTCAGGATCAGTAGTGGCTGCCGGGTTCGCCGGAGGGTGTCGGCGGTGTCGAACTCCAGAAAACTGCGAAACCAAGGCGTGTCGGCCTGACTGCGCATCGCTTCCGGCACGCCGTTCCACGTGCCGCCGTCGAGGACCGCGTCGTGAATCTGCCGCTGGAGGCTGATGTTCGCGGCGCGCTCCGCCTCGGGCGCCGCGAGTTGGTCGAGGGCGGCGCGTTGCTGTTCCAGGATCAACTCAGTGCCCGTCCCGGACGGTGTGCCCACCAGCACAAGGTTGTCTGCCCGCCGCTCCCTCCGAGCGGCGATCATCGCAACCCACCCGCCATCGCCGTGCCCCAGGAGCGTGATGCGGTCTTGATCGACATCATCTCGCCGGTCGAGGTGTCGCACCAGCGTTCTGGCATCGTCGGCGTGGGTCTCGACGGTGGCTGACTCACTGCGCCCCCCGCTTTGCCCGCTGCCGCGTCTGTCGTAGCGGAGGGTCAAGTACCCGGCATCGGCGAGGGCGTTTGCGATTTGGCCGAGTATCGGCACACCGGACAAGGTGCCGTCGCGGTCGGTGCTGGTCGAGCTGGGCACCAACAGCACCGCCGGCCATCCTCCCACCGGTCGCGGATGGTCCACCGGCGTCGTGATCGTCGCGGCGAGGGAGAACCCCTCCGACTCTATGCGCGTGTCTTCGTCGCCAGCATGGCTGACTTGCCGGACCCGGGAGGATACGGAAACGACGTCCTCACGCGCCACGTCGAGTCCGGCCAGTGGAATCGTCACACGTACCAATCGCTGGCCGGCGTCGGTCCAGACGGCCACCGCCACGGGAGCGCCCGCCTGTTCGAACAAGAGGTTGTGCACGCGCGCATTGATGACGGCGGATGGTGTCTCAATTCGACTCGTGGAGATGCCATCGACTTTGGCCAACGTGGTGCCCTGCGGCGGCACGAACACCGAGAACTGGTCGCCAATCTCGGCCCCGGCTAGACGGGCCGCGAGCGCTTCGTAGGCGGCGAAGAAGTACTCGGGCAACACGACCGCGTCCGCCGGGGTGGGCTCGCTAAGGTTGGCCTGCTGGCCCGACTGCTCCACTGCGCTCGTGGCCCCGGTCTCGTCGAAAGTGGTTTGCAACGAGAATGGCGCGTCGTTTCGGATTCCCTGGATGTCGAGCGACCGAGGACGCCACTGCTTGTCGTACTTGACCTCGAAGCGCTGGTTCTGAAGATTGATCGGGTGGGCGAGATCGCCGCGCGATCGGATGGTCCAACCGTCGATGTCCTGGACGAGTTCGATCCGCTCGAATCCGACCGGCATCGAACGTACGAACACGTTGAACGTGGCGGCGGCGGGGGGTGCCGATGGGGTTTGCGCGACCGCAGGGGGCCCGGTCAGCACCAGCGCCGCGAGAGTACAATACGCCGAGACGCGCACACCGGTGAGCATATCATCTCGAGTCCCACGGTTTGGTTGCGCCCCCGGAAATCGCCTGTTCATGGACATACCAGAGGCCTACATTGCCGCTCGCCGCTCATCGGCTCTGATCGACCTGTCGGCTCGTGGAAAACTCGCGGTACGGGGCGCCGACCGTGCGTCGTATCTGCAGGGATTGCAAACCAACGATGTCGAGGCGCTCTCGGCCGGTGAGGGTTGCTACGCGATGTTTCTGACGCCGCAGGGCCGGATCGAGTCTGATGCCCACGTGTTCCACCTGGGTGACGAACTACTCCTGGACGTGCATCCGAGCGTGGCGGTGGCGCTCGAGGAACGACTTCGCGAGTTCGTGTTTACCGAAGACGTGACAGTTGACGATCGCACGTCGACGTGGGTCGCTTTCGGGGTCCATGGCCCTGGGGCCGCCGCCGTGGTTGGCGCCGTGGTGCAACCAGGAACTGGCGGCGAGACCAGTCTGGTGGGCGCGGCCGAACTGGTCGCGCTTTCAGAATGTCACCATCGGTCGGGTCAGTTTGCCGGTGAACCGGTCGTCGTGGCCCGAAGCAGCGAGATTGGGGAGGTTGGTTTCGTGCTCTATACCGCATCGGCGAATGGGCCGGCGCTACGAGCCACGTTGATGGGAGAGGGCGCCGTCGAGTTGGATGCGTCTACCTTCGACCTGCTCCGGATCGAAGCCGGTCGGCCGGTGTTTCCGGCGGATCTGGATTCTGAGACGATTCCACTGGAGGCCGGTCTCGAAGACCGTGCGATCAGCATGACCAAGGGCTGCTACGTCGGCCAGGAGGTGATCGTGCGGATTCTTCATCGCGGGAAGGGCCGCGTCGCGCGGCGTCTGGTGGGACTCGGCTTCGAACCTGACGCAGTGCCGCCGCTCCCTGGGGCGACACTGAGCGTCGGTGCCGACGAGTCGTCCGTCGGGGTCGTCACGAGCGCGGCCCGGTCACCGGCGCTGGGGCGGTCGATCGCGCTTGGCTACGTGAAGCGCGAGCTTGCCGACGTGGACACCAGGCTCGTGGTCCAGGACGGTGAGGGATGGAACTCGGCCACCGTGACGGCTAGACCGTTTCTTCCGCTGGACGGAGCCGGCCGGTAGACGCCCGCCAATCGTTCGCGCTGCCTATTGTCGTGAAGTTCCACGGGCCAGTAGGGCGACGAGTTCCCGGTCCGCCGGCGGAAATTTGAGCCCACCGAGTTCGCTCCGCGAGACCCATCGCATCCGTTGTCCCAGCATCGGTGTTGGTTCCCCCTTGAGGACGCATCGGTGAAAGTGCAGTTCAACGATCCGATCAGGGTAGACGAATCGAGTTGAAAGCAGTTCGCGTCCGACCTCGACCACCACGCCCAGTTCCTCCCGCATCTCTCGTTCGAGACATTGTTCGTTGGTCTCGCCCCGTTCCACTTTTCCGCCGGGAAACTCCCAGTACCCGCCCAGGTGAGTCCCGGATGGACGTTCCGTTACCAGAATCCCGTCCGCTTGCTCGACGACCGCGGCCACCACCACGACCGGTCGCGCTTCCTGTTTGGTCGTCAACCGCTTCGATGCTCCAGGTCCGGATCGAATGGGTATGCTTCGCAAATAGGGCGCATCGGACAGACTGGACATCGGGGGCGCCGGGCCACGCAGACCGTTGCCCCAATGTCCATCAACGCCTGATTGAAATCAAAGACATGCCGTCGCGGGAGGAGGGCGGCGGAGAGTGACCATAGGTACTTCTTGAGTGGCGTGGAGGTGCGATCTCCGCGTGCGACAAAGACACGAAACAGGACCCGGGCCACGTTCGTGTCGACGATCGGAGCGCGGTGGCCGAACGCGAAGCTCTGGATCGCGCCGGCCGTGTAGGCGCCGATGCCCTTGAACGAACGGAGAGTCCGTTCGTCCGATGGCAGCTCCCCGTTGTAGCGACTCACGACTTCGCGAGCGATCGTGTGCAACCGGCGCGGTCTGGCGTTGTACCCGAGTGGGCGCCAGGTCCGGTCCACCGCCGCGGGCCGGGCCGAGGCTAGTGTTTCCAGCGAGGGGTACTTTCGAAGCCACTCTTCGTATTTCGGTAACACGCGGTCGACCTGTGTCTGCTGCAGCATCATCTCCGACACAAGGATGTGATACGGGTCTCTCGTGTGCCGCCAGGGCAGGTCCCGGGCGTTCTTCCGATACCACCCGAGCAGTCGCCGGCGAAACCTGCGTCGCATCGCCGGCTCCGGCAGTTGGTACGTCGTCGACGGTCTTCCGGCGCGGGAGGGGGGCATGACCGGAGCACTATAATCGACCAGTGAAGATTTACACTCGGACTGGCGATGCTGGCGAGACCGGGCTGCTCGATGGGACCCGTGTTTCGAAGGCGGAGCCGCGTGTGGACGCCTATGGCGAAGTCGACGAACTCAACGCGTATCTGGGAGCCGTCCTCAGCGCGAGGATCGATCCCGATCTGGCCGAGATGCTCGTGGAGATCCAGCGGTGTCTGTTTTCGCTGGGAGCATCGCTAGCCGATCCATCGACACGCGCCAGCGGCCATGCGAAGGTGACGGTAACGGAGGCGGACGTGGAGCGTCTCGAGGGCTGGATCGACAGTCTTGAAACCGAACTTGCCCCGCTGCGTCAGTTCATCCTGCCCGGCGGGCATCCGACGGCGGCGTCCCTGCACCTGGCTCGGGCGGTCTGCCGACGCGCCGAGCGACGGGTGGCCGGGCTGGGGGCGTCGGCGGTCGATGCGACGGTGATTGCGTACGTGAACCGGTTATCCGATCTGCTGTTCGTGCTCGCGCGTGTCGTCAATGTGCGGGCGGGCGTGGCGGAGCAGGAGTGGTAGTGTCTCCAACCAGCGCCGCGGTGGCGGCGCACTAGCTCGGTGGTCGCCCACCTTCGCTAGCCCACGTGACCCGCGGCCGGAGAGATGCCCTCCTTGAAGCCCTCGTCGCGGTGCTCCATATCGCCCTGGACCGCGTCGAAGACTCGGCGCGCCAGTTCCTGCGAGACGCGCTCCCGTACGCTGCCGCATTCGACCAACGTGTCGCCGTCCGCGCGAATCAACACATCCCATCGGTCATGAGCGATACCCTCCGGACGGTCGGTGAACGAGCCCGAGTCTCCAGGGTCGTCCGCCGCAAAACGCTGGGCCGAATACGAGGCGAGCGGTGTGCCGTTGATGAGCACTCGTACCAGCCGGATGCGCTCCTTCAAGATGGTCACACTACGCCAGTAGAAATGCACGTCGTCCGCCACGAACAATTCAAGACCGTCCTGCGTGGGAATTTCGGCGAGGATCGACCGGCCGGCGTCCAGGAGTGCGTCGTGCTCACGTTCGCGCATCCGTCGATGAAATCGCAGGGTCGACGCCAAGCCGAGCGCGAAGAGGAAGAGGCCGAGCGCGATGAGACCGGCGATGACGTCGCGCATGCGTTGATCTTAGGCGGTACCGTGCGTCCACGTCGACAGACGGTCGCGGTTTCTGGCCGGCGGTAGTTGGATCGAGCTTCTCTCACCCACTAGGATCGACGTTACTGTCGTCAGGAACCACCATGCCGTCCGTGATCGTGCACTACCAGGAGATCGCTCTCAAAGGACGCAACCGCCCCTGGTTCGTCGAGCGGCTCGTCAGTAACGTCCGGGCGGCGACGGCCGACCTGGGGGTTCGCAAGATCCGGGCGCTCATGGGGCGAATCGAGGTCCAATACGAGTCCGACGACAATTGGGACGAGATTCGGGAGCGGCTGGGCCGTCTGCCAGGCATCGCCAATTTCTCGAAGGCGGTCAGGACGAGATGCGACTTCGACGTGATCGTCGAAACCGTGCTGGCCGAGTTGGCCAATATGCAGGTGGAGAGCTTCCGGGTGACGGCCCAGCGAGCCGACAAACGGTTTCCCATGACATCTCCTGAGATCGAGCGCCAGCTCGGCGGGCGAATCAAGGCCGCCCAGGGATGGCGAGTGGACCTCGAGCGACCGGCGTTGACCGTGCGGGTGGAAACCCTGACTGACGAGGCGTTCTGTTACCTCCACAAGGAACCTGGCGCTGGCGGGCTTCCCAGCGGAGTGAGCGGTCGCGTTGCGTGTCTACTCTCGGGCGGGATCGATTCACCGGTGGCCGCCTACCGAATGGTCAAACGGGGGTGTCGGGTCCGGCTGATTCACTTCCACAGCTACCCTATCTTGTCCCACACGTCACAGGACAAAGTGGCGGAGATTGCCGATCGGTTGACCCGCTCTCAGCTCGACACTCGGCTCTACCTCGTGGCGTTCGGCGACATACAACGCCAGGTGGTCTTGGCGGTTCCGCCCCCGTTGCGGGTCGTCGTCTATCGGCGGCTGATGTTGCGGATCGCGGAACGGATAGCGCTCGCGAGCGGGGCTCTGGCGCTTGTCACGGGGGAGGCAGTTGGCCAGGTCGCCTCGCAAACCCTCGACAACATGGCCGTCATCGATTCAGTGGCGTCGCTGCCGGTGCTTCGACCCCTCGTCGGGATGGACAAGGACGAGATCGTGCAGGAGGCGCGGCGGCTTGGCACGTATGAGGTGTCGATTATCCCGGACGAGGACTGCTGCACCTTGTTCACGCCGAAGCATCCGGCCACCAAGGCGCGGGCCCGCCAGGTGGACGCGGCCGAGCAGGGGTTGGAAGTGGAACGCCTGGTCGAAGAGGCCGTGACGTCGGCCGTCCGGCGGGACCTCAGTTTCCCCGCCAAGCCTGCATCACGCGTAGTGGCCTAGCAGGTCACTGAAACGTCCGCGGAGGTTTTCTGACGAGGCATCTGCGTGGGAAGGCGCGACGAGGGAGCACGCAGGTGGCATGTGACCGAGGAAGCAACGCCGTCCACGCGGGCGCCTCGTCGGAAAACCTCTACCGAGTGTGGGTGTGGAGGACACCGGCGTAGTAGTCGCGCAGCGCTTCGTGGGTGCTGCGGAACGCCAGGTCTGACCAGGGGATCTCATCCTCGCTGAATGTCCCGATCTCCAGACTCTCGTCGTCGTGGTGGAGTTCGCCGGAGGTTGCCGTCGCCGCGTAGACGATGATGACCGGTGGGCGTCCCGGGTATGAGTAGATACTGACGAGTCCATCGAGCCGGATCTCGATCCCGGCTTCTTCGCGGGCTTCTCGGAGGGCCGCGGAGCTGACGACCTCTCCCCGGTCGACATACCCGCCTGGAAACACCCAACGTCCGTAACCCGGCTCGATGGCGCGTCGCACCAGGACGATCCGACCGTCCTCCATCGCGATGATGGTGCCGACCGCCACTTTGGGGTCCAGATACAGCACGAACTCACATTTCGTGCAGACCAGCCGCTTCGGGTCTCCAGCCTTCAGCTGGCGGGACTCGAGTGCGTGGCCACACGCCGGGCAGTAGCGGTAGCCGCCGTCCTTGTCGTGAAAGTGCATCCGGTGAACCCGTCCGGTCGACGCTCAATGACGCGGACACGGCACTAGCATACTCCCGGCAAGTCCACTTCCTCCCGACTGATCGGCCGGACCCCGCGATTTCAGAGACAGCTCATGCCGACCAGGGCTCTCACGTATAATTCGGTCCCATGTCCATCTTGAAGGTCGCCCGGATGGGGCATCCGGTGCTTCGCGAGCGAGCTCGACCGCTCGACGGCACTGAGATCGCGACACCTCGTATCCAGCGCCTCATCGACGATATGTTCGAGACGATGCACGACAGTCAGGGCATCGGTCTGGCCGGTCCCCAGGTCCACGAGAGCATCAGATTGTTCGTGGCGGGCGTCGACGACGACGATGGAACGATGGCGCCGGTCGTCATCATCAATCCGGAGGTCAGTCAGATCGGCTCAGTGGTAGAGGAAGACTGGGAGGGGTGTCTCAGCATCCCGGACATCCGGGGGCGCGTCTCTCGAGCCCTGGAGATCCGGATCCGGGCCTTGGATCGTCATGGAAAACCTATTTCGATGACGGCGAACGGCTTTCCGGCGCGGGTGATTCAACACGAGACGGATCATCTGGATGGCGTGCTGTTTTTTGACCGGATGACCGCCTTCGACAGTCTGACCTTCTTGGACGAATACTCGCGATTCTGGTCGAAGAACGACGAGTAGGACCTCGCTCCGGACCCTGGTCAGTGTCCTCATTCTGCGCCCGGTTGTGCCTCTCGGCGACGCTCGGAGTTTCGCTCCGCGCTCAGCCGTTCGAGGGCAACGGCTGAGTGGTCGGCGAATGTCATCGCGTCGGCAATGGCCTGGTGGCCCGCCTCTTCGGCAATGAGACGGTGCATGCGCTGGCAGACCCGCCGGTAGGCAGGGTGGCCCTGGGGAGACGTCCGCAGCTCGATCACGTGCATGGCTTCGCGGGCGTTCATCTGCATCCGGTATCGGATCCGGTAGGCCATGGCCACCGTGTATTGTGCGAGTTGGGTGGACTCGGCGCGCAGCGCCTGGTGCATCTCGGCCGTTCGGTCCATGACCCGCCGCCAGTCATCCACGGCTCCGAGCTCCTCGATGGCGGCCGGCTCGGTGTAGCCGTGGTCCGTCGTCAGTTCTTGCCATTCGATGGTGAGCAGTCGATGGCGCTGCAGGTCGCGGAACGCGCCATAGTCCGACAGCATCTCGAACGAGTACGTCGTCCGCTCGAACGCCCGCCCTGGTCGATGACGTCGGTTCGCGCGATTCCCGATATAGGCGCGCAGCACCGTGGCCCGCTCGTCGGCACCCATGCGTCGCGCAATCTCCAGAAGTTGGTTTTCTGAGAGACGGGAAGACTCGTACAAGGCCGCCGCGACAACCTTGACCTCGCCCTCCGGGTCGAATTCCGTCAGCGCCACCTCTGGCCGGGGGTCGGGGTCGATCTGTCCAAGCAGACGGGCCGCGATCGCACCCGTCTCACTCCGCGTCTCGGTGAGGTAGCGACTCCAACGAACCCCGCGGTCTTCTCGGTCGACTCGGGTCAGAAAGGCGGGGATGAGCCGCCGAAGCTCCCTGAGCATGAGGTCGGCGCAGTCGCGGGCTTCGGCGAGCGGATGGGCGCGCAGGCGCAGCAGTAGGTGCTCGAACGCCTGACCGGTGCCGAAGATACCAACGTTGGAGCGAGTGGCCGCCGGCAAGAGTCCCCGAAGCGTGTCCAGGGCCTTGGCCCGGATAGCGGCTCGGTACACGCCGTCCGAGTCGGTCGACGACTGTGGGTGCCGACGGCGGTAGTACGCCTGGGCCGGCTCGATCCATCGGCTGTAGGTCTGGAACGCGTCATCGAGGGTCGCCTGATACGGGGCTCGGAGCGGGTGCCCCTCCAACTCGGGGGGCGTCAGGTACTTCCATCCGCCGCCCGGTCGATCGGTATACGGCACATACCGCGTCGACTGCTCGAGGTAGGCCATGAGACGACCACGCTCGAGGACCTTCGTCAGTACGTTCGACACCCCTTCGCACGCCAGGTGCGCTCCGCCGAGCTGGGCGACCGAGTCGTCGCCGTAGTCGCCGAAGACGCGCTCGTACAGACGCTCTGCGCGCTCAGTTCCGATCCCGGCGTGGACGGTGTCGCCGACCACACTGTCCAGGAACTCGTCGAGAAACAGTCGTCGAATCGATTTCGCGGAACGCGAGTATCGAGCGAACAGGGCGCCCTTGACCACCTCAGGGAGGTTGCGTAGCGCGAAGACCGGCTGGTCAAGATTGGTGAAATAGGGCGTCAGCGCACGACGCTCATCGGACGTGAACGACTCTTCGGTGGGATCAGGCACGCGTATAATTGTCATCGCTTTTGTCGGTTCGTCAAACAGACCTCCTCTCGGGCCCCCTGTGAATACCACACTGGTTTTCGGCGACAACCCCGGGCCGTATACCGGCGCCGGCAACAACACCTATTTCATTTCCGGGAAGATTCCGACTCTCGTGGACGCGGCCACGGGCCAACCTTCCCACCTGGATGGGCTGGCCGGCGCGCTCGGGGCGGCGAGTCTCACCCAGGTGCTGGTGACTCACGCACATCCCGACCACGCGGATGGCTGCGACCCGATCGCGGCCCGATGGCCAACCGCCGTGTTCCGAAAGATGCCGTGGCTGGAGCGCGACACGCGGCACTCGGTCGACTTCCAACCGGTCGCGGACGGCGACCCGATTCCGGCCGGGGACGGGACGCTGAGAACGGTGCACACCCCCGGTCACGCACCGGACCATCTGTGTTTCTTCGACGAGGCGGGGGGCACGTTGTTTTGCGGTGACCTGGTCGTGCTGGGTAGCTCCGTGGTCATCCCGAGTTCTCGTGGGGGCAGCTTGACGCAATATCTCGCGTCGCTCCGGCGGGTACGAGATCTGGCTCCGGCGCGCATGCTACCGGCCCACGGGAGCGCCATCGATGCGCCGGGCTCCGTCATTGACGGTTACCTCGAGCATCGCCAGCGGCGGGAGGATCAGATCATTGACGTCATGCGGGCCGGCGCGCGACACCCGGATGTGATTGTGGAGCGCCTGTACCAGGGCGTCCGGGCGGAGCTTCGGCTGCTCGCGAAGGAGAGCGTGCTGTCGCATTTGATCAAGTTGCGGGACGAAGGTCGTGTGCGTGTGGACGGCGAAGAATGGGCGCTCAGTTGAGTCTGTCCTGCGCCTTGAGCCTCGAGCCCAGAGCCTTGAACCCTGAACGATGACCAACGCGGACGTCGGTGCCCTCGAGCGCTGGTTTCACCTAACCGAACAGGGGACCACCCCCCGAACGGAGATTTTGGCCGGCGTGACCACGTTCCTCACGCTGGCCTACATCCTGTTCGTTCAGCCGGCGCTGATGAGCTCCATCGGTCTCGACTTTGGGGCCGTTTTCGTCGCCACCTGCCTCGCCTCCGCGTTTGCCACACTTCTGATGGCGGGCCTGGCGAACTACCCGATCGCGGTCGCTCCCGCGATGGGCCACAACTTCTACTTCGTCTTCACGGTGGTGGTGGCGATGGACGTGCCGTGGCAGGTGGCGCTGGGCGGTGTCGCCATCGCGGGTCTGCTCTTCGTTGCCACGGCCGGTTTCGGGCTCAGGGAGCGGCTTATCGTGGCCATTCCACGTTCGTTGAAGCACGCCATTGCGGCTGGGATTGGTCTGCTCATCGCGACGATCGGGTTGCAATGGGCTGGCATCGTGGTCGCCTCGCCTGGCACCCTGGTGGCCCTCGGCGATCTGCGCACCCCGCCGGTGCTGGTGGCCCTGCTCGGGTTGGTGGTGACCGCGGTATTGTGGGCACGGGGTATCCACGGCGCGATTCTGATCGGGATACTGGTCTCCACGGCCGCGGCGTGGGCCGGCGGGCTTGCACGCTTTCAGGGCGTGGCCGCGCTGCCGCCCTCGATCCTGCCGACGCTCGGGCAATTCGATCCGCTTGGTGCCTTTCGCATCGAGTTTGCGTCAGTCATCTTCGTGTTTTTCTTCCTGGCGTTGTTCGATTCGGTCGGCACTCTCGTGGCGGTGGGTGAACAGGCCGGCCTGATGCGTGACGGCGTGTTGCCGAGGGCGCGTGGCGCGTTGCTGGCTGACGCGGTCGGAACCGTCGCGGGCGCCGCATTGGGTACCTCCACGGTGACCGCCTACGTCGAGAGTGCCACCGGCGTCTCAGCCGGCGGGCGAACCGGATTGACCGCGGTTGTGATCGCTGCCCTGTTTCTTCTGTCGCTGTTTTTCTCGCCACTCGTGGGAATGATCGGCAGTGGCTACGATGCGGGCGGTGGCGTCACGTTGTATCCAGCCGTGGCGCCGGCGCTGATTCTGGTAGGCACGATGATGGTGAAGGGCGTACGGCATATCGAGTGGGACGACCCAACCGAGGCCTTGCCCGCTTTTCTGACGCTGATGGTGATGCCGCTCGCGGTCAGCATCACTGACGGGATCGCGTTCGGGTTCATCGCCTTCACGGTGCTCAAGGTCGCGACCAGGCGTGGCGGTGAAGCGCACTGGCTCGTCTACCTCTTCGCCGGGCTGTTTCTGTTCAGATATGCGTTTCTGTAGGTACACAGGGGGCCGTCTACTGCCCGCCGGCACCCCTGTGCGAGAATCAGGTTCAGGAGCAGGCTTCACTGCATGACAACGCATGACAACCCGAAGGGGTATGCGAATCCTCATTTGCTGACCGGCACCAAGGCGCTGGCTCAGCGAATCGGCGGCCCCGGCTCGCCCACGTTGCTCGATCTTCGACCCGCCGAGCAGTTCGCGGTCGGGCACCTCCCGGGTGCGGTGCATCTCGACCTGTTCGGACTCAGTCTGATTGACACCAGTCCGGCTCCGCTCGCCGCTTTTTTCTGGATGATCGGACATCTGCTCGCGTCGCGGGGAGTCGAGCCGGCTCGTCCGGTCGTGGTGTACGACGACCAATCCGGCATCCGCGCGGCACGCGCGTTCTGGTTTCTCGAGTACTTCGGGCACCCCGAAGTCAGCCTGCTCGACGGGGGCGTCGGCGCCTGGCAGCGCGAGGGTCGCCTCGTGAGTCTGGAGGTCGTCACCCCGCGGGCGAGTCGTTGGCAGGTCGGTGGCGTCGAGACGCGGTTGGCGACATGGCGCGACCTGAGAGACCGACTCGATACGCCGGATGTCGCCATCCTCGACACCAGGACCGAAGGCGAGTATGAGGGTACGACGGTCCGCGCCAAGCGAGGGGGCGCTGTCCCCGGCGCAGTGCACGTCGAATGGACGCGTAACCTTGATGAGACCGGCGCGTTCAAATCTGGGGAGTCGTTGCAGGAGATGTACGCCGAGGCAGGAATCACCCGGGAGAAGGAAGTGGTCAGCTACTGTCAGGGCGGCTACCGCGCCGCGCACAGCTATTTGGCCCTCCGGCTCATCGGCTACCAGCGGGTGCGAAACTACATCGGTTCATGGAAAGAATGGGGAGATCGGGACGATCTCCCGATCGAGATCGTTGGCACGGCTTGATGTGACATGGTTCGACAACCCTGCGTGGCGGCGACCGCCTGGGCGGTATGCGTGTGGCGGTCACGCTCGTCGGCGTCGCGGCGTCACCGTCAGTGACGTACGGACCCTCTCCATCGAGGATCTGCTGTGTCGGGATCCGGTAGGGCTCGATCTCACCCCGGTCAGAGTTCTCGTGCGCGGACAGCGGGTCCTCGTGACCGGCGCCGCCGGTTCGATCGGATCGGAGCTCTGCCGGCAGATTTGCCGGGTTGAACCGGCCGAGCTCGTGCTGTTCGAGCGGTCGGAGACCGACCTCTATTCCTTGCACAACGGACTCATTGAACTCGGGTTTGAGCATCTCATCAGCCCTGTCGTGGGCGATGTGACCGACGAAGAACGGCTGGAAGACGTATTCAGTCGATTCAGGCCACACATCGTGTTCCACACGGCCGCGTACAAGCATGTGCCGTTGATGGAGCACAACGCGTGTGAGGCGGTGAAGAACAACGTCGGAGGGACCCGCAAGCTGGTGGAGGTCGCGGCTCGACATGGGCGAACAGATTCTGGTGTTCGATCTCGCGCGCAATCTGATCCGC
>JAPYUM010000176.1:0-4403 GCA_029940535.1 Vicinamibacterales bacterium
TGCGCTTCTCGACCTCGATGATCATGGGTGCCGCGGCTGAACTGCTGGCCTACGGTACCGCGGTGGTGCTGGAGGACGACGAGAGCGACGACTGAGACGAGCCGCGCCTGCACCTTGGGCCCAGGCCCTACGGTCAGGACGAGTCCTACCCGGCCGCTCTTGTCGAGTGGAGGGCGAACGCAGCGCCTTGCCGGGTGCTTCGCCAGCCGGCGTGTTTGATGCCGAACACGGCGCCCTGCGGATCCTGGAGAACGGCGACCCGATCCACCTCGGGGATGTCCATCGGTCCCGTCCAGGCTCCAGCGATTCAGACCGACGTCCGGTGGAGCGAGATACAGCCCCGTCTACGTCATAACCCCAGGAGATTCGGCGCGATCTTCTCCAACCCCTGTTCAGTCGCCCACAAGTCGAGCTCGGGGGTGGCGAGATCGTCGACCAGCGGCTCGGCAAGACCGAGCACCCGGAGATCGACCGATTTGAGATAGTGACGGCAGGTCTTGCACGCCTCTACACGCAGGTGTGGCAGGGCCTCGTCGACGTGAAACTCGAGACCCTCCTCTCCTGACACACCGCAGGCCGGGCACACGCCTCTCGGAAAGATCCAGGCGGCAGCGCACAACGCGCACACCAAGCGGCGGACACCCTGCGTGTGAGACTCGTCCTCGAGTCGCGACACCTGCGGAGGCCACCCGCATTGTGGACAGACGGCAGCCGGCGCGGCCGCGCCAGTCGGCGCCAGGGCGGAAAGGGTCTCGGCCACCGGGGACAGAAACGCGCGGGCCAGGAACACCAGCGGCGCGGGCTCGCACCCAAGTACGCCGCTGGGGGTGGCGAGTTCCTCGCCCGTCAGCAGTGTCATCAGCAGGTCGACCCGGGTTTCCGCACGCGCGCCGGCGATCGCGCCGGCCGCGTGGGTCACTGGGGCAGGAGCGGTCTCCGGCATCTCGCGACAGAATGTCGAAAACGTGACGGAGAACTCGTTGACCGGAAGCCGCTCGAGCTGGAGCCGAGGTGCATCCCCACCCCCGGGCGACTCGACCGTCGTCACCCAGTGGGACACGTCGATCGGCGCGCACACGGCGGTCTGGAGTTCCAGGATCGAGAGATAGAACTGGAGCAACGCTGCCGTGTGAGGCCGGTCAGCCAGAAGGGTGCGGGCGCGCCGGGCTCTGAGGATCCACCGGGGATCGACATTCGAACGACGACTCCGTGGTCCCCCGAGGATCACCGATCGGCCCGATCGCCGGACCAACGCGGGTGATGCAGCTTCGCCCAACCCGGCGTCACTTTGCCCTCGATCATCCCGCGAGCGGTGCCCGGATAGGCCACGGTCCCCAGATACACGTGCACGATCAGGAAGAGACCACCGCCCAGCGTCGCCGCGTAGTGCAGCAACCGCGCGGTGTTGAGCCACGCGGCCCCGAACGACTCCGGGAACCACAACATCCCACCGGTGACCACAAACACGATGCCGAGAATGCTCTGGACCCAGAAAAACAGCTTCTGCCCCGCATTGTATTTTCCGGCCGGCGGCACTTTCTCTCGATCGTGCGCCGCGTAGTGTTTGATCGCCCCGAGCCAGGCCCGGTCCTGCCCGTCGAGGAACATGTCGCGGACCCAGAGCCCGAACATGACCAGGATCCCCACGCCGAACAGGGCGCCGATCTGTGGGTGAAGCACCCGGGCGGCAGCTCCTCCGCCCAAGAGAGTCGTGAGCCAGAAGAGGGACGGATAGGCAAAGGCGAGCCCGGTTCCCAGGAGCACGACGAAGGTGAGGCCGACCACCCAGTGGACGAGCCGTTCGAGGAGAGAGAATCGGTGAATGAGCGGGGTGGGCATCGGCTCGGGCTTCGTTCGGGCTACGGGCTTCAGGTAGTCTCTTCCGGGGTTTCTGGCCCCACGGCGAGGAAGTGGACGAATGCGGAGATGACACCGAAGCCGAGCAGATACGACCCGATGCGCTGCAAGACGTTCAAGCCGCGGAGCTGACCAGGGCTGGCGCTCGGGTGCGCCGGCAAGCTGTAGTCCTCCAGCCGGTCGCCGTGCGGGACGACATACATCATGTGGGTGCCGCCGACCCCCCCTGGGTTGTAGAGGGCCGCATGCTCGTAGCCGCGCTCGTTCAGCCGTTCGACCTTCTTTTCGGCCTGGGCCAGCATGTCGTCCTTGATACCCCACTCGATGGCGTTGGTCGGACAGGTCTTCACACAGGCCGGCTCGAGACCGGACTCGACCCGGTCGATGCACATGTTGCACTTGGCGACGGTCTTGGTCTCCTTGTCGAACCGTGGAATGTCGAACGGACAGCCGGAGACGCAGTACTGGCACCCGATGCAGTTGTCCTGATTGAAGTCGACGATCCCGTTCTGATACTGCACGATGGCGCCGGGCGCCGGACACGAGAACAGACAGCCCGGCTCCTCACAGTGGAGACAGGCGTCTTTCTTGATCATCCAACTCAGGTCCTCGCCGACCTCAACCTCGTTGAAGCGCATCAACAGCCAGGTGTTCGACGACAGGTCCTGGTGGCTCTGAAAACTGCCGAAGTTGGTGGTCTGCTCGACCTTCAGGTCGTTCCACTCCTTGCAGGCGACCTCGCACCCCTTGCACCCGATGCATTTCGAAATGTCGACCAGTTTCGAATACACCGGCCCACCCGACCGGAGTGAGTCGAGCGGGATCAGCGCGCTGGATGTGGCTGAAACGCGCTTAATCGCAAGACTGTCCGGCATGTGAATACCCGAGCTAGGTCGTCCTGGGCTCAACGCGCTCGACGTTCACCAAGAACGCCTTGAACTCGGGGCAGCGGGTGTTCGCGTCGCCCACATACGGGGTCAACAGATTCGCCATCGAGCCCTGGGTGATGCCGACAAATCCCCAGTGCACCGGAATACCGATGGTCCAGACGGTCTGCCCGTTGACCATCAGCGGCTTGATTCGCTTGGTGACAATGGCGATGCCTTCCACTTCCCCGCGCTTGGACCAGACCCGGGCCCGGCCGCCGTTCTCGATCCCCTTCTCGGCCGCCAGCCCCTCAGGGACTTCGACAAAGAAATCGGGCATCGCCTCAACCAGGAGCGGCACGTTCCGGGTGACGAAGTGCTCGTGCTCCACCACGCGGTAGATGGTACAGGCGTAGGGGAAATCGTCGCCTTCAGCGGCCAGGGTCTCGCGCACCCCGTCGTACCAATTGATGACCGGGTTCACCGCAACGGAGTCATGCAGCGGGTTGGTCGTGGGGCTCTCGACCGGCTCGTAGTGCTCAGAAAAGGGACCGTCGGCCAGGTGGTTGCTGAACAGACGCGCCACCCCCTCTTCGGTCATGATGAACGCGCCGGCCCCATCGGGCGGCGTCGTGGCACCGTAGTCCGGCACATCGCCGATCCACCGCTGTCCGTTCCAGGCGATACCAGCGCGGCCCTGGTCCCAGGGTCGTCCTTCCGCGTCAGCCGAGGCCCGGTTGTACAGCACCCGACGGTTCAGCGGCCAACTGAAGGCCCAGTCGTGGTGCATGCCCAGACCGGTCGGGTCGTCGGTGCCCCGGTTCGCCATCACGTTGCCCGCCTCGGTATAGCTGCCCGTATAGATCCAGTTCCCCGAACTCGTGCCACCGTCGGCCTGGAGCTGTCCAAACGAGGACAACAGTTGGCCGGTGGCACGGTCGTACCCGTTGATCTCTTTCGCCAGTTCGACCAGGGTCGGCTCGCGCGGATTCAGATAGTCCCAGGTGAGATTCTGGATCGGCTCGTTGTAGACCGCATCGTCACCGTCCTGCTGGTACAGCTCCTTCACCCGCCAGAACAGTTCCGACAGAATGTAGGTGTCTGACCGCACACCGTCTGGCGGGTCGATGGCCTTCTCTTTCCACTGCGCCCACCGCCCACTGTTGGTGAACGAGCCGTCACGCTCGATCCAGTGCGTGGTCGGCATGTACATCACCTCGGTCTGCACCTCGGCCGGATTCATCCCGGGGGCCCGCCAGAACTCGGCGCTGTCGAGCATGAACGGGTCGATGACCACTTTCCACTTGAGCCGCGACATCGACTCGAGCAGTCGTGGCACATCGGGACCGGCCAGCAACGGATTGAACCCGAGCGCGACGAACCCTTCGACCTCGCCTTGCCGCACCTGGTCCCAGATGGACAGCCAGGTGGCGTCTCCGTCCTGCTTGCCCAAATACTGATACCCGAACTCGTTGGCGGCGGTGGCGTGGTCGCCGAACCAGGCCTTGAGCTGCGATACGAGAAACTTAGGATAGTTTCCCCAGTAGTTCACCGTGTCCGGCACCAACGGCGCGGGCGTCGACGCATCGAGGTGGTCGCGCAGCGTCGCCTGCTCCGGGGTCGGAACCTTCAGGTAGCCCGGCAGGATACCGGCCACGATGGCGTGGTCGGTCGCCCCCT
>JAPYUM010000176.1:4503-5661 GCA_029940535.1 Vicinamibacterales bacterium
ACCTTCAGGTAGCCCGGCAGGATACCGGCCACGATGGCGTGGTCGGTCGCCCCCTGCACGTTGGCGTGTCCACGCATCGCGTTGATGCCGCCACCGGGTCGACCGATGTTGCCAAGTAGCAGTTGCAGGATGGCGCCGGTTCGGATGATCTGGCTGCCCACCGTGTGCATGGTCCAGCCGACGGCATACATGATGGTGCCCACGCGATCGGCTCGGCCGGTCGAGCAGATGATGTCGGCCATCTCGAGGAACTTCTCCTCGGAGCAACCGGAAATCTGGGCGGCCATCGCCGGCGTGTAGCGGTCGTAGTGCTGCTTGAGGAGCTGGAACGCACAGCGAGGATCTTCGAGCGTCGGGTCACGGCGCACGAATCCGTCGGCGTCGCGCTGATAGCTCCACGACGTTTTGTCGTAGGCGCTCGCGGCCTCGTCGAACCCCGAGAACAGCCCCTCCTCGAACCCGAACTCGCCACTGACCAGGAACGACGCATTGGTGTGGGCCCGCACGTAGTCGGCGTGATGCAGATCGTTGGCCAGCATGTACCGGATAAACCCGCCGAGCACGGCAATGTCAGACCCGGGCCGAATCTGCAGGTGCTTGTCCGCCACGGCCGAGGTGCGCGTAAAACGGGGGTCGATCGTGACCAGCGTCGCGTTGTTCTCGTCACGCGCTTCGAGCGCCCACTTGAAACCGCAGGGATGGTTTTCGGCCGGGTTGGCGCCCATGACCAGGACGACATCAGCGTTCTTGATGTCTTTCCAGTGATTGGTCATCGCGCCCCGACCGAACGTGGCGGCCAGACTGGCCACCGTGGGGCTGTGTCAAATGCGAGCCTGATGGTCTATGTAGGTCAGTCCCATGGCGCGCATCGTCTTTGTGATCAGATACGCGTCCTCGTTGGCGACCGTGGCGCTCCCGACCCAAGCGATGCCATTGGTGCGGTTGACGGTGCGCCCCTGTCCGTCGCGCTCGACAAAGGTGTTGTCTCGCGATTCCTTGAACTTGCGCGCGAACCAGTCCATCGCGAAGTCCCAATCAACTTCCTGCCACTCGTCGGCACCCGCCGCGCGATACATCGGGCTCTTCCGCAGGCGTGGACTGATGGCGAGCTGCATCTGTGACGCGCCCTTGGGGCAGAGCGTGCCGCCATTGATCGGG
>JAPYUM010000047.1:0-8727 GCA_029940535.1 Vicinamibacterales bacterium
AGCAGCTCGTCGTCAGGAATGCTGCTCCACAGAAAGAAGGACAGCCTGGCCGCGAGTTCCGACTCGTTGATCGCGTAGGTCGCCTCCGCCGCCACTCCGTCGGGATCGCGCTCACGCCGAAACAGAAAATTTGGACTCACCAGCGTGCGCCGAAGCGCCATCTCGATGCCGGCGTCGAAGTCGCGCTCCTCCCGACCGAGGTGAAAGAACTCGAGCAGCATGTCGAGATCGGTGTCCGTCACGGGCCGCCGAAACGCCCGCCGCGCCAGGCCGGCCAGTATCTCGCGTGCGCACGCCACCTCTTCGGGACCAGCCGGAGTGACGCCGGCCGGCGGGTGACACGTAAACAGCGCCCGACGACTGGGCGTATCGCCACGCCCCGTTACGGCATAGGGTCCGCGCAACTCGACGCGGCCGAGGCGAGGGTCGACGGTCTGGTCGCCCGCGTACTCGTAGCTGGTGACCGCATAGTGCGGCCGCCGCATACCTTCGAGCACCGACGCCTGGTCGACAAAACTCACGGCCAGCAGATGCGGACCGGCCGGACTGGTGAACCGAACCTCCTGACCATCGTCGGCGGAATTCCGGTAGTCACGACGCTGCGGATTCCCGTCAGCATCAACCACCGGGCCACCCACGGCAATCGTGTCCACCAGGGCGCCGTCCAGTCGCACCTCGACATCGTGGCGATTCGCCAGCCCGCGGAGCCGCCCGTCATAGGTGCGCGACAGGTAGACCTTCACGACATAGTCGCCGTCCACCGGAAAGGTGTGCCGCACGGCGAGGCCACCGCGCGACCCGAACGGCAAGTCGTCGCTGACCCGTGCGTCCTGCTTGAGATACTTGTCGACGGCGAAAATTTCGGTGGTCGGCGCCAGCGACGGGTCCCCCACCGCCAGACGACTGACCTTCCTCGCGGCCGACAGGTACCGCTCGGTCAACATCGGCGAGACCGACAACACGTCCGCGATATTGTCGAACCCGTACCCCGAATCGTCCGCCGGCAGGAGCGACCGCGCATCGATCTCCAGGGCCAACAGGTCACGGACGGCGTTCGCATACTCGGCCCGGTTCAGCCGGTGGACGGCGGGTCGTCGGCCCGGGTTGGGAGACGCCTGCGCTACCGCATCGATCGCGGTTTCAAGACGGGCTGCCATCCCCTCGTACTCGGCCTCAGACGGTTTCGGCCGACCGGGGGGCGGCATAGCGCGGGTGCGCAGCTTCCGGACCACCTTCTCCCAGAGCTCGATTTCGTCCGGATTCCGACCCGCAGTCTCGATGTCGATCCCCTGCAGCGAGAGGCCCGCCGCCAGCGTGCGGTCGTTATGACAGCCGAGACAGTGACGCTGAATCAGCGCCTGATCATCGCCGGCAGTGCCGGTGGTCTGTGCCGCTCCCGCGCTCACACCGATGCACGGGACGGCGACGGCGACGGCGAACAGCTGGCGTAGTGTCATCGGGTGGCGGGGCCGGACCACAGCTCGGGTCTTGTGCGCAAGAGTGTTCGGGTGAATTATCATGAGGGCTACCACGGAGAGTCAAGGTGCCGGCGGCCCTCATCGGAGCCGCGTGAATCGTCTCGAACGATCGGAGCGACCGCAACGCATGGTCAGTCCCGAACTGCCCAGCTCGTGTTCCTTTTCTTCGCCGCCCTGCTGCTCTACGGCAGATACGGCCAACGGAAACCTCCATAAGAGCATGATCCATCAGCCGCATACGCGCCCGTCTCTCACTTTCTGTCGAGGAAAATTCCGAACCGGCGCGCCCGCGTTATGTCTGGTGATGGCGTCCGGACTGCTGTTGGCCGCACTGCCGGCACGCGCACAGACATCCCCGGACGGTCTCCAACTCATCACCGCGGCGCGCCAGACCGACGCCGACACGGTCCGTCGTCTCCTGACGAACGGTACCGACCCGAACAGCCGGTATGGCGACGGTACGACGGCGCTCCATTGGGTGGCACACCGCGATGCCGCGCCGCTGGTCACCTTGTTGCTCGACACGGGGGCAGCGGTGAACGCGGTTGACGATCACGGCACCACTCCGCTGGCTCTGGCCTGTCTCAACGGCAGTCTCCCCGTGGTCCAGATACTGCTGACGGCGGGTGCTGACGCCAACCTGGCCCGCACGAACGGTGAAACCCCGCTCATGACCGCGGCGCGGGTCGGCAATTTGGACGTCGTGCGCAGCCTGCTGGCGGCCGGCGCCGATCCCAACACGGTCGAGGCCACATTGGGCCAGACGGCGCTCATGCGAGCCATCGCCGAGAATCACACGCCGGTCGCACGGGTGCTGCTCGAAGTGGGCGGGTCGGTGTCGACGCGTTCCACGAATCGCTTCACCCCGTTCCTGTTCGCCGCGCAGCAGGGCAACATCGAGGCGGCCAGGCTATTGCTGTCGGCGGGTGCCGACGTGAACGAGTCGGCTCCGGACGGGATTGGTGGCAACACCAACGCCCGGACCCGGTTCGTGGAGGACACCGAGGCGGCCGCGCTACTGGTGGCGATAGACAGCGAGCACGCCGAAATGGCGCTCTTCCTGCTGGAACGTGGCGCCGACCCGAATCATGCCGGCGCCGGGCGCACCGCGCTTCATGCCGCAGTGCAACGGATCATGCCGGAGGTGGTCACCGCGCTCCTCGAGCGTGGCGCCGATCCGGACGCCAGACTCGAAAGGCGGCTGCCGTTCGTCTCGCGGCGGATCAACCAGGACAACGGACTGACACCCTCCAACCTCGGGACAACGCCGTTCTTCCTGGCCGCCAGCTTTGGCGATCTCGAGATCATGCGCATCCTCGTGGACGCCGGTGCCGATCCGATGCTTCGGGCCAACGACGGCACTACGGCGTTGATGGTCGCGGCCGGGGCCGACTACGTGGACGGCGCCGACAAGTACGGCCGCCGCTGGTTCGGCGACAACCTGCCGCTGCAGGAGACAGCGCTCGAGACAGTCACCTATCTGCTTGATTTGGGCCTCGACTTGAACGCCACCAACGACTACGACCAGACCCCATTGCACGCCGCCGTCTACCTCGGCGGCACGGTCCTTGTCCCATTCCTCGTGGAGCGCGGCGCCAACATCGACGCCATCAACGCGCGGGGCCAGACCCCGTGGATGATCGCCGCACAGGGCGAGTATCGCTCAGGCTCCTTCTACACACAGGAAGAGGTGGGCCGCATCCTCGAACGGCTCGGCGCCGACACCACCCTGGGCGAAGACCTCGGCAAGAACTTCAAACGCCTGCTGGCCTCACAAGACCAGCAGTGACGGTCGACAGGCTCGATATGATCTCGACAATGACTCGTGTGTTGTTCCTGGCTGGCCTCGGTGGGCTGGTGCTCGCGGCTCCGAGTGCGGCGCAATGCGGCCCGGACGGCGACATCCAATTCGTGTGCGGTCCGGTCAGCCCCGAGGACCTGGTGCCGGTGCCAGACGCCCCGTGGGTGCTCGCGGCCGGCATGGAGGACGACGGGTATCTCTATGCGATCGACACCCGCACCCACGGGTCGTCGGTGCTCTTTCCGACCGCCACCTACGGGTCGCGGCCCGACGCCATCTACGGTGAGTGCTCTGGCCCGGTGACCGGCGGGTTCCGGCCGCACGGCCTGAGCCTGCGTCCCGGCACCAATGGGCGACATACGCTGTATGTCGTGCGGCACGGTGCCCGCGAAGCGATCGAGGTCTTCGAAGTAGACGCCCGGGTCGGAACGCCGCGGCTGACCTGGCGCGGATGTGTCGAAGCCCCCGAGGGGGTCACATTCAACTCCGTCACGGCGTTGCCCGGACGGGGCTTTGCCGCGACCCACTTCAACCGGCCCCTGGGCGAGCTGTGGGAGTGGCAGCCCGGTGACGGCTGGACCGAGGTGCCCGGGAGCGAGTGGAACGGGCCGAACGGTCTCGTCTCGTCGCCAGATGGCCGCTGGTTCTATATCGGCGGCTGGGGCACCCTGTCACTGGTCCGGCTCTCGCGCGGACAGACGCCGGTACGTCTGGACTCGGTCGACGTCGGGTTTCACATCGACAACGTGCGCTGGGCGCCCGACGGGTCCTTGCTGGCGGCCGGCCACATGTGGGACGACGACGCCGCGCTCGGACAATGCCTGGGCAGCCAACAATGTGACGGTGTGACCTCGCGGGTGGCCAGAGTCGACCCCGACCAACTGACGGCGGAAGAGATCGTCCGATACCCATCAAACGAGCACTTCCTCATGGGCACCGTGGGTCTCCAGGTCGGTGACGAAATCTGGATTGGGGGTATCGCCGGCGCAGACCGCATCGTTCGGGTTCCCGCGCCCTAGTCTCCTGTAACAGTGATCGCGTGTCAGTCCAGGATCGCTTCCACCATGCGCACGACGTGGCCCACCATCGCGTCCTCGACCTCGGGCGCCCAGCCGACGGGTGAGGCGTACTGAATCTGGATGACCTGGGCCTGATAGGCGTTCAGCCGCACCAACTCCCGGGTCGGAATATACAGGTTGTGCTCGCCCATGTAGCCGAACACCATGATCGGCCTGTCGGCGCGAAACACATCCTTGATCCGGGCGCCGATCGGCGCGCAGATTTCGCCCTGCATCGCCACGATCGGCATCGGGCCCAGCTTTGCCACGATCACCTCGTTGTAGATGCAGGGCGCGGTGTCGTGAATACGGTCGTCGTAGCGGTCCAGGAACTCCCGGTCGGTCTCGTGAATCAGGTAAGTGTCGTCGGTACAGACCATCTCAGTGGTCGTCGTCGGAAACGGGATGCCCTCGTCGTAGTACCGCAGCAGCATCCGGACCCAGTTGGTACTGCGATGCTCGTGGGGGTAGTGGACGAGCCCGACGTCGACCGGAAACTGCTCGGCCAGCGTCAACGCCTCGTCGCGCGAGATCGGTGGCGCCAACGGCAGGCCCACCACCTCGATGCTGCTGGTGATCGGACCGGTCACGTCCTGGAGCGGCCCGCGCGCGATACCGGCCACCGCCTCGGCCAGCTCGTGCCCCAGTTCGCGCGCGCGAGTTTCGAGCAACCTGTCGTAGGCCTCGGCCCCGGTGTCGCGCGCCGCCGTGACCCGCGTCTGCCAGTCAGGCGGCTGCCGCGGGAACTGGTTGCCACCCGAAGCGTCGGAGTACATCGCCAGCACGCCGGGGAACGCCGCTTCGATCTCCTCCATCGCGTACCCCGGGTGACCCGTATCGATCATCGCGCGTGAGGCCTGCGCGGGATGGGTTCCGTGGCTGAACAGCATCGCCACCGGGGCGCCGGCTCGCGTGACCTGCAGGAGCTGGATCTCGTAGTCGACCGGCGCGTTGCCCCGGGCGGTGATGAAGTAGCCGGCGCCCGAGCCGAACTCGACCCGCGCTGGCCCCTGCTCGTCGGCGATCGCGTCCTCGATGAGGCCGAACATCTGGTCGGCCAGCCCGCGCCCGTAGGCGAAGTTATCCGGATTGATCTGGATCGGCGCGTTGTGGTTGTGCGTGGCCAGCAGGATCAGGTGCGACGAGTCGATGTCCAGCTCGCGTCGCACCCGCTGTCGCAGGATGGGTGTCGCGACGTCCAGGCAATTCAAATCGTAGGTAACGAAGACCAGCCGGCTGCTCCCGTCGTTCAGCACCAGGACCCTGGCGTGCAAATCCTCCCTCGTGCCTTCGGACATCCGCCCGTTCACCATGACGAGCGACTCGTCGTTGGTGATGACCCCTTTGGCGGTCCCGGCCGTCATCGTCTGCGCATGCGTCACCGAGGCCGCCGACACAAGCGCCACCAACAGTGCCCCCACCGCGAGGTGCCTCGCTATCCTCATGTCTCGTCTCCTTCACTCCTGGCTGCAAGCCGCCCGGTTGCGCGCCAGCTCCGGGTACACCGCGCGTCCGTGCCGGGTCGACCGTCAATGCGAATGTTGTCGCAGATATGCCAGCAGGTCGGCCAGTCCGCCAGCATCCAGCCCCTGTTCCAGCCCGTCCGGCATCAGCGACCGGCCTTCGGTTCGGATCTCGTCAATCTGGCTCCTGAGCACCGTGTCGGTCTCGCCGTTGGCGCGTGCGAGCGTGATGCCGCTCGCCGTCTCGGCACTGATGATGCCGTTCAGCAACTCGCCGTCGGCGGTCTCTAGGAGATAGTTGGCGTACTCCGGGGCGAGCGCGGCGCTGGGGTCGAGAATCGAGGTCAGCAGATCTTCCTCGCCCTTGGTGAACGCCATGCCCAGGTCGGGGCCGACCGGGTAGCCCACACCTCGAAAGAAGTGGCACTGCGCGCACAGCGTTTGGAAGTGCGCGGCGCCACGGGCGGCGTTCCCCCGCCGGGCCAGCACGTCCGGAAGCCACTGCTCGACCACCGCCTGACGGTTGCTGAACTCGTGGTCGCCGAACAGCGCGCCCGCGCGCCGCTGGATGGCGTCGCTCGATCGCCGCAGCAGGCGACGTCGCTGCTCGAGATCGAGGTTCAGCTCGCCCACCGTGAGCGTCCCAGTCTCCAGCGCGTCCACGAGCAGCGCATGAAACGGTCGATTCCGCAGCAGCATGTCCAGCAGAATGCCCTTGACCTCGGGCCCGGACCGTCGCCAGCGGTCGATCGCCACGGCGCCGCGTGCCTCGGCGTCGAGCCCGACCAGGGCCCGGGCGGCGGCCGTCTGCAGCGCCGGCGGGACCTGCGGTTCCATGAGCGCGAGCAAGGTCTCGCCGACCTGCTCGTAGGTGGCCAGACCCAGCAACGCGACCTCTTCGAGTCGAACCTCGGGGGTCAGATCTGGGTCGAGGGCTCGCGCGCGCGCTCGCTCGATCGCCCGATCGCGAGCGGCCAACTCGTCGACCTCGACCCCGGCGGCCACCCGCAGGGCGCCCCGCACAACCGGCGTGCTGGTGGAAGTGAGCAGCCCGGCCAGGCTGGCGGCCGCTCCCGCGCTGAGGTCGGGTGTGGCCTCACGACGAACGAGGCCGTCGGCCAGCCCATCGAGAAGCGCCGCGCGCCGGGCGGTGTCCAGGCCCGGGCTACCAGCCAGCCGCACCAGCGGCGAAAGCTCGCCGTCGACGTCGGCCACGGATGTGGCGGCGAGGTGACGGATGGCGTCCATCACACCGGCCAGAGTCCTGTCAGAGGGCGGCCCCGGCTCCGTGTCCAACAGCGCGCGCAACACGTTCGCCGCGCCGTCGTCCACACCGGCCAGCACCGCGTATCGGGTCCAGCGCTGTCCGGCGTCCCGGGCGAGAATCGTCTGCAGGCCGTCCCGTGTCTCCGACGTGTCGGCGTGGCCCAGGGTCAGGGCCACCTGCATCCGCACGCGGGCGTCGGGGTCGTCGGCCAGATTGACCACGCCGCGTCGAAGGGTCTCTGACGAGCCCAGGTCCGGCTGCGCCAGGATCAGGGCGTTCTCTCTGACTCCGGGTGCCGGATCGGAGAGCGCCGCGAGCAGGTCCTCGGCGCCCAACGCCTCGAGTCCGCGCAGCGTCCACAACGCGTGGAGCCGACCCAGCGCGACATCGCTGCTGCGCAGCAACTGGGTGACAAGCGGTCCGGCGGTCGGGTCGGCCCGCTCTACCAGCACGCGCTGAGCCGTGTCGCGCCACCACTTGTTCGGATGCGCGAGCGCTCCCACCAACGTCGGCAGGTCGGCCGAGGCCAGGCCTGGGCGCACCGGGGTCAGCCCGTCGCGCGGCACGATCCGGTAGATGCGTCCTTTGTCGTCGCCGGCCCGCACGTCGAGCGTCGCTTCCACGGCGTCCGGTATCCACTCGGGATGCTCGATCACCGCGCGATGCATGTCGACGACATACAACGCCCCATCGGGCCCGGTGGACAGCGTCACGGGGCGGAACCAGTTGTCGCGGCCGGCCAGCAGTTCCACACCTTCGGCGCGGCGAGTCGCCGTGAAGGTGGGGCCGTTGGCTTCGATGACGTCCTGATGCACGACGTTGACCACCACGTCGTTCACGAACAGGCTGTCGTTGTAGGCGGGTGGCAGCGCGCCACCGCCGTAGAAGGCGATGCCCGACCCGCCGGAGAAGCGGCCGGATTGCTCCGGGTGATTGACCCGTGTCTCGGCGTCTGAGATCTGGAAGAGCGGCGCCGACGAACCATGGTCCGAGATCATGTCGCGCGTCGTCGGCACCGAAAGATGCGGATTGCGAGAGAGCTCGGCGCTCGGGAACACCATGTGCTGAATGTGATTCAGATTGTGCGTCCCGAACATGCGGCCCCAGGCGTCGAAGGCGATGCCGTGGCCGCCGGTGGTCTCGAACGAGGGTTCGAGCTCGCCGGTGTCGGGTCGGAACCGGAAGTCGGTGCCGCGGATCGACACGACGGCGTCCGGTGCGTCCAGGGCATACCCCTCGCCGTGGTTGCCACCATTGGCAGCGTAGACCCAGTTGTCGAGCCCCCAGGTGAGACCGTTGATGTTGTGCTGGGTGTTACCGACCGGGAAGCCTGAGAAGAGCAACTCGCGGGTGTCGGCCACGCCGTCACCGTCGTCGTCACGCAGAAACAGGATGTCGGGCGGCTGGGTCACCAGCACGCCGTCGCGCCACGGTAGCACCGAGGTCGGATACTGCAGGCCATCGGCGAAGAGTGTCCACGTTTCGTAGAAACCGTCCAGGTCCTGATCGACCAGGCGCTTGACCCGGCCCAGCGGTGGGGACCCTTCGGGCCGAGTGGGGTAGCCGCCCATCTCGACGACATACATCCGGCCGTCGGCATCGAAGGTCACACCGACCGGGTCGACGACGGCCGGCTCGCTGGCGGCCAGCTCGAGGCGCA